>NZ_CVTU01000013.1:0-88010 GCF_900004965.1 Pseudomonas sp. 44 R 15
AGCAGCCGTTACCGCAGAAACGGATATGTACTCAGTCTGATCCAGCATCCTGGTCGGCCCAGAGGCCGCCATCGGGGGCAAGCCCCCTCCCACAAGGGATCTGCGCTAACCGACTGGCATTGGGGCAAGCCCCCTCCCACAGGGGATCTGCGCCAACCGACTGGCATTGGGGCCAGCCCCCTCCCACAGGGGATCTGCGCCAACCGACCGGCATTGGGGCAAGCCCCCTACCACAGGGATCTGCGCTTAACCGACTGGCATTGCGGCCAGCCCCCTCCCGCAAGATTCCGCGTCAGGCTTCAGATCGAAACAAAGAAGAAACTCGCAATCAGCGCCATCCCCACAATCCACACCAGCGAACGCAACATCGCCCAGTCCGCCAGGTAGCAAATGATGTACAGCAGGCGGCTGGTGATGAACAGCACCGCCAACACATTGATCGTCACCAACTCGGCCGTACCGGCCAGATGGGCAATAATCACCGCCGCCGCAAAGGCCGGGGTCACTTCAAAGCTATTGAGCTGCGCATTGTGGGCACGCTTGGCAACGCCTCCGACCGTGTCCAGAAACGCGCGCGGGTCGCGGTTATGCCGCAGCTCAAACTTGCCCTCACTGAACTTGGCCACACCCGTACACAGGTACGGCAGAAATATCGCAATCAACACACACCAGAAAGCCACTGTCATCAGTCATTCCCTTTTAAGATTTATCAAGGCAGTCAAAGCTTCATCACCCATGTGCCAATCAGCCCCACCCACAAGCTATGAGCCGTGACCGGCCGAAAGGTTCTTTCAGGTAATTGCACCTGTTTATACTAAACGACTTCTTATACCAAACGACTTCGCGACGCACGCTGTGCGCCTCTACGTCCCCGCCCCAAGGACCCCGGATGCTTGAACTTGTTGCCGCCTTCATTTGCCTCACCACCCTGCTCACTTATGTGAACTTCCGTTTTATCGGCCTGCCGCCGACCATCGGCGTGATGGTCACTGCGCTGCTGTTTTCGTTGCTCCTGCAAGGCCTCAGTTTCATCGGCTACCCGGGCCTGGAGGAACGCATCCAGCAACTGATCGGCCAGATCGACTTCGGCGATTTGCTGATGAACTGGATGCTCTCGTTCCTGCTGTTCGCCGGCGCGTTGCACGTCAACTTGAGCGACCTGCGCAGCTACCGCTGGCCCATCGGACTGTTGGCGACCTTTGGCGTCTTGATCGCCACCGTCGTGATCGGCAGCCTGGCGTACTACATTTTTGCCCTGTTCGGCTGGCACGTGAGCTTCCTGTATTGCCTGTTGTTCGGCGCGCTGATCTCCCCCACCGACCCGATTGCGGTGCTGGGTGTGCTGCGTACCGCCAATGCGTCGAAGCCGCTGAAAACCACTATCGTCGGCGAATCGCTATTCAACGACGGCACAGCGGTGGTGGTGTTTACCGTACTGCTGGGCATCGCGCAGTTGGGTGAAACACCGACCCTGGGCGCCACCGCAATGCTGTTCGCCCATGAGGCGATTGGCGGCGTGGTATTCGGCGGGCTGATCGGTTACCTCGTGTACCTGATGATCAAGAGCATCGAACAACACCAGATCGAAGTCATGCTGACCCTGGCGCTGGTGATCGGCGGCTCGGCGATGGCCACCGAGTTGCACGTCTCGGCACCGATTGCGATGGTGGTGGCCGGCCTGATCATCGGCAACCTGGGGCGCAAGCTGGCGATGAACGACATGACGCGGCGCTATCTGGATGGTTTCTGGGAGTTGCTTGACGACATGCTCAACGCCTTGCTGTTCGCACTGATCGGCATGGAACTGCTGCTGCTGCCCTTCAACTGGCTGCACGTATTGGCGGCCAGCTTGCTGGCGGTGGCGATCCTGCTGTCACGCCTGCTGACCGTGGCCCCGGCGATCCTCCTGCTGCGACGCTGGCGCACGGTCCCGCGCGGCACTATCCGCATCCTCACCTGGGGCGGGTTGCGCGGCGGCGTCTCGGTAGCGCTGGCCCTGGCATTGCCGCTGGGCCCGGAACGCGACCTGCTGCTGAGCATCACGTATATCGTGGTGCTGTCGTCGATCCTGCTCCAGGGCCTGAGCATCGGCAAACTGGTCAAGCGCGTGACCCGGGGCGAACCCGAGGCCACGGCCGAAGAACATCACTGATCCTTGTCGACCTGCTGCGGATGCCTCGGGTCCGCAGCCTTCTTGCCCGGCAACCTGCCCTCACTGCGAATCTGTGCATGGCTGATCAATGCAAAGATAAAGCTGCCACCGATGATATTGCCGGCCAGGGTGGGGCCGGCAAATACCAGCCAGAAGTCATGCCACGACAGTTCACCGGCAAACACCAGGTATGACACTTCCGCCGAGCCCACCACGATGTGGGTGAAATCGCCCAACGCCATCAGGTAGGTGATCAGGATGATGATCCACATCTTGGCGCTTTCCATCGACGGAATCATCCACACCATGGTGGCGATCATCCAGCCGGAGACGATGCCTTTGGCGAACATCTGGCCGGCGTCGTTTTCCATGATCTTGCGCCCGATTTCGAGGAAGGCCATGTCGGTCTTGGTGTCGAATATCGGCAGGTGCAGCATCACGTAGGCCACCAGCAGGGTGCCACACAGGTTGCCCACCAGCACCACCGCCCACAGGCGCAACAGGCGCCCGGCATTGGCCAGGGTCGGCTTGCTCATCACCGGCAACACGGCGGTGAGGGTGTTTTCGGTAAACAGTTGCTGGCGCGCAAGGATCACCGCGAGGAAACCGGCGCAATAACCAAAGCTGGCGATGACCTTGAACGCTTCGCCGTCCGGCAGGCGCGAATTGAGCAATCCCATGGCCATCAGCGACAGGCCCATGGTCAGGCCGGCAGCCAGCGCAGACCACCACAACGCCGCGACGCTGCGCTCCAGTTCCTGGTCGCCCTGGGTACGGATGATTTCGTGCAGCACCGCCGCGCGGGGCGGCTGGTTTTCGTCTACGTCCTGCTGTTCTTCCTGCGACAGATTGGGGGTTTTACCTGCTTCGTCGGTGGCCATGATTATCCGGAGTCCAAGGGGGGCGTGTAGCTACGACACGCGGCCACCGTACCTGTTCAGTGGCCCCGCAACTAAACCGGAATCCTCCACGCCCTGGCCATTTGCACCGTGGTCGAACCGGACGCTTTATCCCATGGTTTATTACGTGCGCTATAGCGCTCGCCGAGGGTGTCGAGCACACGATTGAACTCGTTGGGCGTGGTAGCCCACCCCAAGTCTTGAGCCGTAAGATGGAGCAGTTCGACATTGGCCTCGGGTTGGCCGGGCCGAAACAACGAAGGGTAGATCACCTCCCGTGTGAAGTTGTCTGCCTTGATCGCAATATCGCGCACACCCATCTGGTCGACAGCGCCGACCAGGACTTTGGACACCGGCGGCGCACTGCCTGCGACCTGCCTGGCCGCCATTTGCAGCAATTGCTGAAAGTTGCGCTGATCGGCGCCATTGAGTCGCCCTGCCAACCAGTCGATTTGCTCAGGCCGTTGTACAAGGGCATCCAGGTTGCGCAGCGCTGATGAGATTTGCGGCGTAAACATCAACGTATCGTGGGCCTGATTCGCTTCGGTGATCGCCTGATCCAAGGCTTGCAACGCCTGCTGCGCGTTGCTTCTGAACGTCAGTACATCCGCAGCGTCCGCGTCTTTTTGCAGCGCCGACTGAACGCTGGCGAGCAGTCGATCATCCATGGCCAGCACGGCGTCATGCAGGCTTTGAAACCCATGATGCTCAAGGGCTGTGGAGCGGCGCTCCAAATGCATCTCCACCGCTTGACGCGCCTTGGCCTGCAAATGTTGCTTGTGCTCATCCTGCATAATGAAGTTGACGGTGCCGCCGAGCAGGCCGCGAAAATCACCTTCTTCGGTCTTCAGCGGCAGTGTGACGACTTGATCGGCAAACGCTTCGAGCTTTTTCTCCTGGAAGGCTTCAGCGGCCGAATGCGCAACACCGGTGACGCGATCGGCCACACTGCTGAGAAAGCTGCCGCTTCGCGCCGGTGTCTCGCTGGTGCTGGGCTCAAACTTGACGATCAACGCTTCAGGCTTGTTCAAGGGACTATCGGGAAATGACCTGTGCACCACACCCGGCGCCGGGGTATTGAGCAATAAGCCACCGTCCTTGAACGCGGTGATTTCACCTGAGGCCTGAAAGCCATGACCTTGTTCCACGGGGCTTTTGAACACCACCGGCAAGGAACCGGAAATATGCGCCGCCCGAGCGATGTCCATCTGTGGGGTCAGATCGGCATTGAACACCACCAACTGCGGGCGCTCGGCAAACATACCGGTGCCGGTGATACTCAGCTGCTTGATCGCGGGGATATACCGGTTCAACACCTCAAGGTCACCGAACGTCGGTGCGCTGCCGGCACTCAACTTGTCGGCAATCTTCATCACTTGCGCGGGCCGGGTGTCCCGAGGGCTTTGCGCGATATGCGCAAGCAGCGACCGGCGCGACTCATTTCGGATCATCTCCTCCAGAGGACAGGCTTCAGTTTGCAGGCGCGGCAACAATGTCACCAATAACTGAGACACATGGCCGACGGGACCGGGCAAGCGGCCGATGAGCGTGCCGAGTGTGCTACTGGCGTCCTGCATCCACGCCGTCACGGTATCCGTGCTGTTGAGCAGGCTCGGCAGATCAATGCTATCGCATAACCTGTCGAAGGCTGCCGCCCCCAAGCCACTGGCGATCAACGCCGCCGAAATCGCGCCGGCGGATGAGCCGCAAGCCAATTGGATGCCTTGCAGCTTTCCCGCCTGCTCAAGGGCCTGCACCACCCCCGAAAAAGCGATGCCCTTGGCTCCTCCGCCGCTGAGCACCAGGCTGGTGGCTGGCGCCGCCGACAAAATCACTTCGACCCGTCCCCGGTCATCACGCAGCAGCGTCACATTGCGCTCGCCCACCCCCTCCAGCAGAGGCATCTTGGCGCCGGGCGTGGCCGCCGACTTGACCTCGTTATCCAATGAGTGCTGAATCCGGGCACTTGAACTGAACACTTGCATACACAGGCTCTCCATAGGGTGTGAGCCTGAGTGATGAAAGCGTCTCGTGACGATCCGTACGGAATGATTTGGTAAAGCAAATCACACCGCTACGTCGTCACTCGGACAGACTGTCTTCCTTGAACTGATCCTTCACGTATCTGATTTCAGTGCGACCATGGGGCGCCGGCAGGCCATCTTCACCGAGGTTCACGAAGACCATTTTCTCCACGGTCAGGATGCTCTTGCGGGTGATCTTGTTGCGCACTTCACAGGTGAGGGTGATGGAGGTACGCCCGAACTCGGTGGCGGTGATGCCCAGCTCGATGATGTCGCCCTGGCGCGAGGCGCTGACAAAGTTGATTTCGGAAATGTACTTGGTCACGACGCGCTGGTTACCCAATTGCACGATCGCGTAGATAGCCGCTTCTTCGTCGATCCAGCGCAGCAGGCTGCCACCGAACAGGGTGCCGTTGGGGTTGAGGTCTTCGGGTTTTACCCATTTGCGGGTGTGGAAGTTCATGGTCACTCCAAAGCGTCTTGCGAAATGATGGGTAACATCATGGCAGAGCCCGGAGCCAAGCTCTATGAGCCATTGGCTATCACCCCCATGAGCGATCTTCATGCCGCCGACGGAAAGGCTTGGGAAGTGCCGCATACACGGCTATAATCGCCCCCGTTTCAAAACGGTCATCTTCAGTTGATACCGTTCTCCCGCCACCTGTCCGAGGGGCGCTGCAGCAGGCTTGGCCTGTCAGGCTCGGATGGGGCGTTGTCCGGCCTGGTCTTGCAGCTGGATACTAAACGCACAACGGCGCCCATTCGCACACTACGAATGGAGGCTCTTCATGAGCGCTGTCAACACGCCTGCAGATTTCACCGACTACAAAGTCGCCGACATGTCCCTCGCCGCCTGGGGCCGTCGCGAAACCTTTATCGCCGAATCCGAAATGCCAGCCCTGATGGGCCTGCGTCGCAAGTACGCCGCTGAGCAGCCGCTCAAGGGCGCGAAGATTCTCGGCTGCATCCACATGACCATCCAAACCGCCGTGCTGATCGAAACCCTGGTTGCCCTGGGTGCCGAAGTGCGTTGGTCGTCGTGCAACATCTTCTCGACCCAGGACCAGGCCGCTGCCGCTATCGCCGCCGCCGGTATCCCGGTATTCGCCTGGAAAGGCGAGACCGAAGAAGAGTACGAGTGGTGCCTGGAGCAAACCATCCTCAAGGATGGCGCGCCTTGGGATGCCAACATGATCCTAGACGACGGCGGCGACCTGACCGAGCTGCTGCACAAGAAGTACCCGCAGATTCTCGACCGCGTCCACGGCGTGACCGAAGAGACCACCACCGGCGTGCACCGTCTGCTGGACATGCTGGCCAAGGGCGAGCTGAAAATCCCGGCCATCAACGTCAATGACTCGGTGACCAAGAGCAAGAACGACAACAAGTACGGCTGCCGTCACAGCCTGAACGATGCCATCAAGCGCGGCACCGACCACCTGCTGTCGGGCAAGCAAGCCCTGGTCATCGGCTACGGCGACGTGGGCAAGGGTTCGTCCCAGTCCCTGCGCCAGGAAGGCATGATCGTCAAGGTGTCCGAAGTTGACCCAATCTGCGCCATGCAAGCCTGCATGGACGGTTTCGAACTGGTGTCGCCGTTCATCGACGGCATCAACGACGGTACCGAAGCGAGCATCGACAAGGCCCTGCTGGGCAAGATCGACCTGATCGTCACCACCACCGGTAACGTCAATGTCTGTGACGCGAACATGCTCAAGGCCCTGAAGAAACGCGCAGTGGTCTGCAACATCGGTCACTTCGACAACGAAATCGACACCGCTTTCATGCGCAAGCACTGGGCATGGGAAGAAGTGAAGCCGCAGGTCCACAAGGTTCACCGTACCGGCGCCGGTGATTTCGACCCGCAGAACGATGACTACCTGATCCTGCTGGCCGAAGGCCGCCTGGTTAACCTGGGCAACGCCACCGGTCACCCAAGCCGCATCATGGATGGCTCGTTCGCCAACCAGGTACTGGCGCAGATCTTCCTGTTCCAGCAGAAGTACGCCGACCTGTCGCCCGCCCAGAAAGCCGAGCGCCTGACCGTGGAAGTACTGCCGAAGAAACTCGACGAAGAAGTGGCCCTGGAAATGGTTCGCGGTTTCGGCGGCGTTGTGACCCAACTGACCAAGACCCAGGCCGACTACATCGGCGTGACCGTTGAAGGTCCGTTCAAGCCGCACGCTTATCGCTACTAAGTAATCAGCTCCACCTGCTCTACCTGTAGGAGCGAGCTTGCTCGCGAAGAACGCCAACGATGACGCAGCGCTTCTGGTTTACAGCGGCGCTCTCAGGTTCTTCGCGAGCAAGCTCGCTCCTACAGTGCAGGTGGGTTGCACAGTCGGCTTCCGAGTTTCAAAGGGTATTACCATGTCCCAAGACCGTCGCTACAGCTTCGAGTTCTTCCCGACCAAGACCGATGCTGGGCATGAAAAACTGATGGCCACCGCCAAGGTGCTGGCCAGCTACAACCCCGATTTCTTCTCCTGCACTTACGGCGCCGGCGGTTCGACCCGTGACCGCACGATCAATACCGTGCTGCAGCTGGAAAGTGAAGTCAACGTTCCCGCCGCTCCGCACTTGTCGTGCGTGGGCGACAGCAAAGCCGACCTGCGCGGCCTGCTGACCCAATACAAGGCCAGCGGCATCAAGCGCATCGTGGCCCTGCGTGGCGACCTGCCGTCCGGCATGGGCATGGCCAGCGGTGAGCTGCGCTACGCCAACGACCTGGTGAGCTTCATCCGCGAAGAAAGCGGCGATCACTTCCATGTCGAAGTGGCCGCATACCCGGAGATGCATCCCCAGGCGCGCAATTTCGAAGACGATCTCAAGAACTTCGTGCGCAAGGCCAATGCCGGCGCCAACAGTGCGATCACCCAGTACTTCTTCAACGCCGACAGCTACTTCTACTTCGTCGAACGTGTACAGGCCATGGGGGTGAACATCCCGATCGTGCCGGGCATCATGCCGATCACCAACTACAGCAAGCTGGCGCGCTTCTCCGACGCCTGCGGTGCCGAGATCCCACGCTGGGTGCGCAAGCAGCTGGAAGCCTATGGCGACGACGTCAAAAGCATCCAGGCGTTCGGTGAGCAGGTCATCACCGAGATGTGTGAGCAATTGTTGCAAGGTGGCGCGCCAGGGTTGCACTTCTATACCCTGAACCAGGCTGAACCCAGCCTGGCCGTCTGGAACAACCTCAAGCTGCCACGCTAAGGCTTGTCCGATGGTGCCAAGGCCCTCGTTCAGACGAGGGCCTTTGTCGTTTTACGTTGTCGTTTCAGGTATCCAAGGGGAACCCCGCAGTCCATGAATACAGTGCCTTCCACTTCCCGCCCGCAGCTGGTCTACCTGGTCTTCGGCGCCGAGACCTACCACCAGGAAGCGGTATTCAGCATCGCCAGCGCGTTGGCCTTCCTGCAAGACGACCCCGATGCGGCCGTGGACATCCAGGTATTCAGCGACAACCCCGAACCCTATCGCCTGCTGCCGGTAAGCGTGCGCCCCCTGGACGAAGCCACCCGCAAACGCTGGAGCGAACCCCACGGTTATCACTTTCGCACCAAGCACGTGGTGCTGCGCCAGGTGCTGCAGGAATCGCCGGTGGCGCTGCTGATCGACACCGACACGTTTTTTCACCGCTCCCCCCTGGCCTTGTTCGAGCGCGTGCAGCCGGGCACGCTGCTGTGCAACGCCTTCTACACCCGGTACGGCGACAACCACGAAAGCATTCTCTACACCGCGCTTCACCAGCGCCTGCTCGACATGGGCGTGGCCGATGACGACATGATGACCCTCAACTCCGGCGTGATGGGCCTGACCCAACAGGACGCGCACATCCTCGACCGTTCCATCGAGTTGATGGATGAACTGTTCCCCCATGCCCAGGGCGCCTACACCCTGGAAGAGTTCTGCCTGTCCATCGCCGCCTATCGCACGCTCAACGTGCGCGAGTGTCCGGACCTGATCCACCATTACTGGAGCCGCAAGCAGCTGTTTCGCGCCAAGGTCAAGGCCTGGATCGCCAAGCACGCCGCCGCGCCCACCAGTGCGCTGGCCCTGGCCGACACGCGCCAGGTCTCCGCCCACCTGCCGCGCCCGCCGCGTTTGCAGCGCACGCTGTACAAGCTGATTACCCTGTTGTTGCCCAGGCACCAGCAGCAGTTCATCCGCGAGATTCTCTACGGTTGCTATGAACACGAAAACGAGTTCGACCAGGCCTGTGGCCCGGTTTGGTGGGACAAGGCGCGACAAAACCAGGAAGAGCGCCAGCAGCGTCCGATTGACGCGCACCAGCTCGAACACTGGTTCGCCAACCCGGTGGTGCGCCTGATTCTCGGCGAGCGCCGTGCCGCGATCCATGCCCACCTGATGGACGCACCGGCAAAATAAGCCCGCCCGCCAAAGCGCGTGCCAGAGCTTCTCTTTATGCCGGGAGCGTCGTAACCTCCGGGTATGCCCGTCACTTTCAAGTTGTTGATCGCTGCGCTTTTCACTTGCCTGAGCCTGGCGGCCCATGGCGAGAAATTGCGCATTGTCACCGAGCCATGGGCGCCCTACGTCTACGACGACAACGGCACCATGCGTGGCCTGGACTATGAAACCACGGTGGTCGTGTTCCAGCGCCTCGGTGTGGATGTGCAATGGCAGTTCCTGCCCTGGAAGCGTTGCCTGGCCATGCTCGACCAGGGCCACGCCGACGGCGCGCTGGATATTTTCCACAGCCACGAGCGCGACGCCTTGCTGCTCTACCCCAGCGAACCGTTGTCGGCGGTCGAGTTCGTGCTGTTCTATGCCAACGAGCGCCCTCACCCCGCCGAAACCCTCGACGACCTGCGCGGCCTGACCGTCGGCGTCTCGCCCGGTTACCTGTATGGCGAGGCATTCAGTGCCTCCAACGCGTTCGCGCGTGAACCGGCCCCCAGCCATGAAGCCAACTTCGGCAAGCTCATGCTGGGGCGCATCGACATGGTGGTCACTGACCGTCGCGTGGGGCAGCACTTGATCAAACAATTGGGCCTGGAGGGCAAGGTCAGCCAGGCGTCCGTGGTGGTCAGCCGCCAGCCGCAGTTTCTTGCCGTACGCCGTGGCGCGGGCATGGATTTGCTGGTCCAGCGCTTCGCCGCCGAGCTCAGGCGCTTCAAGCAAGAGCCGGCCTATGCCGCGTTGAGCGCCAAATACGGCGGTATCCAGGCACAAACGACCCCGATCAACGCGTTCGATTACACCGTTGAGCAGCAGGAAAGCAGCGCGCAGTGATTGCTCTGTTATACTCCGGCCTTTCCGCCAGGCTTACGCCCGGCCGCTCGGGTCTTGAAAAAGGCACCCAACCCCGCTACAGCGCAGCTTTGCAGCCCGCGCGAGCCGGTGGAGTGCCCGCCAGACACAGCAGGACCGGACGGGATTACGCTCCCCTAAGCGCCATTCACGCCCGGCAAGATTATCCCTTTGGGCCAAGCCCTAACTAAAACAGGATTACTCATGTCCTTTGCTTCCCTCGGTCTCTCCGAGGCTTTAGTCCGCGCCATCGAGGCAGCGGGCTATACCGAGCCTACTCCGGTGCAACAGCGGGCCATTCCCGCCGTGTTGCAAGGTCGCGACCTGATGGTTGCGGCGCAGACAGGTACCGGTAAAACCGGTGGTTTCGCCCTCCCGATTCTGGAGCGGTTGTTCCCCAACGGTCACCCGGACAAATCCCAGCGTCACGGCCCGCGCCAACCGCGCGTACTGGTCCTGACCCCCACCCGCGAACTCGCCGCCCAAGTGCACGACAGCTTCAAGCTGTATGCCCGCGACTTGAAGTTCGTCAGCGCCTGCATCTTCGGCGGCGTCGGCATGAACCCTCAGGTTCAGGCCATGTCCCGTGGTGTCGACGTGCTGGTGGCATGCCCGGGTCGTTTGCTCGACCTGTGCGGCCAGGGCAGCGTCGATTTGTCCCACGTGGAAATCCTCGTGCTGGACGAAGCCGACCGCATGCTCGACATGGGCTTTGTCCATGACGTGAAAAAAGTGCTCGCCCGCCTGCCGGCCAAACGTCAGAACCTGCTGTTCTCGGCAACGTTCTCCCAGGACATCACTGCCCTGGCCGGCAAGTTGCTGCACAACCCGGAGCGCATCGAAGTCACGCCGCCCAACACCACGGTCGAGCGTATCGAACAACGGGTCTTCCGCCTGGCCGCCAGCCACAAGCGCTCGCTGCTGGCGCACCTGATCACCCACGGCGCGTGGGAACAGGTGCTGGTGTTCACCCGCACCAAGCACGGCGCCAACCGCCTGGCCGAGTACCTGGACAAGCATGGCCTCACCGCCGTTGCCATCCACGGTAACAAGAGCCAGAACGCACGCACCAAGGCCCTGGCTGACTTCAAGGCCGGTTCCGTACGCATCCTGGTCGCCACCGATATCGCCGCCCGCGGCCTGGACATCGACCAACTGCCGCACGTGGTCAACTTCGAGCTGCCCAACGTCGATGAAGACTACGTGCACCGTATCGGCCGCACAGGCCGTGCCGGTCGTTCGGGCGAGGCCATTTCCCTGGTCGCGCCGGACGAAGAAAAACTGCTCAAAAGCATCGAGCGCATGACCAAGCAGAAAATCGCCGACGGCGACCTGATGGGCTTCGATGCCAGCACCGTGGAGGCCGAAAAGCCAGAAGCGCGCGAGCGTCCGGACGTGCGTAACCCACGCAACCCACGTGGTCCGAAGGGCGATGGCCCGAACGGCGGCGGTGGTGGCGGTGGTCGTCGCGACAAGGGCAAGGACAAGGGCAAGGAAAAAACCGCGACCAGCAGCCGTGGCGAACGCCCGGCCCGCGAGCAGAAGCCACGTGAAGGCACCCCGGCCCGCGAACAGCGCCAGCCGAGCCAGCCGCCACGTGCTGCCGCCGATCGTGCTCCGGACGAATTCCTCGACGACGATGTGGATAACTTCGGTAACCGCGTCGACTACGTGCCACAGGCCAAGCCTGCACAGGGTCGCGGCCGTCGCCCAGGTGCACCGGCACAAGGCGCAGGCGCAGCCGCTCCACGTGGCGGCCAGCCACAGGGCGCTCGTCAGAATGGCCCACGCAACAGCAGCGGCGGCACCACCGGTACGCCGCCGGCCAAGCGCAGCGGCCCGCGTAACGGTGCACCGCGTGACGGTCAGGCCCGTCGCGAAGACTCGCGCAGCAACAACCGCCGCCCGGCCCGTGACGAGCAGCCACGTTCGTCCGAGCCAGCAGTGCAAAACCCGCGTGGCGGCCCGGCGCCGAAAATTATCCACAAGGAGTCGAAAGCGGATCGCTTCCCGACACCCGAGCAGTTGGATCAATTGCCTGGCCGTCCTCGTGGTGAGAAACCAGCGCTGCTGACCCGCAACCGCTGAGTTTCAAAGCGCCATAAAAAATGCCCCGCCTCTTTCGAGACGGGGCATTTTTTTGCTTTTAAACTGTAGGAGCGAGCTTGCTCGCGAAGAACTCACAGACACCGCGTACATCCAGGTTTCACGCGTCATCGTTGACGTTTTCGCGAGCAAGCTCGCTCCTACATACCAAGCATTACTTCTGCTTCACGCCTTCCAGCGTGATGTCCAGGTCGACAGTCTGCGAAGTCGGGCCTGGGCCTTTCACGCCGAAGTCGTTCAGGTCGATCGTGGTCTTGGCGTTGAAGCCGGCACGTTCGCCGCCCCATGGATCCTTGCCTTCACCGTTGAAGGTGGCCTTGAAGGTCACCGGCTTGGTCACGCCGTGGAAGGTCAGGTCGCCGGTCACGTCAGCGGTCTTTTCGCCGGTGGGTTTAACGGCGGTGGACACGAACTTGGCGTCGGCAAACTTGGCCACGTCGATGAAGTCTTTGCTGGCGATGTGCTTGTCACGTTCAGCGTGGTTGGACCACAGGCTGGCGGTTTTCACGTCGACGGCGATTTTGCTGGCTTCAGGCTTGGCTGCGTCCCAGCTGAAAGTGCCATCCCAGTCCTTGAAGGTACCGTAAATGTAGCTGTAGCCCAGGTGGCTGATTTTCCAATCGATGAAGGCGTGCTGGCCTTCCTTGTCGATCTTGTAGTCAGCAGCCATTACCTGGCCGGCGGACAGCAGGGCGGTACCGATTGCCAAAGCGGCGAGTGTCTTCTTCAACATGTTTTCTATTCCTTGTGAGTCGAGGTTGAACATCAGGCTTTGCGCCCCAGCATTCGCGTCAGGGTCGCATCACGATCGATAAAATGGTGTTTCAGTGCCGCCACGCCGTGCAAGCCGGCGAACACCACCAGCACCCAGGCCAGGTACAAATGCACCCAGCCGGCGGTATCTGCCTGGTCCGGTAGACCGGAAACCACGGCAGGAATTTCAAACAGGCCAAACACCGGAATACCGACACCGTCTGCGGTGGAAATCAGGTAACCGGCAATCATCACGGCAAACAACCCGAGATACAGGAACGCGTGACCAAACGCGGCGCCGATGCGGGTCAGGCGACTGTAGCTGGCCAACGGCGGCGGCGGCGGGCTGACCAGGCGCCAGACAATGCGTACCAGCATGATGGCGAACAGCGTGATGCCAATGCTCTTGTGCAGGTCCGGCGCGTCTTTGCGCCAGGCGCTGTAGTAATCGAGGCCGACCATCCACAGGCCCAGGGCGAACATTCCAAACACCACCAGGGCCACGCCCCAGTGCAAAACCATGCTGACCCAGCCATAGCGGGCCGGTGAGTTGCGTAGCTGCATGTACTTAATCCCGTAAGAACTGTGCCCAAGACTAGCGTTTTACCTATCGAATTAAAGCGGAAAATTTCGCTTTGAAATATCGAGAAATACGATCTGAAGGCTATGCATCATAAATTAACAAGGGATTAAGACTATTCCCAACAAACGTGACAGACCGTCCTGCATTTACCGCGAATTTCCCCACAATGGCTTGTGACCCACGCCACCATTGCATAGGCTTGCGCGATTGTTTCGCCTGCACAGGTTGCAGGACCGCTTCGAGGAGATGACCGATGGGCTTGAATAACCAGTGGATGCAACGCGACCTCGCGGTGCTGTGGCATCCCTGCACCCAGATGAAAGACCACCAGCAACTGCCCGTTGTGCCGATCAAGCGCGGTGAAGGCGTATGGCTGGAAGACTTCGAAGGCAAGCGCTACCTCGATGCCGTCAGTTCCTGGTGGGTCAACGTGTTCGGCCACGCCAACCCGCGCATCAACCAGCGCATCAAGGACCAGGTCGACCAGCTGGAGCATGTGATCCTCGCCGGTTTCAGCCACCAGCCGGTGATCGAGCTGTCCGAACGCCTGGTGGCCATGACGCCCGCAGGCCTGACCCGCTGCTTCTACGCCGACAATGGCTCGTCGTGCATCGAAGTCGCGCTGAAGATGAGCTTCCACTACTGGCTCAACCGTGGCCTGCCGAACAAAAAGCGCTTCGTCACCCTGACCAACAGCTACCACGGCGAAACCATCGCCGCGATGTCGGTGGGTGACGTGCCGCTGTTCACCGAAACCTACAAGGCGCTGCTGCTCGACACCCTCAAGGTGCCGAGCCCCGACTGCTACCTGCGCCCCGAGGGCATGAGCTGGGAAGAACACTCGCGCACGATGTTCCTGGCGATGGAACAGACCCTGGCCGAACACCACGACAGCGT
Organism: Pseudomonas sp. 44 R 15; assembly: GCF_900004965.1. NCBI lineage: Bacteria > Pseudomonadati > Pseudomonadota > Gammaproteobacteria > Pseudomonadales > Pseudomonadaceae > Pseudomonas > Pseudomonas sp. 44 R 15. Next base: position 14,692 of record NZ_CVTU01000013.1, read on the forward strand.
CGCTGCCGTGATCGTCGAGCCGTTGATCCAGGGCGCCGGTGGCATGCGCATGTATCACCCGGTGTACCTCAAACTGCTGCGCGAAGCCTGCGACCGTTATGGCGTGCACCTGATCCACGACGAAATCGCCGTGGGCTTTGGTCGCACCGGCAGCATGTTCGCCTGCGAACAGGCCGGCATCCGCCCGGACTTCCTGTGCCTGTCCAAGGCCCTGACCGGCGGCTACCTGCCGCTGGCCGCCGTGGTCACCACCGATGACGTGTACGACGCCTTCTACGACGACTACCCGACCCTGCGCGCCTTCCTGCACTCCCACAGCTACACCGGCAACCCGCTGGCGTGCGCGGCAGCGTTGGCGACCCTGGATATCTTCGAAGAAGACAACGTGATCGAAAACAACAAGGCCCTGGCCCAGCGCATGGGCAGCGCCACGGCCCATCTGGTGGACCACCCGCACGTGTCGGAAGTGCGCCAGACCGGCATGGTGCTGGCCATCGAGATGGTGCAGGACAAAGCGACGAAGACCCCCTACCCCTGGCAGGAACGCCGAGGCCTGAAGGTGTTCGAGCATGCCCTGGAGCGTGGCGCGTTGTTGCGACCGCTGGGCAGCGTGGTGTATTTCCTGCCGCCGTATGTGATTACGCCGGAACAGATTGATTTCCTTGCCGAGGTTGCGAGTGAAGGCATCGATATCGCCACCAACAGCAAGGTCAGCGTTGCCGTGCCGAAGGATTTTCACCCAAGTTTCCGTGATCCGGGATAGTGTCCAAAATCCCTATAGGAGCGAGCTTGCTCGCGAAGGTATTCCAGGCACATTACGGCGTCGGGTATACGTTTTTCGCGAGCAAGCTCGCTCCTACAGAAAGACAGAACGTGTGTATGCATAATTTTTCCAGAGAACAGACATGAGACTGTCCCGCTTTTTCACCGACACCCCGCTGAGCCTCGGCGACCTTGAGCTGCCCGAAGCCCAGGCGCATTACATCAGCCGTGTGTTGCGCATGGTCGAAGGCGACGCCGTGCAACTGTTCGACGGCTCCTGCCAGGAGTTTCTCGGCACCCTGCTGGAAGTCGGTAAAAAACGCGTCACCGTGCAACTGACGCAACGCTTCAACGGCCAGGCCGAATCGCCGCTGCACATCCACCTGGGGCAAGGCCTTTCCCGAGGCGAACGCATGGACTGGGCGATCCAGAAAGCCACCGAACTGGGGGTCAACGCCATCACCCCGATTTTCAGCGAGCGCTGCGAAGTGCGCCTCAAGGACGAACGCGCCGACAAACGCCTGCTGCACTGGCGCCAGGTGGCGATCAGCGCCTGTGAGCAATGCGGGCGTTCAACGGTGCCGGTGATTCACCCGCCGCTGTTGCTGGCGGACTGGTTGAAACAGACCGAGGCGGATTTGAAGCTGGTGCTGCACCCGGTGGCCGAGCCGATGGTCAGCCATGCCAAGCCTTCAAACCTGGCCTTTCTGATCGGCCCTGAAGGCGGTTTGACCGACGGCGAAGTCGACACCGCCCAAGGCGCCGGCTTCCACGCCGCCCGCCTCGGCCCACGGGTTCTGCGCACTGAAACCGCCCCGGTGGTGGCGCTGGCCGTGGCTCAGCAACTGTGGGGCGACTTCTAACACTCCCAGTGATCGTTCCCACGCTCTGCGTGGGAATGCCGCCTGTAACGCTCTGCGTTACGACGTTAAATGCGGACGCGGAGCGTCCAGGGATGCATTCCCACACGGAGCGTGGGAACGATCTTGGGTAGCACTTCTTACTCCACCGGGTCGCTGACCGGCTTGGCGATAATCGCTTTCAACTCACTGGTCATCGGGAATTCCAGGTTCAGGCCCTTGGGCGGAATGGGTGACTCAAACCAGCGCCGGTAAATCCCGTTGATCTCCCCACTGCGATAAAGGTCGCCAAGTGTCTCGTTGACTACCGCAAGAAACTGCGGATCGTCCTTGCGCACCATGCAGCTGTAGATTTCCCGCGACTGCTCCTCCCCCACCACCACCCAATTGTGCGGATCCTTGGCCTTGGCGCGCTCGCCGTAAAGCAACGCGTCATCCATATAGAACGCCGCTGCACGGCCGGTCTCGAGCATCTTGAAGGCTTCGCCATGGTCCTTGGCGCTGATCACGAACATATTGGCCTTGTGCTCGGCGTTGTAGCTTTTGAGGAAACGCTCGTTGGTGGTACCCGCGGTGGTCACCACGTTCTTGCCCGCAAGATCAGCAAAGCCTTGGATACCACTGTCCCTGGCCGTCAGCAATTGCCCCTTCACGTAGATAAACCCGTAGGAAAACGCCACCTGCTTCTGCCGTTCGGCGGTCACCCCGGTAGAACCGCATTCCAGGTCGACAGTGCCGTTTTGCACCAGCGGGATACGGGTTTGGGAGGTCACTAAGTTGTACTTCACATTGAGCGTGCCCACCCCGATTTTCTGCTGGATGCGCTCGACGATCTTATCTGCCAGCTCCACCGAGTAACCCATGGGTTTGCCACTGTTATCCCCCACGTAGGAAAACGGCACCGACGCATCGCGATAGCCCAATGTGATGGACTTGGCGTTAGCGATCTTGCCCAGCGTGCCGTCCAACGGCGCTTGGTTCGCATGGGCTTGTGCGCCCAGCAAAAGCGCCAGGGTGCAGCCGGTCAACAGGATTTTTTTCATTGTTATTCTCCGTTGGTTTTTCGATTATTTACGTACAGCAATCACGCTGATTTCCACCAGCACACTCGGCCGCGCCAGTTCCGCTTGAAGGGTCGTGCGCGTCGGCGCCATGCCCGGTGAAAGCCAGGCGGACCACACCTCGTTCATCGGTGCAAAACCGCTGCCGATATCTTTCAAATAGATCGTTGCGTTGAGCAGATGATCCTTATCGCTGCCCGCCTGGGCCAGCAGCGCATCGATCCTGGTCAGCACCTCCTGGGTTTGTGTCGCCACGTCCTGGCCATCACCGGGCACTTGGCCCGAGAGGAAAACCAGGTCCTTGAAGGTCACTGCGCCCGAGAGGCGCTCATTGCTGCAGATTCGGGTGATGGTCATCCATACATCCTCATGCGGCGCGGGGCGCAAGGCCCTGCATATCAATGGAAGGCGCGTGTTGCCCGATCAACTCAGCCAGCAACTGGCCGCTGCCGCAGGCCAGGGTAAAACCAAGGGCGCCGTGGCCCAGGTTCAGCCACAGGTTGCGATACACACTGGCACCAATCAGCGGCACGCCAGTGGGGGTGGCCGGGCGCATACCCGCCCACTCCAACGCATGGGCGTAATCGCCAGCCTGCGCAAATGTCTCCAGTGCCTGGCGTTTCATCAGCGCCAGGCGCTTGGGTTCAAGGCTGGCGTCGAAGCCGACGATATCCACCATGGCCGCCACCCGCAGTTGTTCGCCGATGCGCGCATAGACGATCTTGCGGTCGTAGTCGGTAATGCTCACGTTCGGCGCCTGGTGCTGCGCGCCAATCGGCACACTGAGGCTGTAACCCTTGAGCGGGTAAAGCGGCAGCGGCACACCCAACTCGGCGCTGCGATAACCGGCCGCCAGTACCAGATGCTCGACCGGCACCACCTCAGCGCCCAATTCGATAGCCTGCACCGCACCGTCAGCGTGGCGAATGCCGGTGACCTTGCGCCCCAGCAAAAAGCGGCAGCGCCCGGACGCTTCAAGCCGCGCCGCCAAGCGCTGGCAGAAAGCATGACAATCAGCCACCTCCTCATTCGGCGTGTAGATCCCGCCGACAAAACCACCGCCCGCCAGCGCCGGCTCCAGGCGTGCGCAATCGGCGGCCGACAGCACCTGCTGTTGAAGGATATCGGTGACCTTGCTGCGAGCATGCGCAAATGAGCTGGCGTTGCGGAAGGTGACCAGTTTGCCGTTGCGCCGCCAATCGAAGCCGTCCAGGTGATCATCCTCGCGCCATTGCTGCAACGTGTGCTGGCTCAGGGAGGCAAGTCGCAGCAGGTGGGCGGCATTGCGTGTGTTCACCGAGCTACGGCATGCACCGAGGAACGCGGCCATCCAGCGCCATTGCTGAGGGTCGAGGCGTGGGCGCAGCTTTAACGGCGAGTCACCGCGCAACAGCCAACCGATGGCCTGAAGCGGCACGCCGGCATCGGCCAGCGGCGCCACGTAGCGATAGGACAACTGCCCGCCATTGGCAAAGCTGGTTTCACTGCCCAGGGTCTCGCGCGCGTCGATCACCGTCACCTCGTGGCCCGCACGCACCAGCGCATACGCGCTCGCCAGACCAATCACCCCACCCCCAATGATGTGCACCATTCCCGCCGCCCGCCGCTGAATCAAGAGGCCTCAAGCCTAGGGGCAGGTGACAGGCCACCGACAATGAATAAAGATGGGTCACCTATAAACAAAGGTTATGGACTTGCCATGCGCTTGCGTCATATCGAAATCTTCCAGGCCATCCGCCAGACCGGCTCCATCAGCGCCGCCGCGCAGTTGTTGCATGTCTCGCAACCGGCGGTGACCAAGGTGTTGCAGCACGCCGAATTGCAGTTGGGCTTTGCGCTGTTCCTGCGCGTGCGCGGCAAATTGCAGCCCACGCCGGAAGCGCTGGCGCTGGAGAGTGAAGTCGAGAAAGTCACCGCAAGCCTGCAAGGCGTGCGGCGCCTGGCCAAAAGTTTGCGCCACATGCCGGGACAAAGCATACGGATTGGCGCAATCCCGGCGCTGGCCCTGTCCCTGCTGCCACCGGCAATTCTGGAATGGACGCGCGATTACCCGGACATGGCCTGCGAACTGTCCAGCGACCATAGCCGCGAGTTGGTGCAAAAGCTGTTGATGCGCGAGATCGACCTGGCGCTGACGCTCAACTTCTCCGGCCATCCCGGGCTGACTACCCAAGTGCTGGCCAACGGTGTACTGGTGGCGCTGGCGTCCAAAGGCTATTGGCCGGATGCCGAACGGCATCAGCCCTTGCCGTTGGCCGAGCTGGCCGGAGCGCCGTTGATCGGCCTGTCCAGCGCCGACCCGCTGGCGGCGAAGCTGGGCAGCTACCTGGAAAATATCGACCCGCCGCCACGGGTGACGATCTCGGTGCAAACCTATTCCCTGGCGCGTGCGATGGTCGAATCCGGCGCGGGCCTGACCGTGATCGATCCGTTCACCGCGCTGGGTGCCTCAACGGCCACCACCCAGATCCGCACGCTCACCCCACCGCTGCCCATCACCCTCTACGCCCTGACCCGCGCCAACGAGCCACCGCCGCATATGCTGGCCAAGCTGCTGGAGATTTTCGGCAGTCGAGCCTGTGAACTGTTGGCACGTCTCTAAGAACACCCTGGGTCCAATGTGGGAGGGGGCTTGCCCCCTCCCACATTCAAAGCACGTAATGCATGATCGCCACAAAATGCAGCAGGCTGCCGCCAATCACAAACAAATGCCAGATCCCATGGGAGTGCCGCAGGCGTTCCTCCAAGGCAAAAAAGATGATGCCGACGGTGTACAACACCCCGCCCGACGCCAGCCAGATAAACCCTGCGGTGCCCAGCGCGGCGAGCAGCGGCTTGACCGCCACCAGCACGATCCAGCCCATCACCGCATAGATTACGATGGATAGAATCCGCGCCTCGGAGCGCGGCTTGATCTCCTGCAAAATGCCGATCACCGCCAGCCCCCACACAATCCCGAACAGCGTCCAGCCCCACGGCCCGTGCAGCGTCACCAGGCAAAACGGGGTGTAGCTGCCGGCGATCAACAGGTAGATCGAAAAGTGATCGACCTTCTGCATGATCTCTTTTCGCCGCCCCCGCACGCTGTGGTACACCGTCGAGGCGCTGTACAGCACGATCAGCGTAAAGCCATAAATCGCCACGCTGACGATCTTCCAGGGGCTGCCATCCAGGCTCGCCACCACCAACATCCACACAGCGCCCATGCACGCCGCGACAGCACCGAGCAAATGGCTCCAGGCGTTGAATCGTTCTCCGTGGTACATCTGTCACCGACCTCCTAACTCCAAGCGCACGCGGACAAGCGTCCAGCCTTGCGCATCAGAGTGCAAGCGCGTTATGACGTTCCGACGACGCCGCGCCGTTTTGCGGGCACAATCGAGGGCATGTGAACCAGAGCCACGGCCATGTTGATCGACGAAGAATTCACCCTCAAAAAGCTGGAAATCTTCCTGGCATTCATGCGCACCGGCAACCTGGCCCGCGCCGCCGCCGAATTGCAGACCAGCAACGTCAGCGTGCACCGCGCCATTCATTCGCTGGAAAATGCACTGCGCTGCCCGCTGTTCAAACACGAGGGTCGCAACCTGACGCCGCTGGAAAGCGCCTACGTACTCGAAGAGCGCGCGCAGAAGCTGGTGGCCGACGTGGTCGACAGCGTGCGCCTGACCCGCGAGGCCGCAGGTTTCTCCGCCGAACGCTTCAAGCTCGGCTCGCTGTACTCGCTGACGGTCAAGACCGTGCCGCAACTGATCATGGGCCTGAAAATCCGTCGCAGCGAACTGAATATCGACCTGATCCTGGGCTCCAATTTCGACCTGCTCTACAAGCTCAAAAACATGGAAGTGGACGCGATCCTTATCTCCCTGGATGAGCACGCCAACGACCCCGACTGCGAACAGATCGCGCTGTTTACCGACGACATTTTCCTCGCCACTCCGGCCGAATCACCGTTCGACCGCGAACAGGAAATTGACCTGGCCGACGTGCGCGACGCCACCTTCATCACCCTCACCCAGGGCTTCGCCACCCATCAGGATGGCAACCGGGTATTCAAGCAGGCGGGGTTCGAGCCCAAGGTGGCGATGCAGGTCAATGACATCTTCACGCTGCTGAGCATGGTCAGCTCGGGGGTGGGTTATGCGCTGTTGCCGGGGCGGATCGCGGCGGTGTACGAGAACCGCGTGAAGCTGATACCGCTGCAGCCCAGGTATCGGTTGCAGCAGCATATCGGCGTGGTGTTCCTGAAGGCCAAGGAGCGCGATCCGAACTTGCTGGCGTTGTTGGCGGAGTGTCGGATGTATGCCAATCGCCAGGCTTGAGATCGCTATCGGGGGCAAGCCCCCTCCCACAGTTGACCGAGTTCCACCATGAGAATGCGGTCAACATGTGGGAGGGGGCTTGCCCCCGATGGCGCCCGACCAAACACCACCATCTCCAAAACTAACCGACCAACCCCCGCACAATGAAGTACAGCAACGAAGGCCCAAGCAGGCAGCCCAACCCGGTATGAAACGTCGCCGTCAGCGCGCCATACGGCACCAACCGCCGATCCGTCGCCGCCAGCCCCGCCGTCACCCCGCTCACGGTGCCGGCCAGGCCCCCGAACACCATCGCCGAGCGCGGGTTGTCCAGGCCCATCCAGCGCGCCGCCACCGGCGTGCCGACCATCACCAGGATCGCCTTGATCAACCCGGTGGCAATCGACAGCGCCATCACATCCGAGGTCGCGCCAATCGCCGCGCCGGTCACCGGGCCGACGATGTAGGTCACGGCGCCCGCGCCGATGGTGGTCATGCTGACCGCATCGCGATAGCCGAAGGCCCAGGCCATGCTCGCACCGACGATGAACGGCAGGATCGTGCCCAGCAGCAGGGCAATCACCCCGATCATCCCGGCTTTGCGCGCCTCGGTGGCCTGCACTTCAAACGCCGTGGCAACGATGGCGAAATCCCGCAACATCGCGCCGCCCATCAGGCCGATACCGGAGAACAGTGCCAGGTCCGCCAGGCCCTTCTGCCCGCCCGTAATGGTGCCGCCGACCCAGGCCAGCACCAGGCCGATGACGATGGCAATCGCCGAGCCATGGATGCGCCCGAACGTCAGGCGCTTGGACAGCACCACCGAAATCCACATCACCACGCCCACAAAGGCGAACGCGGTGATCAGGCCATTGTGCTCCAAACCTTTTTCGATGAGGTCCCACATATCAGCGACCTCCTGCAGCGAGGATCAGCGGCTCTTCGGGCGGCAAAGGCTCGCCCCTGTGCGTGCGGCTGATCAAGGCAATGGTGCAACCACACACCACCACCGAACCGATGGCCGCCAGCACCGCCACCGGGCCGCCATGCAAGGCGGTGACCACGTTCTGCTGCGCGGCCATCGCCACCACCACGGGGATGTACATGGCGCCCCAGAAGCCCACGCCCATCTCGCAGTCCTTGGTCATGCCGCCGCGCTTTTGCATCCACAACCGCGCGCAGATCAGCAGGATCATCGCGATGCCCACGCCGCCCACATTGGATTTGACCCCCAGCAACACGCCGAGCATGTCGCCCATGATCACGCCCGCGAGCGTGCAGATCGCCAGCAATGCCACACCGTAAATAATCATTGTTGTTGTCCTCAAAGTGCTCGATCGAAATTGTTGTTGTTGTGCTTCGAAAGCCTTGGGTCGTGCTTTATCGGTGGCGGCGCTCCTCCTCTTGCAGCAGGGCCTGCAAGGTATCCAGGCGCGCGCCCTCGCAGGCGATCACCGTGCCTTGTTCGAAGACGCGGCGGGAAAGGCCGGTGAGCACCGCGCCCGGTGGCAGTTCGATCTGCAGACGCACACCACGCTCGTAGGCGCTTTGCACGGTGCCGCGCCAGTCGACGACGCGGCACATGTTGAAGGCCAGGTCATCGCGCAGGTGCTCAGGGTTGTGGATAGGCCGCGCGCGGGTGCTGCTCAGGTAAGTGATGCGCGGCGCCTTGAGCGGGACGAAGGCCTGGGCGAGGACCCTGGCCGGTGCGTCCAGCAAGGCGCAATGGGACGGCACGCTGACCGCCAGGCGCCTGGCGATGCCGTTGCCCTTGATGCGTTCTGCGACACGCTGCATCGCCGCGTCGCTGCCGGCAATGACCGTCTGGTTATCGGCATTGATATTGGCCAGGTACACCGGGGTCTGTGGGCTGTGGATTTCGGCGAGCAATGTTTCCACTGTGGATAACTGCGGGCCGATGATCGCGGTCATCCCGTAGCCCTGTGGATAAGCGCTTTGCATCAGTTCGCCGCGCAGGCTGACGAGTTTGATGGCATCGGCAAAGTCCATTGCGCCGGCGATAACAGCAGCGGGATAGGCGCCGATGGACAGGCCCGCCACATAGTCCGGTGTGTGATTCAACAGTCGCGCATGCGCCACGCCAGCCATCAACAGGCAAAGCTGGACGGCGCGCGTCGATTCAAGGGCCTGTGCCGAATCGAGCCGGCGCACGTCTTCACCGAGGGCAGCGCTGGCCTCGTCAAGGACGTCGACGGGCAGCGACTGGAGCATCCCGACTCGCTGGGCGCCCTGCCCCGGAAAGACCAGCAAGCTGCTCATGCCACCGCCTGCCAGGGGTCGACGACAAGGTGCGCCCCGTTGGCCGTTTTCAGCAGCACCCGGCGTGACGCGCCCGCCCATTCACGCAAGGCGACAGCGCCGACGGGGGTTTGCAGTTGCAGGTCGACGGCGCACGGTGCGCTATCGAGCATCGCCAGTAACGCGTGCGCCTGGTCACGCTCGAGCGGCTCGGGGGTGCGCAGGATCAAATCCAGATCGCTCGCGGCATGCAACGCTTCGATGCCGCTGGCCAATTCGAATCCGGCACTGCCGCTGACGCCCCAGTCGTTATGCGCCAACAGCGGCCGCAGTTGATCAAGTGCCCGCAGCGCCGGCACATCCCTTGGCGAGGTCACGTCCCGCAGGGCTTCGGGGGCCACACGCCGTTGTACCGCAGCAATCGGCATCTGCGCGGCAAACCGCTGCTCACGTAAACGTCCCCGTACACCGACCGCCACATGGCCCGGCGCGATGACGGCGCGGCGCACCACCACCGGGTGGCCGGCGCTGAGCGCATCCACCACCCAGCCGGGCGCATCGGCGGGCAGATGGGCCGGGGTCATGCCCCAGAGCAAGTCGTGAGCGTTCACCATTGCTCCCGCAGCAGCTGACGCACGTGGCTGGACGCCGCACGATTGGACGCCCCCAGGCGCCCGCTCAGATCGGCGGTATCGATATCCTTGATCGCATTCACCAGGCAATCGCTGACCTGCGCCACGTCGTCTGCCGTGGGTTGTTCAATCTGGCTGACCGTCAGCGTCTCCCAGAGCAGCCCAAGGCTGGCATAACTGTCGATGTCATACGCCATCGGCGGCACGCTGGCGGCCAGGGCCTCGAGTTCTTCGACGCTGCGCAGGGTGACCCGCGCCGCCGAGGCCTTGCCCATGGCATGCACCATCACGCCAGGGTCGCGCAGGGCAATCAGGCGATTGGCCTGGTAACCGTGAGCGAGGAACGCGCCGGACATGGCCTTGCCCACCAGCAGCGCAATCACCGGGTGACCGGCGAGACGGGCACGGGCGTAGCTGTCGGCGGCAGCGGCCAGGGCTTGATGGATGCCGAGGGCTTCTTCGCGACGACCGTAGGCTTGGCTGGGTACATCGACGATGGCGATCAGCGGGCGTTTGTCACCCCTGGCGATAGCGTCGTCGACGGCCTTGGCGAGCCCCCAGCCCTCCAGCAAACCGACTTCGCCATTGCGCGCGCGCGGGAAGCGGTTGTTCGGGTCGGTGACCACGGCGAGAAAACGCACGCTCTGGCCGTTCAACTGGCCATCGGCGATCCTGAGCGAGTCAGGCAAGCCTTGCACCCGCGTCGCGCCGGCGCTTAGCGCGTTAAACCACTGCAAACCTCTCATGGGCGTTCTCCCTGATACAGCGCGCGCACCGTCGCCGGCTCGATTTGCGCTGTCGTATCCAGTTCGGCCAGGCGCGCCAGATAAAAATCAGCGCGGCGGCTACGCTGTTGTTCGGGCGCGCCTTGCTGCAACAGCGCGCTGACGGTCTGCTGGATCTGCGCCACATCGTCCGCCACATAACGGTCGGCCAACCCACTGTTGAAGCGCTGTTCGCCGCCCGTAAGGCTCCAGATAAACGGCCGGTCGCGGGAGTCGTATTCGTCCAACCCGGCTTCCTGCTCGATCACCTGCGGGCCATTCAAGCCCAGGCGCGCTTCACGGGTGACCACCAGATAGCTGCACAACCCTGCGGCGATGGACATGCCGCCGAAGCAGCCGACACTGCCCGCCACCACGCCGATTACCGGCTGGTACTGGCGCAGGTCGACAATCGCCGCGTGGATATCGGCAATGGCGGCCAGACCCAGGTTGGCTTCCTGCAGGCGTACGCCGCCGGTTTCCAGCAGCAGCACGGCGCGGGTCGGGATGCCGTTGCGGTTATCTTCAGCGGCCAGTTCCAGCGCTCCGGCGATTTTCGCGCCGCCGACTTCACCGAGGCTGCCGCCCTGGAAGTTACCTTCGATGGCGGCAATCACTACCGGCAGACCGGCAACGCTGCCTTTGGCGATGACCACCCCGTCATCCGCCTGGGGCACCACGCCCTGGCGGCTGAGCCACGGCGACATGACACGTTGAAAGGGGTCGATCAGCTCGCGAAAGGTGCCGGCATCCAGCAACGCCTTGGCGCGCTGCCGAGCACCGAGTTCAACGAAGCTGTGTTTGTTGAGCCAATCAGTCATGGCCGATCTCCTCGAAGCCTTGCTCCAGGCGCAAACGCACCACACCGGGTGTGGCGCCAAAATCGTGGATATCAATGTTCAAGGCCGGTGGCATCTGCTCCTGGAAGATGCGTTCGAACAGGTGCTGCCAACGTTGCTCGGCGCCATTGACCGAGGTTTGTACCTGGATGGTCAGCGTGCCGGCGGTGCCCGGTTCCAGCAGCACTTCAAGGTCGCCGGAGCCGACGCACCCCACCAGCGCACGGCCTTTTGGCGGCTGCCCGGCGGGGAATTCAAAGGATAAAGTCTCCATCACAACGCTCCGTCGAGGCGGTCGATAAACAGGCAGGCGGCCAACAGGTCGGCGGCGCCGCCGGGGGAGGCATTCAGGGCCAGCAGTTGTTGGTCCAGCGCGTGCAGTTGGCGGCGGCCGGCCAGGGTTGCGCTGCCGCCGGCGTCCAGCACGGCCTGGGCGCCCTGTTGCAGGGTGGTCAGGCCTGCGTAGCCGGCGCGGTAGAGCACGCAGGTGTCGGCCAGTTCGGTCATGATCGCGAGCAAGGCATCCAGGCGCGCGTTCTGTTCTCCGGCATTTTGCCGGCGGCTCTTGTGCAATTGCGGCAGGCCACGCTGCGTCACCGAGGGGAAGCCCAACTGCGCTTCTTCGCGGGCACCGCGAGCGCCGTAACGTTGGGCGACCAGGGCGCCGTGGCTCAGGGTTTGTGGCGCATGTCGGTCGTTGAGCAAGGCTAATCTGGCCGCATTCAGCGTAACGGCGCCAGGGTCCAGGGCCGCTGCGGCGGTGAGCAGACCGAGCGCCCAGATCGCACCGCGATGAGTATTTACGCCATTGGTGGTAATGAGCATCGCTTGCTCGCCTTCGCGGCCAATACGGCCGAGGGCTTCGCGCAGAGGCAGGCCGATTTCGCCGATTTCAAGCGCGGCCTCGGCCATTTCCTTGAACATCGGCCACAGCGACAGCGCCGAGGCGTGCATCAAGCCCAGGTGCAGATCGGTGTGGGCGCCGTTGCCTCGCCGGTCTACCAGGGCGGGCTTGGGCGACAAATCCGCTTCGTCGATCAGCGCATCGACCGCCCTATCCGCCAGGCGATCGGCCAGGCTCACTTCATGCAGTTTGAGGGCGCGCATCTACCAACTCCTGAATTTGGCGGGTGGGTTGTACAGGCCGCCGGACCAGTCCACCAGGTCGGCCACGCTCTTGGCGGCCAACAGCTCGCGGGTGGCATCGGTGCGACGAATGCCCAGGTCTTCGGGCAGCGCAATCAAGCCTTCGCGGCGCATGCGGGCGGTGTCCTTGGGGTTGTGGCGCATACCGATGGCGGTGACTCCGGCGACGGCAGCGATCATTGCCTGGCGTTCTTCCAGGGAACGGGCCTTGTACAGGTAGGCGATGCCTTCTTCGGTGAGCAGGTGGGTGACGTCGTCGCCGTAGATCATGATCGGCGCCAGGGGCATGCCGCTTTTGCGCGCCACTTCCACCGCGTCGAGGGTGTCGACGAAGGTGGGTTTGCCGCCTTCCTGGAAGGTCTCGACCATTTGCACGACGAGTTTTTTGCCACGTTCGAGCAAGGCTTCGGGCGCATCATCGTGGCGCATGTCCAGCCAGGCCGGTGTGCCGTGGCGGCGACCGCGTGGGTCGTGGCCCATGTTCGGCGCGCCGCCGAAACCGGCGAGGCGGCCACGGGTCACGGTGCTGGAATGGCCATCGCCATCCACTTGCAGGGTGGCGCCGATAAACAGGTCCACCGCGTACTGGCCGGCCAGTTGGCAGAACATGCGGTTGGAGCGCATCGAGCCGTCGCGGCCGGTGAAGAACACATCCGGGCGTGCGGCGATGTAGTTTTCCATGCCCAGTTCAGTGCCGAAGCAATGCACGCTTTGCACCCAGCCGCTTTCAATCGCCGGGATCAGCGTGGGGTGCGGGTTGAGGGTCCAGTTGCGGCAGATCTTGCCCTTCAGGCCCAGGGATTCGCCGTAGGTGGGCAGGATCAGTTCGATGGCGGCGGTGTTGAAGCCGATGCCGTGGTTGAGCGATTGCACATTGTGTTTTTCGTAGATGCCACGGATCGCCATCATCGCCATCAGCACGTGTACCGGCTTGATGTGACGCGGATCACGGGTGAACAGCGGCTCGATATAGAACGGCTTGTCGGCCACCACCACGAAATCCACCCAACTGGCGGGGATGTCCACGCGCGGCAAGTCGGTGACGTCGTCCACCAATTGGTTGACCTGCACGATCACGATGCCATCGCTGAAGGCAGCGGGTTCGATCAGCGCGGGGGTGTCTTCGGTGCTGGCGCCGGTGTAAATGTTGCCGGCGCGGTCGGCCATGAAGCCGGCCGAGAGCACCACGTTGGGAATCAGGTCCACCACCAGGCGCGCATAGAGTTCGATGTAGGTATGGATCGCGCCGATTTCCAGCAGGCCGTCTTCCAGCAACTGGCTGATGCGCAGGGATTGGGTGCCGGCGAAGGAGAAATCCAGCTTGCGTGCGATGCCTTTTTCAAACAGATCCAGGTGCTCGGAACGGCCGACACTGGGCATGATCATGTGCAAATCGTGGAGCTTGGCCGGGTCGGCCTTGGCCAGGGAACGCGAGAGGAAGTCGGCCTGCTTCTGGTTGTTGCCTTCCAGTACCACGCGGTCGCCGGGAAGGATCAAGGCTTCAAGGGCCTCGACGATCTTGTCACTGGGCAACACCGCCCCGTCTGCATACTGTTTGACCAGCCCGAGCCGCCGCTGCTTCTCGTCGCGCCGCCGCGTCCAGCGCGAGTCGGGGGTGATGGTTGTTGTCATGGTTGCTCCACGGGGGGTTGCTGTCGTGGGGCTTTACCTTAGGAGTGATTCGGAAGGCCATCAATCAAGCCCGACGACGGATCATTACGGTGGGAGTAATGAAACTCAAAATGTGGGAGGGGGCTTGCCCCCGATTGCGGTGGGTCAGCTAATAGATATGTGGCTGATACAGCGCTATCGGGGGCAAGCCCCCTCCCACATTTGCTCAGTGGCGCCTGTTAGATAGCGGTCCCAATCAAAGACCGATCAGTCCCTATTTGGGACCGCTTTAAAATTCCGGCGAAGGACTGACTTGCTCCAGCGCTCTATCGACCAGCAACTGACCCAACTCTGCCATCTGCTGAATTCCAAGCATGATGGCGCGCTGGGAGGTGTCCAGATCGAAGGCCAGGGTGCAGGTAAGCGCGTTGAGGGAGGACAGGGTTTCGCTGGCGTTGACCAGCAGGGTTTCGGTGTTTTGGTGAGGGTTTACGGTGAAGAGGGGTGGATTGGGGGTAGGTTTGATCATGATTGACAGCTCCGATATGTGATGGAAACTGCCCTCTTCCGCTTGCACGCGAATGAAGGTGGCAGCTGTGCGCAGGTGTGCAAGACCGGGCATATCGGACCCCGGCAGATCCCGAAGAATCTCCCACGCACAGCCGCCATAACGAGTACAGCAGGCATAAAAAACGCCCGTTGAATGGCTATGGGCGTTGGTGCGCCGACATGTAACCGGACTTGCACGTCCGTGTCACCGTTTTTTGCGATGACGGGACGAAGACTAGGCGTGGGGACTTCTCACGACAAGTTCATGCATGGCCCAAAATCTTGCAGGAAAAATCCGAAGCCCCAGCCACACTGATCGTTCCCACGCTCTGCGTGGGAATGCCGCCTGGGACGCTCCGCGTCCCGCCAGTCAGCATACGGGCGACGCAGAGCGTCACGGGATGCATTCCCACGCGGAGCGTGGGAACGATCGGTCTTCGTAGGGCTCAGGCCAGGCCGGACTCGGCCAGCAGCGCTTCAAGCCCCATCAGGTCCGGCACCTTCGCCACATGCTCGCCCACCTGCACCGCCGCCAGTTCCAGCGGGCACAGCGGTACGTCCACGTAGCTCAATTCGCTGTCGAGTTTGTACGAGCGCGGAATGCCCTGGATCACCACTGCGATGAACTTAAGCGTCGGCCGCCCGCCCAAGGCGTTCAACACCACGATCCTGGAGCGTTCGCCGGTCACGCTGGCTTCGCCGCACACGGCTTCGAAGCTGATCAAGGGTATGTGCCGATCCCGCCAGGTGACTTGGCGCAGGTACCACGGCGGTGCATCGCTGGCCGGTTCGCCGCGCTGGAAGTCGATCAGTTCGGCCACCGCGACATTCGGCAGGATCAGGTGACGATCAGCCAACGGCAGCAACAGCCCGGTGAGTTGGCTCGCGCGGTGGTCAAGCATGGGACTTGCTCCAGTAAGCGATGCTCTCGAGCAATACCGACTCCTGGTACGGCTTGCCGAGGTAGTCGTTGACGCCGATGGCCATGGCGCGGTCGCGGTGTTTCTGGCCGGTGCGCGAGGTGATCATGATGATCGGCAGGCGCATCAGGCGCGGGTCGTTGCGCACCTGGATCGCCACTTCAAAACCGTCCATGCGCGGCATTTCGATGTCGAGCAGCATCAGGTCCGGGGTGTGTTCTTCGAGCAGGGCGAGGGCGTCGATGCCGTCCTTGGCGGTCAGCACGTTCATGCCGTTGCGCTCCAGCAGGCGGCTGGTGACTTTGCGCACGGTGACCGAATCGTCCACCACCAGCACCAGCAGCGGGCGCTTTTTCAGCGGGTCGTTGAGGGTCAGTGGCGTGTCCACCGACTGCGCCGGCAACGCCGGTGGTCGCGCGCGGATGTGCGCCAACAGGTCGATAATCAGCACCACGCGCCCATCGCCCAGGATCGTCGCGCCGGACAAGCCCTGCACCCCGGCAAACTGCGGCCCCAGGCCCTTGACCACGATCTCGCGCGTCCCTGCCATGGCATCCACATGCACCGCCACATGCCGCTCGTTGCACTGCATCAGCAACACCGGCACCGGCTGGTACTGGCCGAGCAGCTTGGGACGACTGACGGTGTGCAACAGGTCGCCGAGGTAAAACAGTTCGTAGCGTTGGCCGGCGTATTCATAGCGCGGCGGGTCCTGCTGGTAGTGCCCGGCCAATTCATGGGGCAGCACACGCACCAGGCCCTCAATGGTATTGAGCGCAATCGCGTATTGATCGTCCGCGCATTGCACCATCAGGGCCCGATTGACCGACACGGTAAACGGCAGACGAATCCTGAAATGCACGCCCACGCCCGGGATCGAGTCGATCACCATCGAGCCACCGAGCTGGCGCACTTCCTCATGCACCACGTCCATGCCCACGCCGCGTCCGGAAATCTGGGTGATCTTTTCCGCCGTGGAAAACCCCGGTTGCAGGATGAACTGCAGCACGTCGCGGTCGCTGATCTCTTGATCGGGGTCGAGCAGGCCGCGCTTGATCGCCTTGCGGCGCACGGCTTCAAGGGGCACACCGGCGCCGTCGTCGCGCATGTCGAAGACGATATCGCCGCCTTCGTGGGTCAGGTCCAAGGTGATGCGGCCCTTCTCTGGCTTGCCCGCCTGCAGGCGCACCTCGCGGGACTCAAGACCATGGTCGACGGCGTTGCGCAGCATGTGTTCCAACGGCGCCGCCATACGCTCCAGCACGTTGCGGTCCATCTCGCCCTCGGCATTGCCGATCACGAATTCCACGTCCTTGCCCAGCTCATCGGCCACCTGGCGCACGATGCGCTTGAGGCGCGGCAGCATGCGCTCGAACGGCACCATGCGCGTGCGCATCAGGCCTTCCTGCAATTGGGTGTTGATGCGCGCCTGTTGCTGCAACAGGTCGTGGGCGTCCTGGTTGCGGCGCTCGAGGGTTTCCTTGAGGTCGAGCAAGTCGGAGGCGGATTCGGACAGCGCGCGGGACAATTGCTGCAATTGCGAATGGCGGTCCATTTCCAGCGGGTCGAACTCTTCGTAGCCCAGGCGCTCGGCCTCGGCCTGCTGGCGACTGAAAAGACCGCTCTGGGTTTCGCTGTCGAGGCGGCGCAGTTGATCGCGCATGCGCTCGATGGTGGTTTCCACCTCTGTGAGCGCGGTGCGCGCATCGTTGACCTGCTGCTCGATACGGCCACGGAAGATCGAGGTTTCGCCGGCCAGGTTGACCAGGTCGTCGAGCAGTTCGGCGGAGATCTTCACCATGTCGGCAGCCGGATCGACCACCGTCTCCGCCTTACCCGCCGGCAACGCCACCGGTACCACCAGCTCTTCGCCCGGGTGCACCAGGCTCTTGATGCGCTCGATCAGCTTGTCCACCGAGCCCACCGGCAAGCCGCCCGCCACGGCGTCGATCATCTGCGCCAGGCGGTCATGGCAACCCTGCAACAGCGCGAACAGTTCGGGCGACGGCGCCAGCAGCCCGGCGGACAGCCCTTCGTAGAGAAACTCCAGCTCGTGGGCCAGGTCGCCAATCGGGCCGATCTCGACCATGCGTGCGCCACCCTTGAGGGTGTGCAGGTCACGCAGCAGGGTTTCGACCTCCTGGCGGTTGCCGGGCTCGGCCTGCCAGCGCAGCAATGCACTGCCTGAACTGTCGAGAATATCGGCAGCTTCCTCGAGGAAAATATCCAGCAGCTCGGGGTCGGCGCCCGAGGGTTGCGGCGCTGCAACCGGGGCCGTCGGCAGACTGCTCTGGCGCAGTTCGCGCAACCTGGCGACCAGCTCGACACTGTCGCTTAAAGGCTGCTGCCCGTGCAGCTCGTCCAGTTGCAAGGCCAGGCGTTCATGACTGGCCATCAGTGCCTGGGACAGCTCGGTGGAGTAGCTGTAGCGACGGTCCACCAGGCCTTCATAAACGCATTCCAGCTCCTGGGCCAGATCGCCCACCGCGTCGATTTCGGCCATGCGCGCGCCGCCCTTGAGGGTGTGCAAGTCGCGCTGCAACGAGGACAACGGCGCCATGCCCTCGGGCTCCAGCAACCAGCGCTTGAGGGACTGCCCGGCGCTGTCGAGGATATCCACGGCCTCTTCAAGGAAGATGTCGACGATCTCGTCGTCCATCGCGGTGTGCCGGCTCAGTTGCTCGGTCGCGGCGCCCAGCTCGGCGATGCTCGGGGCGCGGTTGCCGTCACGTGTGATCAGGCCGGTGGCGGACGGATCGAGGGCGTCATCGAGCAATTCGCGCAGGGCCTGGACCCGTGCCGGCGCCGGGCTGATTTCCTGCCCGGCTGCCAGTTGGTCGAGCATGGTGATCAACGCTTCATGGGCCTGCTCGGCCTCATGGAAAAACCGTTCGCTGACCGCCAGGCTGCTCTCTTCCACCGCGCCATACAGGTCGAGCAAGGCTTCGCACAGTTGATCGATAGGGTGCAGGTCGGCGAGGTGCGCGCCCTCGCCCAGGGTGGTCAGTTCGTCCAGCAGCGCGGTGAGCTCCTGGCGCTCGCCGGGGTGTTGCTGCCAGCGACGCAGCAGGCTTTCGGCGTCGAGCAGGATGTCCATGCCCCGGGCCAGGAAGTTGGTGATCAGGTGCGGATCGCGCTTGACGTGCGGGCCGGTGCTGGGGCCGTTGAGCAGTGCTTCAAGCTGTTGGTCCAACAGGCTTTGGGTGCGCTTGATCAAGTCCGCCGCGCCCTTGATTGGCGCCAGGGGATGGCTGTCCAGTTCACGCAGCCCGCGCTGGAACACGCTTTCGGCTTCCAGCAGCAACTCGACTTCATCCAGGTCCAGCGGCAGGCGATGGGCCTTGTATTCGCGGGTCAGGTGGTCGAGGGGACGCGCCAGTTCGGCCATCGGCAACACGCCGGCCATGTAGGCGCTGCCCTTGAGGGTGTGCAGGGCGCGTTGCAGTTCATCACTGACCTGCAACGGCATGTGTTCGGCGGCCTGTTGCAGGAAGTGGTTGAGGCTGTCCAGATGGCTCTGGGCTTCGTTGCGGAAAATCTCCAGCAGCATCGGGTCGTGCGGCTCGACAACCGCTACCTGGGCGCCGCTGGCGCACCCGTGGGCGCGGGCAGCGAGGGCGTCGACCTCATCGCGCTGACGCTGTTGGCCGGTGGCGAAGTCGGCGATCAGCTCCGGCAGCAGCGCCACCGCCTCATCCAGCACCTGCCGCACCTCGGGACCGATCGCCACGCTGCGCTCCAGCACGCGGTTGAGCAGGTTTTCCACGGCCCAGGCCAGTTCGGCCACGACCAGGGCGCGGACCATGCGACCGCTGCCTTTCAAGGTGTGGAAGGCACGGCGCATTTCGCCCTGGGCGGTTTTGTCCGCGCAGTCGGGCAAGTAACGGTGCAGCACCTGAAGGACTTCATCGGTCTCTTCGAGGAAGACTTCACGCAACTCGTCGTCAATCGGCGCTTCATCGCGGGGAGGCGGCAGCAGACTGCCCGGACGTTGCAGCGCCGGCGGATTGAGACGCGAGGTGGGGCTGGCCAGCGCATCGAACCGGGATTGGCTTGGCGCGGTGTCGCCGGACAAGACACCCTCGGGTGCAGCCAATGCCTGACGCCAGGGTTTTTCCTGCGGCAGGTAGCCCAGCTCGCTCAGGGCCTGAGTGGCCAGTTCCAGGACTTTTTCGCCCGCAGCGTCGGGGTCCTGGAGCATGCGTTCCAGGTAGTACTCAAGGCTGCTGATCACGTCGGCAAAGCGCGCCAACTGCGCCTCAGCGGGCGCGGTGTCATTGACCATCAACTGCTCATCAACATAATCGGTACACCCGCGCATCAAGCTCGCCGCGCGGGGCAGTGGAATCATCGCCAGGGCGCCGCGCACCTGGCTCAACAGCTCAGGCAGGGATTCCAGGCGCTGGCGGTCCCAGTCGGCCTCGATGCAGTCGATCACCAATTCCTTGGCCTGGCGCAGGCACTGACAGGATTCGCGGATCACCAATTGGTGGATCTGGGTCAGGTCGGTGGTCGGCAGGCGGCTGTCTTCACGGCTTTGCGGTTCGACGGTGCCGACCATTCCGGCCAGCGTGGCCTCGACGTAGAGCAACGCCCCGGCGACGTCCATCAATACGGCGTCACTGGGTTCGCGTTGCCCCTGGACCAGGCTCAATACCACGGCAAGCTGGTCGATGATGACTTTGCGCGGCTGGCCGAAACCGAGCACCGCCAGGGTGTCGGCGATCTGCCGCAGCGGTGCCAGCAGCGGGTCAAGGTCCTGGGAATGCTGGCGGTCGCTGCGCACGAACAGATCGAGGCGCTCCTTGACCCGTACCAGCTCTTCGCACAATGCGCCGAGTACCGAGCCCATGGCGTTGCGGTCCGGCCCGGCCAGGCGCGCGCGCTCGGCATCGACCACGGCACTGTCGGGCAAGGCCTCATCCAGACCGTAGCGTTCCTTGAGACTTTGCATGCGCGGCGTCGGCCGAGTGACTTTGGCGACGTAGAACAGCAGGCTCTTGAGCAATTCATCCGGCGCCGGCTGGTTGATCCCGCCGATGCCCTGCGCCAGCAGGCGCTTGAGTTGCTTGCCGCTGGCCTTGAGCAGGCTGCGCAGTGCCGGGCTGTTGGCGATCACACCCGTCAGCATGCCTTCGACCAGCGCCGAGGCGACCTGCCACAGCGGCAACAACGGCGCGCCCTGGCACAGCGCTTCCAGGCGCGCGAAGACCCGCGCCATGTCTTCCAGGTTGCTCGGCCCGTGGTCCTCGCGCAGCAACCCGGCCAGGGCCTGTTGCAGCAGCGCGTGCCATTGGCGCAGTTGCGGGTGAAGGTCCGGCGGTGTGCGTTGGGCCAGTGCCTCGTCGGGCAGCGCCGCGATGGTCAACAACTGCGGGCTGAACAGGCTGGTCTCCGACAGCAGGCTTTCACCGCGGGCGCTGCGCAGGTCGTTGAGCAGCGGCAACACCACCAGCGGCAGGTCGCGACGGGCGCTGTGCACGCGGTCCAGGTACAGCGGCAATTGGCCGAGGGCCTGTTGCAGCAGGCGGATACCTTCGTCGCGCTGGCCGACGTGCCCGGCCTGCAGCGCCAGGGCCAGGGCTTCGATCTCTTCAGCCAGCAGCGCCGCGCCGTAGAACTCGACCATCTGCAGCGCGCCATGTACCTGGTGGATACCGGCCAGGCACGCCTCAATGGCGTCGCCGGTTTCAACGTAAACGTCCAGCGCCGAACGGGCCTGCTTCAGGGTTTCGGCAATATCGCCCTTGACCCATTCGAGGGCCACGTAGTCGTGCCGATCAACCATAACTGCTCCGCTTGGAATTCATGGGTTGCTGGTGTTCTTGAAACACATGGAGATTAAGTGTGGGAGGGGGCTTGCCCCCGATAGCGGTGTGTCAGGCGACCCACTTATTGACTGTCAGACCGTTATCGGGGGCAAGCCCCCTCCCACATTTGGACTGTGGTGATTTTTGGAGCTCATTTCACTCTTCGACCTGCTTGGGCGGCGGGAGCGTGAACCCCGACACCGACCGACGCAACTGGCTGGCCATTTTCGCCAGGTTACCAATGCTTTCGGCGGTCGCCGTGGAACCCGACGACGTCTGCGTGGTGATCTGCTGAATCACATTCATCGTCAGCGAAATCTGCCCCGCCGACGAGGTCTGTTGCTGCGCCGCATTGGAAATGCTCTGGATCAGCGCCGCCAGGGTTTTCGACACGCCCTCGATCTCTTCCAGCGCCACCCCGGCGTCCTGGGCCAGCCGCGCACCGCGCACCACTTCGGTGGTGGTCTGCTCCATGGAGATGACCGCTTCGTTGGTGTCGGCCTGGATCGCCCGCACCAGGGTTTCGATCTGCCGGGTGGCAGCCGAGGAGCGCTCGGCCAGCCGTTGCACTTCATCAGCCACCACCGCAAAACCGCGCCCGGCATCGCCGGCCATGCTCGCCTGGATTGCCGCGTTCAGGGCAAGGATGTTGGTCTGGTCGGCGATGTCGTCGATCAGGCTGACGATGTCGCCAATCTCCTGGGACGATTCACCCAGGCGCTTGATGCGCTTGGCGGTGTCCTGGATCTGCTCGCGGATGTTGTCCATGCCGTGGATGGTGTTGTGCACCACCTCGTTGCCCTTGTTGGCAATCTCTACCGAACGCTCCGCCACCGCCGAGGACTCGGCGGCGTTGGCCGACACCTGGTCGATGGACTGGGCCATCTGGTTGATCGCGGTGGAGGCTTCGGCGATCTGCTGGGCCTGATGCTCCGAGGCCTGGGCCAGGTGCATGGCGGTGGCCTGGGTGTCCTGCACTGCGCCGGCGACTTGCCCGGCGGTGAGGTTGATCGTGGCCACCAGGTCGCGCAGTTGGTCCACCGAATAGTTGATCGAGTCGGCAATGGTGCCGGTGAAGTCTTCGGTGACCGAGGCCGTGACGGTCAGGTCGCCGTCGGCCAGGTCTTCGATTTCGTCCAGCAGGCGCATGATCGCGTTCTGGTTGCGCTCGTTCTTTTCGGCGGTTTCGCGCAGCTGGCGGTTGGTCTCGCGCACCATTACCAGGCCGATCAGGATGATCGAGGCCAGCGCCAGCAGCCCCAGCGCATAGCCGCCGAGGGTATCCAGGCTGCGCCCGCCGGCCAGGTTCTCGAAACCGGTGGCCAGGTGCGAGGCTTCATCGAGCAGGGTTTGCGACAGGTTGAAAATATTGCTCGCCGACGCGCGTACCTGAAACAACTGCGGCGAGGTTTCGAGGATTTCATCCACGGAGCCCGAGACGAATTCGAACAGTTCGGCAATTTCCCCCAGCCGCGCGCGGGCGTCAGGGTCTTCGACCTGGGTGATGCGCAGGCCGGGGTTGCCGTTGAGCATGCCATTGAGCACCACGCCAAAACGATTGGCGTCGCGACCAAAGGCATCGGCGGCCTGCACGGCGGTTTCGTCGCCGGCGAGCACGGTATTGACCGCAC
The DNA here is from genome assembly GCF_900004965.1 of Pseudomonas sp. 44 R 15. Classification (NCBI taxonomy): domain Bacteria; kingdom Pseudomonadati; phylum Pseudomonadota; class Gammaproteobacteria; order Pseudomonadales; family Pseudomonadaceae; genus Pseudomonas; species Pseudomonas sp. 44 R 15. The sequence goes on from NZ_CVTU01000013.1 coordinate 37,837, forward strand.
CCAGGATGCGCTCGGCCAGCAGTGACTGGCGCTGGGCCAGCGCCACCTGGCTCGCGGGGGCGCCGCGCTGGAGCAGGATGTCGACGACTTTTTCCGACTCTATCTGCAACTGCGGCACGGTTTCGGCGAGGGTGGCGGCCACCTGGTGCAACGACAGGACGGTCTGTTCGCTGGCCAAAATGGCGTCGGTGTTTTTCAGCAGGGCTTCCCAGTCGGTCTGCACCGCGCGCATCTCGGCGCGTACGGCAGTGGGCGCGGCCGGCAGGCCGGTTTGCGGGTCGCCTTTTTTCAGGTAGCCCCAGCGCTGGGCAAAGTCGTTGCGCGCCTCGCCCAGCAGCTTGAACGCGGCCGCCTTGCCGGCGGCGGCTTCGGTGGCGTTCTTGGCGATGCGCTGGGACAGCACCCGCAGTTCGCCCGCGTGGCCGATGTACTGTTTGTCGTAGGTGGACTGGGTGTTGAGGTACGCGAAGTTGGCGAACAACAGCATGATGAACACGATCAGTGCGATAAACAGCACGATGATCTGCGAGCGGCTGCGCGAGGCCGCCTGGGGCTTGGGCGGGGTCACGGTGCTCATGCGGCCACATCCATGAAGCCTGGAGCCTGGGCCAGGGCGAAGGGGCTGAAGACCTGCCACTGCGGGTCGCCATCGAACTGGCCCTGGATAAACGGCGCGCCGGAGGCGGTACTCGCCATCCACGCGTCGAGTGCAAAATGTTGCATGCCCACCACCTCGTCCACCAGCAACCCGACAAACAGATCGTTGTATTCCACCACCAGCACCCGCCGCTGCTTGCGCGCCTTGGACAGTTCCCGGCCGAGAAACCCGCCCAAGTCCATCACCGGCAACAAGCGCCCGCGCAGGTTGGCCACGCCCTTGACCCAAGGCTTTACTCCAGGCATCAGGGTGCAGCGCGGCTCATGCAACACCTCGGCGACTTCGCCCATGGGCGCCACATACCAGTGCTGCCCCAGGCGAAAGCCGATCCCGCTCCAGCGTTGCAGGCGGGTTTCCTGGGACGGCAGGTCGGCGGCCAGCAGGCGGCAGCGGCGGTCAATGTCCAGCAGCAGCTCAAAGGCGGTTTGCGACTCGGTCATGATGGCGTGCCGTCAACCGGCCAGCACCTTGTTCAGCGTGGAGATCAGGGTTTCTTCGTCCACCGGCTTGGTCAGGTAATCCTTGGCACCCTGGCGCGCGCCCCAGATCTTGTCGGTTTCCTGGTCCTTGGTGGTGATGATGATGATCGGGATGCCGTTGGTTTCCGGCTCCTTGGACAACTGGCGCGTGGCCTGGAAGCCATTGAGGCCCGGCATCACGATGTCCATCAACACTGCGTCGGGCTTTTCCTGGCGGGCCAGGGCCACGCCGTCCGCGCCATTTTCGGCCTTCAAGACCTGGTGGCCATGCTTTTCCAGCATGCCGGTCAGTTTGTACATTTCAGTCGGCGAATCGTCGACGATCAGAACACGTGCCATGGTTTTCCCCACTACATTGGTCGGCGCCGGCCCTCGGGGGCGGCGTCAGTGTGCTTGTTCTACTGCGGCGAAGGCAGGCACATAGGCCTTGATCGCACCCAGCAGTTCTTCCTTGCTGAAAGGCTTGGTCAAAAACTGATCGACCCCCACGGTACGCCCCTTGGCCTTGTCGAACAGGCCGTCTCTGGAGGACAGCATGATCACCGGGATCGACTTGAACGCCGGGTTGTTCTTCACCAGCGCACAGGTCTGGTAGCCATCCAGGCGCGGCATCATGATGTCGACAAAGATAATGTGCGGGTGATGATCCACGATTCGCGCCAGGGCATCGAAACCGTCGATGGCCGTGATGACCTCGCACCCCACGTTCTTCAACAGCGTCTCGGCGGTGCGGCGGATCGTTTTCGAATCGTCGATCACCATCACTCTCAAGGCGTTGGAATGCTGTTCCATAGTTGCTCTACCATCGCCACAGCGAATCGGTTTTCGGTGTGTACTGCCTGATGTGTCACAGGATGAGCCCCGCAGGCCTTGGAATTCAAGGGCTGCTGCGCTGTGGCAGTCTTTTTAGCACAGTCTCCGGGCGCAATCTATCGAGGCACTCGCCTGGTGGTTTTTCCTTGACCCGCAACAGCCGCAGCGCCACTCTGACGCCACTTTTATGCGCCCTATTTGCCAGAGGAAATAACCCATGAGCGTTCGCGTCGGCATTGTCATGGACCCTATTGCCAGCATCTCCTATAAAAAGGACAGCTCGCTGGCCATGCTCCTGGCCGCCCAGGCCCGCGGCTGGAGCCTGTTCTATATGGAACAGCGCGACCTTTACCAGGGCGACGGCGAGGCCCGTGCGCGGATGCGTCCGTTGCAGGTATTCGCCAACCCCGAGAAGTGGTTCGAGCTGCAGGATGAAATCGACAGCCCCCTGAGCGATCTGGACGTGATCCTGATGCGCAAGGACCCGCCGTTCGACATGGAATTCGTGTATTCCACCTACCTGCTGGAGCAGGCCGAGCGCGCCGGGGTGTTGATCGTCAACAAGCCGCAAAGCCTGCGCGACTGCAATGAAAAACTGTTCGCCACCCTCTTCCCGCAGTGCACGCCGCCGACCGTGGTCAGCCGCCGCGCCGACGTGCTGCGTGAATTCGCTGCCAAACATGGCGATGTGATCCTCAAGCCGCTGGACGGCATGGGCGGCACCTCGATCTTCCGTCACCGCGCGGGCGATCCGAACCTGTCGGTGATCCTGGAAACCCTGACCGCGCTGGGCACCCAGCAGATCATGGGCCAGGCCTACCTGCCGGCGATCAAGGACGGCGACAAGCGCATCCTGATGATCGACGGCGAGCCGGTGGATTACTGCCTGGCGCGCATCCCGGCGGCCGGCGAGACCCGTGGCAACCTGGCCGCCGGTGGCCGTGGTGAAGCGCGACCGCTGTCGGACAAGGATCGCTGGATCGCCGCCCAAGTCGGCCCGACCCTTCGCGAAAAAGGCCTGCTGTTTGTAGGACTTGACGTAATCGGTGAGAACCTCACCGAAATCAACGTCACCAGTCCGACCTGTATTCGCGAGATTGATCACGCATTTGGCACGAACATCGGCGAAATGCTGATGGCGGCCATTGAGCGCAAGCTACAAGCCAAGTGACATAGAACAGCCGGACACACACCAACATTGCGTTATCATGCGCCACCTGTGAAACGCGCGATGTTGGTTTTTTTGTCATGACGCTCCCGTCCGATCTGCCCCCCGAACTCTCCCACAGCGGCGTGCGCCCGGCTGATCGGCTCGGATTTACCCTGTTCCTGGCGGCGCTGGTTCACCTTGCACTGATTCTCGGCGTGGGTTTCACCTTGGTCGAACCCAAACAGATCACCAAGACCCTGGAAATCACGCTCGCCACCTTCAAGAGCGATAAAAAGCCCGAGAAGGCCGACTTTCTCGCCCAGGAAAACCAGCAAGGCAGCGGCACCCTCGACAAGAAAGCCGTGCCCAAGACCACCGAAGTGGCGCCGTTCCAGGACAACAAGGTCAACAAAGTCACCCCGCCACCGGCCGCCAGGCCGGAAGTCAAACAGGCGACGCCCAAGGCTGCCGTGACCACCGTCGCGCCCAAGCCGCAAAAAGCCCCGACCCAGCGCGAAAAGACCAAAACCGAGCCCAACCCCGAGCCCGTCAAGCCTGCGCCGACATTCGACAGCTCGACGCTGTCCGACGAAATTTCCAGCCTGGAAGCCGAACTGGCCCACGAACAACAGCTCTACGCCAAACGCCCGCGCATCTACCGCTTGAACGCCGCCTCGACCATGCGCGACAAAGGTGCCTGGTATAAGGATGAATGGCGCAAGAAGGTCGAGCGCATCGGCAACCTCAACTATCCGGAAGAGGCACGCCGCCAGCAGATCTACGGCAATTTGCGCCTGCTGGTGTCGATCAACCGCGACGGTTCGCTCTATGAAGTGCAGGTGCTGGAGTCATCCGGCCAGCCCCTGCTGGATCAGGCCGCCCAGCGCATCGTGCGCCTGGCCGCACCCTTTGCGCCCTTTACCGGCGACTTGAACGACGTGGACCGCCTGGAAATCATCCGTACCTGGAAATTCGCCAGGGGCGATCGGCTGTCCAGCAACTGACTCTGGCACTTTCCTTCACTGTAGGAGCTAGCTTGCTCGCGAAAAACGCATAGGCGGCGCGGACTACCTGATAGCACTGCGTCATCGTTAACGACCTTCGCGAGCAAGCTCGCTCCTACAGAAAAGCAGACGGCGCTCTATTCGGGTCACGCTCAGCTTGTCAGTTCGCCCCTCCAACGCCACACTAGCGGACATGAAAAATGTCAGCCCGACCTACCTCAAGCACCATTTCCTGATCGCCATGCCCCACATGGCCGACCCGAACTTTGCGCAGACCTTGACCTACATCGTCGAGCACACGGCCAATGGTGCCATGGGGTTGGTGGTGAACCGCCCGCAGGAGCTGAACCTGGCCGATATCCTCGAGCAACTGCGCCCGGAAATCGACCCTCCCGCCAGTTGCCAGGGCGTGCCGATCTATATCGGCGGGCCGGTGCAGACCGATCGCGGTTTCGTGTTGCACCCCACCGGGCCGAAATTCCAGGCCACGGTGGACCTTGAGGGCGTATCCCTGTCCACATCCCAGGACGTGTTGTTCGCGATTGCCGACGGCGTCGGCCCTGAACAAAGTGTGATCACCCTGGGATACGCCGGTTGGGAAGCCGGGCAACTGGAGGCCGAACTGGCCAGCAATGCCTGGCTGACCTGCCCTTTCGACGCCGACATCCTGTTCAACACCGCCAGCGAACTGCGCCTGGAAGCCGCCGCCGCCAAGCTGCGGGTCAACCTCAGCCTGTTGACCAGCCAGGCGGGGCACGCCTGATGGCCTTGCGTCTGATCCTCGGCTTTGACTACGGCACCAAGCAGATCGGCGTGGCGGTCGGCCAGGTCATCACCGGCCAGGCCCGCGAGCTGTGCACATTGAAGGCCCAGAACGGCGTGCCGGACTGGAACCAGGTCGAAGCGCTGATCAAGGAATGGAAGCCCGATGCAGTGGTGGTCGGCCTGCCCTTGAACATGGACGGCACCCCCAGCGACATGTGCTTGCGCGCCGAAAAATTCGCCCGCCGCCTCAACGGCCGCTACAACCTGCCCTTCTATACCCACGATGAACGCCTGACCACCTTTGAAGCCAAGGGCGAGCGACGCGACCGTGGCGGACAGAAAGGCAGCTACCGCGACAACCCTGTGGATGCCATCGCCGCCGCCCTGTTGTTGCAGGGCTGGCTGGATGAAAACACCGCTTTATTTGAATCCTGACTGACGCGGCTTGTTGCTATGCCGCTTTTGTAGGAGCGAGCTTGCTCGCGAAGAACTCACAGGCACCGCGTATATCCAGGCTTCACGCGTTATCGTTGAGGTTTTTCGCGAGCAAGCTCGCTCCTGCACACTTAATGAGGAGCCACCATGAGCCTGCCCAATCCCGCCGAACTGATCAGTCAGATGGCGTTACGCCTCAACGCGCACCTGGAACACCGTGGCATCAGCGAGCCGCGCTTCATTGGCATCCGCACCGGCGGTGTGTGGGTGGCCCAGGCCTTGCTGGAAGCGCTGGGCAGTGATTCGCCCCTGGGTACGCTGGATGTGTCCTTCTACCGTGACGATTTCAGCCAGAACGGCCTGCACCCGCAAGTGCAACCCTCGGCGCTGCCGTTCGAGGTCGAAGGCCAGCACCTGGTGCTGATCGACGACGTGCTGATGAGCGGTCGTACCATCCGCGCGGCCATGAATGAGCTGTTCGACTACGGCCGCCCGGCCAGTATCACGCTGGTATGCCTGCTGGACCTGGACGCCGGCGAATTGCCGATCAGCCCGGATGTGGTCGGCGCGACACTGTCCCTGGAAGCCCACCAGCGGGTAAAATTGTCCGGTCCCACGCCGCTCGAACTCGAACTGCAAGACCTTGCCCTTTAAACCGCCTTGTACAGAGTCCCCGCGATGACGCCTCTAGATGCCAAGCGCCCGCTGCAGCTCAATGCTCAGGGCCAGTTGCAACACTTCCTGTCCCTCGATGGTTTGCCCCGCGAACTGCTCACCGAAATCCTCGACACCGCCGACTCGTTCCTCGAAGTCGGTGGCCGGGCGGTGAAGAAGGTCCCGCTGCTGCGCGGCAAGACCATCTGCAACGTGTTCTTCGAGAACTCCACGCGCACCCGCACCACCTTTGAACTGGCGGCCCAGCGGCTGTCGGCTGACGTGATCACGCTGAACGTGTCCACCTCGTCGGCCAGCAAAGGCGAAACCCTGCTCGACACCCTGCGCAACCTGGAAGCCATGGCCGCCGACATGTTCGTGGTGCGCCACGGTGACTCCGGCGCCGCGCACTTCATCGCCGAACACGTGTGCCCGAATGTGGCAATCATCAACGGCGGCGACGGTCGCCACGCCCACCCGACCCAGGGCATGCTCGACATGCTCACCATCCGTCGGCACAAGGGCGGCTTTGAAAACCTCTCGGTGGCCATCGTCGGTGACATCCTGCACTCGCGGGTTGCGCGCTCGAACATGCTGGCCCTCAAAGCCCTGGGCTGCCCGGACATCCGCGTGATCGCCCCGAAAACCCTGCTGCCCATCGGCATCGAGCAGTACGGCGTGAAGGTCTACACCAACATGGCAGAAGGCCTCAAGGATGTGGACGTGGTGATCATGCTGCGCCTGCAACGCGAACGCATGGCCGGCGGCCTGCTGCCGAGCGAGGGCGAATTCTATCGCCTGTTCGGCCTGACCACCGCGCGCCTGGCCGGCGCCAAGCCGGATGCCATCGTGATGCACCCGGGCCCGATCAACCGAGGGGTGGAAATCGAATCGGCGGTCGCCGACGGCCCGCAATCGGTGATTCTCAATCAGGTGACCTACGGCATCGCCATCCGCATGGCCGTGCTGTCCATGGCCATGAGCGGGCAAACCGCGCAACGTCAATTCGAGCAGGAGAACGCCCAGTGAAGCTCAGCATTCTCGGCGCCCGAGTCATCGATCCGGCCAGCGGCCTGGATCAAGTCACCGACCTTCACCTGGACGCCGGCAAGATTATCGCCATCGGTGCCGCGCCCGCAGGCTTCAGCGCAGTCGAAAGCATCGACGCCAAAGGCCTGGTCGCCGCGCCTGGGCTGGTGGACCTCAACGTCGCCCTGCGCGAGCCGGGCTACAGTCGCAAAGGCAACATCACCAGCGAAACCCGCGCCGCCGCCGCCGGTGGCGTGACCAGCCTGTGCTGCCCGCCGAACACCAAGCCAGTCCTGGACACCTCGGCGGTCACCGAGCTGATCCTCGACCGCGCCCGTGAAGCGGGCAACTGCAAAGTGTTCCCTGTGGGCGCGCTGAGCAAAGGCCTGGAGGGCGAGCAGTTGGCTGAGCTGATCGCCTTGCGCGACGCCGGTTGCGTGGCGTTCAGCAACGGCCTGGAGAGCTTTCGCAGCACGCGCACCCTGTGCCGGGCCCTGGAATACGCGGCCACGTTCGACCTGACGGTGATCTTTCATTCCCAGGACCGCGACCTGGCTGAAGGCGGCCTGGCCCATGAAGGCGCGGTGGCCAGCTTCCTCGGCTTGCCGGGCATCCCGGAAACCGCAGAAACCGTGGCCCTGGCCCGTGACCTGTTGCTGGTGGAACAAAGCGGCGTACGCGCGCATTTCAGCCAGTTGACCAGTGCCCGCGGCGTCGCGCTGATCGCCCAGGCCCAGGCCCGTGGCTTGCCGGTGACGGCGGACGTGGCGTTGTACCAGTTGATCCTGACCGATGAGGCGCTGATTGACTTCTCCAGCCTGTACCACGTGCAACCGCCGCTGCGTACCCTGGCCGACCGTGAAGGTTTGCGTGCGGCGGTGAAGTCAGGCGTGGTCTCGGCGATCTCCAGCCATCACCAGCCCCACGAGCGCGATGCCAAGCTGGCGCCGTTCGGTGCCACCGAGCCCGGTATCAGCAGCGTCGAGTTGCTGCTGCCGCTGGCAATGACCCTGGTGGAGGATGGCCTGCTGGACCTGCCTACGCTGCTGGCACGCCTGAGCGCCGGCCCGGCCGAGGCCTTGCGCCTGCCGGCGGGTAAGTTGGCGGTGGGTTCGGCGGCGGATCTGGTGCTGTTCGACCCGGCCAGCTCCACGGTTGCCGGGGAACACTGGCTGTCCAGGGGCGAAAACTGCCCGTTCATTGGTCACAGCCTGCCGGCCACGGTGCGCTACACCTTGATGGATGGGCGGATCAGCTACCAGGCTTGAAACAAATTTCAAGTGGGCTCAGTAAATGTGGGAGGGGGCTTGCCCCCGATGGCGGAGTGTCAGCTACCAAATCTATTGGCTGACACACTGCAATCGGGGGCAAGCCCCCTCCCACATGTGGTTCTCTATTTGGCCGGGAGATCAGCGCCCGCCATTACGCTCGGCATTACGGATCGAAACCTGGCTGTTCAATGTCCAGAAGTCATACAGCACCCCAATCAGGAACAAACCGCCGGTCAGCAAGTAGATCAGGCCGGTGATCCATTTGCCCTGGTACATGCGGTGCACGCCGAACACGCCCAGAAACGCCAACAGAATCCAGGCCACGTTGTATTCGATCGGCCCGGCGGTAAAACGCAGGTCGGCTTCACGGTCCATGGCCGGGATCAGGAACAGGTCGATCAGCCAGCCAATACCCAGCAGGCCGAAGGTGAAAAACCAGATCGTCCCGGTGACCGGCTTGCCGTAATAGAAGCGATGCGCGCCGGTGAAACCGAAAATCCATAGCAGGTAACCGATCACCTTGCTGTGGGTGTCTTGCTGCGAAGCAACCTGTTGATAGGTGTTCATGAAGGACCTCTTTTCACTCAATAGATAAATTTGTTCATTTTTTTTGTGACTTTTTTACGGGCGCCCGACGCACGGTAAATGGTATCGTTCTGCCCTCAAACCCTTATGCCACCTGACTTGTGTCGGACAATTGCGGCTAATCGTCGCGTTTTTTCCGAATTTGACCCCAAGGTTCAGTCGACAAACGGCCTGAGAACAGCACAAAAAGCTGTTATAAAGTTGCGCGCAAACCCATATGAGCCACGCCTAATGCGACCATTTATCAAGACATGGCTAACCATTTGCCTATTAATGCCACTGGCCGCCCACGCCACCAATCGTGAGCAACGTCTTCCAAACGTTAACGGTTTTACCCCTAAAGTCCATAGCACACCCAGCACCGCCAAATCGGCAAAGCCCACCGTCAGCCGCCCGACTCAACTGAGCAAGGCCCACGGCAAAGTGCTTTCCACCCAGTTGGCCGTGAACACCAAGCAGAGCAGCAATGTCCTCAGCCGCGCCGTGAACGTGCTCGGTACTCCTTATCGTTGGGGCGGCAGCAGCCCAAGTAAAGGGTTCGACTGCAGCGGCCTGGTAAAATATGCGTTCAACGACGTCAAGGCGGTGGATTTACCGCGTACGTCCAACGCCATGGCGGCCGGCCACGGCTTGAAAGTTGATCGCAAAGACCTGAAGCCGGGCGATTTGCTGTTCTTCAAGCTCAAGAGCCGCCAGGTCAACCACGTTGCCATCTACCTGGGTAACGATCGCTTTATCCACGCGCCGCGTCGTGGCAAGTCGGTGAGCATCGATACACTGAAAAAGCCGTTCTGGGACAAGAACTACGTGATCGCCAAGCGGGTGCTGCCCAAAGAGCAGAACAACACCCTGCGGATCGTGCAGCGCTGATCCCAGGCTGAAATGCAGTAAATGTGGGAGGGGCGGTGCGACGATTCGACTTGCCCCCGATGGCGGTGGATCAGTCAGTTTAGTTGTGGCTGACCCACTGCAATCGGGGGCAAGCCCCCTCCCACATTTGGTTTCATTGTTGGCTAAATCTCAAATGTCTGCCGGCACCCTCGCCTTCCCTCGCGCCTCCTCTGCGCTGATCAGCCCCTCGCTCACCAGCGCCTTCAAGCTCATATCCAGCGTTTTCATCCCCAGCGCCCCGCCGGTCTGGATCGCCGAGACCATCTGCGCCACTTTGTCTTCGCGGATGAGATTACGAATGGCCGGCGTGCCCAGCATGATTTCGTGAGCCGCGACACGTCCGCCGCCGATCTTCCTGACCAGCACCTGGGACACCACCGCCTGCAGCGACTCCGACAGCATCGAGCGGACCATGGCCTTTTCCCCGCCCGGGAACACGTCCACCAGCCGGTCTACCGTCTTTGCCGCCGAAGTGGTGTGCAGGGTGCCGAATACCAGATGCCCCGTCTCAGCGGCCGTCAGCGCCAGGCGGATGGTTTCCAGGTCACGTAGCTCGCCCACCAGGATGACGTCCGGGTCTTCGCGCAATGCCGAGCGCAGCGCCACCGAGAAGCTGTGGGTATCGCGATGCACCTGGCGCTGGTTGATCAGCGCCATTTTCGGCCGGTGGATAAATTCGATGGGGTCTTCCAGCGTGAGGATGTGCTGGCGTCGATGCCGATTCAGATAATCGATCAGCGCCGCCAAAGTAGTGGACTTGCCCGAGCCGGTGGGCCCGGTCACCAGCACCAGGCCGCGCGGCAGCTGCGCGATACGCTGGAACACCTCACCCAGGCCAAGGCTTTCCAGGCTCTGGATGTCGCTGGGGATGGTGCGAAACACCGCCCCCACGCCCCGCGCCTGCTGGAACACATTCACGCGAAAGCGCGCCAAGCCGGGCAGTTCGAAGGCAAAGTCTGTTTCAAGAGATGTTTCGAAATCCTTTTGTTGGTGCTGGTTGAGCAAAGGGCTCAATAAATCCGCTACCTGCGACCCGGCCAGCACCGGGCCATCCAGCGGCCAGACCTCGCCATCGATGCGCAACATCGGCGCCAGGCCGGCCGACAGGTGCAGGTCGGAGGCGCCACGGCGCACGCTGGCCGTCAGTAATTCAGTGATATCCATAGGGCTTTCCATTTCCAGTAGAATGCCGCGGACTCCATATCCACGGGCGCAACTTGAATGTCGACGATAGCAGACAACATCGGCCTGGTTAGCCAGCGCATCCGCGCCGCCGCCGACGCCGTGCAGCGTGACGCAAGCGGCATCCACCTGCTGGCCGTGAGCAAGACCAAACCGGCGCTAGCGGTACGTGAAGCCTATGCCGCAGGGATGCATGATTTTGGTGAAAACTACCTGCAGGAAGCCCTGGGCAAACAGGCGCAATTATCCGACCTGCCCTTGAGTTGGCACTTCATCGGCCCCATTCAATCGAACAAGACTCGCGCGATCGCCGAGAACTTCGCCTGGGTGCATTCCGTGGACCGCCTGAAAATCGCACAACGCCTGTCCGAACAACGCCCTGCCGACCTGCCTGCGCTGAATATCTGCATCCAGGTCAACGTCAGTGGCGAAGCCAGCAAGTCCGGCTGTACGCCCGCCGACCTGCCGGCCCTGGCCAACGCCATCAGCGCCCTGCCGCGCCTGAAGCTGCGGGGCTTGATGGCGATCCCCGAACCGACTGAAGATCGCGCTGCGCAAGATGCCGCGTTCGCCACGGTGCGCGAGCTGCAAGGCAGCCTGAACCTGCCACTGGACACACTTTCCATGGGGATGAGCCATGACCTTGAGTCGGCCATCGCTCAAGGCGCCACCTGGGTGCGGATCGGTACCGCGCTGTTTGGCGCCCGCGACTACGGCCAGCCGTGAAATGGCTGACGTTCATTTAGCTAAGGACCTGTCATGAAAGACATGCGTATTGCCTTTATCGGCGCCGGTAACATGGCGGCCAGCCTGATCGGCGGCCTGCGGGCCAAGGGCCTGGACGCTGCGCAGATTCGCGCCAGCGACCCGGGCGCCGAGACCCGCGCCCGTGTCAGCGCCGAACACGGCATTGAAACCTTTGCCGACAACGCCGAGGCCATCGAAGGCGTCGACGTGATCCTGCTGGCGGTCAAGCCCCAGGCCATGAAAGCCGTGTGCGAAAGCCTGCGCCCGAGCCTGCAGGCCCATCAACTGGTGGTGTCCATCGCGGCCGGCATCACCTGCGCCAGCATGAACAACTGGCTCGGCGCCCAACCGATCGTTCGCTGCATGCCGAATACCCCGTCGTTATTGCGCCAGGGCGTGAGCGGTTTGTACGCCACCGCCGAAGTCAGCGCCGCGCAGCGTGATCAAGCCCAGCAACTGTTATCCGCCGTGGGCATCGCCCTGTGGCTCGAACAGGAGCAGCAACTGGACGCGGTCACCGCCGTTTCCGGCAGTGGCCCGGCGTACTTCTTCCTGTTGATCGAAGCCATGACCGCCGCCGGGGTGAAACTGGGCCTGCCCGCCGACGTTGCCGAACAACTGGCCGAGCAGACCGCCCTGGGCGCCGCGAAGATGGCGGTGTCCAGCGAGGTGGATGCGGCCGAGCTGCGCCGTCGCGTAACGTCCCCGGGCGGCACCACGCAAGCCGCCATCGAATCGTTCCAGGCCGGGGGCTTTGAAGCCCTGGTGGAAAAAGCACTGGGTGCCGCGGCACATCGTTCAGCCGAGATGGCCGAACAACTGGGCAAATAGTCGTCCCTTACCAAGGTAATCAAACATGCTCGGAATCAATGACGCTGCCGTCTTCATCATCCAGACCCTGGGCAGCCTGTACCTGCTGATCGTGCTGATGCGCTTTATCCTGCAACTGGTGCGGGCGAACTTCTACAACCCGCTGTGCCAGTTCGTGGTCAAGGCCACCCAACCCCTGCTCAAGCCGCTGCGCCGCGTGATCCCGAGCCTGTTCGGGCTGGACATGTCGTCGCTGGTACTGGCACTGCTGCTGCAGATTCTGCTGTTTGTGGTGATCCTGATGCTCAACGGCTACCAGGCCTTTACGGTGCTGCTGCTGCCATGGGCGCTGATCGGCATTTTCTCGCTGTTTTTGAAGATCATCTTCTGGTCGATGATCATCAGCGTGATCCTCTCCTGGGTCGCACCGGGCAGCCGCAGCCCGGGTGCCGAGCTGGTATATCAGATCACCGAGCCCGTATTGGCGCCATTCCGTCGCCTGATCCCGAACCTGGGCGGGCTGGATATCTCGCCGATCTTCGCGTTTATCGCGATCCAGCTGATTCAGAGCTGGGTGATTCCGCGTCTGGCGTTCTATGCGTTCATGCCTAAAGAGCTGTTCGGCCTGATCTGACCGCATGATCGTTCCCACGCTCTGCGTGGGAATGCCTCTTGGGACGCTCTGCGTCCCCCCATGCGGGGTGCGACGCGGAGCGTCATCGGCTGCATTCCCACGCGGAGCGTGGGAACGATCAATGCGCGCAGACCATTGCTTGCCGCTGGGTCCCCCGCTCTTTAGACTTACGCCTCATTTAAACGAGAGCAGGGTCGATGCCAACTGCCTTCCCCCCCGATTCCGTTGGACTGGTCGTGCCCCAAGTGGCGCACTTCAGCGAACCGCTGGCCCTGGCCTGTGGCCGCTCGCTGCCAGCCTACGACCTGATCTACGAAACCTACGGCCAATTGAACGCCACGGCGAGCAACGCCGTGCTGATCTGCCACGCCTTGTCCGGCCATCATCACGCCGCAGGCTTCCACAGCGTCGACGAGCGCAAGCCCGGCTGGTGGGACAGCTGCATCGGTCCCGGCAAACCTATCGACACCCATAAGTTCTTTGTAGTCAGCCTGAACAACCTCGGCGGCTGCAACGGCTCCACCGGCCCCAGCAGCCTCAACCCGGAAACCGGCAAGCCGTTCGGCGCCGACTTCCCGGTGCTGACCGTGGAAGACTGGGTGCACAGCCAGGCGCGTCTGGCGGACCTGCTCGGCATCAACCAGTGGGCGGCCGTGATCGGCGGCAGCCTGGGCGGCATGCAAGCCCTGCAATGGACCATCACCTACCCGGATCGCGTGCGTCATTGCCTGGCTATCGCCTCGGCCCCCAAGTTGTCGGCGCAGAACATTGCCTTCAACGAAGTGGCGCGCCAGGCCATCCTCACCGACCCCGAGTTCCACGGTGGTTCGTTCCAGGAAGCCGGCGTGATCCCCAAGCGCGGCCTGATGCTGGCACGGATGGTCGGGCACATTACCTACCTGTCCGATGATTCCATGGGCGAAAAATTCGGCCGTGGGCTCAAGAGCGAAAAGCTCAACTACGACTTCCACAGCGTCGAGTTCCAGGTGGAAAGCTACCTGCGTTATCAGGGCGAGGAGTTCTCCGGGCGTTTCGACGCCAACACCTACTTGCTGATGACCAAGGCGCTGGACTACTTCGACCCGGCCGCGAACCATGACGACGACCTGGCGAAAACCTTCGAGCACGCCACGGCCAAGTTCTGCGTGATGTCATTCACCACCGACTGGCGCTTCTCACCGGCGCGCTCCCGTGAGCTGGTGGACGCCCTGATGGCCGCCAAGAAAGACGTCTGCTACCTGGAGATCGATGCGCCGCAGGGCCACGACGCCTTCCTGATTCCGATCCCCCGTTATCTGCAGGCGTTCAGCAATTACATGAACCGAATCGCGCTTATATGAATTGCTTACGCTTTTGGAGAACGCCATGAGAGCCGACCTGGAAATCATCCAAGACTGGATCCCCGCCGGCAGCCGCGTGCTCGACCTGGGCTGCGGTGATGGCGAGTTGCTGAGCTGGCTGCGCGACAACAAGCAAGTCACCGGCTACGGCCTGGAAAACGACCCGGACAACATCGCCCAATGCGTGGCCAAGGGCATCAACGTGATCGAGCAGGACCTGGACAAGGGCCTGGGCAACTTTGCCAGCAACAGCTTCGACATCGTGGTGATGACCCAGGCCCTGCAAGCGGTGCACTACCCGGACCGTATCCTCGATGAAATGCTGCGGGTCGGCCGCCAGTGCATCATCACCTTCCCCAACTTCGGTCACTGGCGCTGCCGCTGGTACCTGGCCACCAAGGGCCGCATGCCGGTGTCGGACTTCCTGCCGTACACCTGGTACAACACGCCGAACATCCACTTTTGCACCTTCGAAGACTTCGAAGCCCTGTGTGGCGAGCGTGAAGCCAAGGTCATCAACCGCCTTGCCGTCGATCAACAGCACCGCCACGGCTGGGCGAGTAAGCTATGGCCCAACCTGTTGGGCGAAATTGGTATCTACCGGGTCAGCAGTCCTGGCCTGACCGACCACAAGATTGCCGTCTAATCATTATCAAGAGGGACGCTCATGAATCGTCTGGCTGTTTTTCTACTGACCGCCTGCCTGGGCGCCAACGCCATGGCTGCGGACGCTATCGACGCTAACCGCAAAAAAGACTTCGGCGATATCACCGTTCATTACAACACCTTCACCTCCAGCTTCCTGCCACCCGAGACCGCCCAGAACGTCGGCATCGTGCGCAGCAAGGAAAAGGGCTTGATCAATGTGACCGTGATCAAGGGCGTCACCCCGGTCGCAGCCCAGGTAACCGGTACCATCAAGGACCTGGGCGGCAAGAGCGAAATCCTCACCTTCAAGCAAATCGAAGAGAAAGGCGGCATCAGCTACCTCGCGCCCTACTCGGTGACGCAACGGGAATACAAGACGTTCACCATCAACGTTGAAACCGGTGGCAAGGCCCATGGTTTCCAATTCAACCAAGAACTGTTCCCGGCCGAATGATGAACCTTACCCAACTCGTACTGGCCAGCCACAACGCCGGCAAACTCAAGGAACTGCAGGCCATGCTCGGTGAGTCCGTGCAACTGCGCTCCATTGGCGAGTTCAGCCAGGTAGAGCCGGAGGAAACCGGCCTGTCGTTCGTCGAGAACGCCATCCTCAAGGCACGCAACGCTGCACGGATCTCCGGCCTGCCGGCTTTGGCGGATGATTCGGGCCTGGCGGTGGATTTCCTCGGCGGCGCGCCGGGCATCTATTCCGCACGCTACGCCGATGGCAAGGGCGACGCGGCTAACAACGCCAAGCTGCTCGACGCCCTCAAGGACGTGCCCGATGCCGACCGTGGCGCGCAGTTCGTCTGCGTGCTGGCGCTGGTGCGGCACGCCGATGACCCGCTGCCGATCCTGTGCGAAGGCTTGTGGCACGGTCGCATTCTGCATGCGGCCAGCGGTGAGCATGGCTTTGGCTATGACCCGCTGTTCTGGGTACCGGAGCGCAACGTCTCCAGCGCCGAACTGAGCCCGGCCGACAAGAACCAGATCAGCCACCGCGCCCGCGCCATGGCATTGCTGCGCCAGCGTCTGGGCCTGAAATGACCCAGAACACCTCTGCGCAGCCGCTGATCCACGGTGGCGCGCAAACACCCCGGGCGGCTCTGCCGGTGCTGCCGCCCCTGGCGCTGTACATTCACATTCCGTGGTGCGTGCGCAAATGCCCGTATTGCGACTTCAACTCCCATACCGCAAGCAACGTGCTGCCGGAAGAAGAGTACGTGGACGCCTTGCTGGCGGACCTGGACCAGGACCTGCACGCCGTTTACGGCCGAGCGCTGAGTTCGATCTTCTTTGGCGGCGGCACCCCCAGCCTGTTCAGCGCCGCAGCCTTGGGGCGCCTGCTCGAAGGCGTGCAAGCGCGCATCCCGTTTGCCGGCGATATCGAGATCACCCTGGAAGCCAACCCGGGCACCTTTGAACAAGAGAAGTTCGTCGCTTATCGCAAGCTGGGGATCAATCGCCTGTCCATCGGCATCCAGAGCTTCCAGCAGGAAAAACTCGAGGCGCTGGGCCGCATTCATAATGGCGACGAAGCCGTACGTGCAGCGGATATGGCACGCCAGGCCGGGTTCGATAACTTCAACCTGGACCTGATGCACGGCTTGCCCAACCAATCCCTGGACGATGCGTTGAGCGACCTGCGCCAGGCCATTGCGCTCAAGCCGACGCACCTGTCCTGGTATCAACTGACCCTGGAACCCAATACCGTCTTCTGGAACCAGCCGCCCGCGCTGCCCGAAGACGATACGCTGTGGGATATCCAGGAAGCCGGCCAGGCGCTGCTTGCCGAACACGGTTACGCGCAATACGAAGTGTCGGCCTACGCCCAACAGGGTCGCCCGGCGCGACATAACCTCAATTACTGGAGCTTTGGCGATTTCATCGGTATCGGCGCCGGTGCCCATGGCAAGCTCAGCCACCCCGACGGGCGCATCGTGCGCACCTGGAAAACCCGCGCACCGAAGGACTACCTCAACCCGGCCAAAAGCTTCCAGGCCGGGGCGAAAGAGCTGACCAACGAAGAGCTGCCGTTCGAATTCCTGATGAACGCCCTGCGCCTCACCGAAGGGGTGGATGCCAGGCTCTATGCCGAGCGCACCGGCCTTGAGCTGGCGAGCCTCGACGAAGGCCGCCGCGAGGCAGAACAAAGTGGCTTAATGCAGGTCGAACCGTCACGCCTGGCGGCGACCGACCGCGGGCAACTCTTTCTCAATGACCTGTTGCAGACGTTTTTGAGCTGACGCTTTTTAAGGAAATCAAATGGATCTGGTACTCGACCTGCTCGCCACCGTGTCCCGCTGGAGCCGTAGCAACCTGTCGGAAATCTCCCTGGCCCTGGTCGGCTGTCTGCTGGTGCTGTTCGGCGCCGATATCAAGGGCTGGGTCGAAGCTCGCCTGGGCAGCATCGCCGGTGCGTTGCGCGTGCCGTTGATGGCCCTGCTGTGCATGATCGGCAGCGGCGCGGCGCTGATCTATGCCACACCGTGGATTGTGCGGGGGCTGAGCCAGTTCAATAACTACAGCCTGGCGCCGGTGTTGGTGGTGGTGCTGGTGTTGATTGGCGTAGTCGCCGACCGCCGCTGACCTCAAGCCCAACACAGATACCAATGTGGGAGGGGGCTTGCCCCCGATTGCAGTGGATCAGTCACCAAATCTTTGGCTGATACACCGCTATCGGGGGCAAGCCCCCTCCCACATTTGATTGCATTTCAAGTCAGGGGTGAGTTAAGCCAGCTTCTCGAACTTCAAATCCCACACCCCATGCCCCAACCGCTCGCCACGGCGTTCGAACTTGGTGATCGGGCGCTCCGCAGGGCGCGGTACGCATTTGCCGTCTTCGGCCAGGTTGCGGTAGCCGGGGGCGACGTTCATCACTTCCAGCATGTAGTCGGCATAGGGTTCCCAGTCGGTGGCCATGTGCAGGATGCCGCCCACTTTCAGCTTGCTGCGCACCAGTTCCGCGAAGGAAGCCTGGACGATGCGACGCTTGTGGTGACGGGCCTTGTGCCAGGGGTCGGGGAAGAACAGCATCAGCCGGTCGAGGCTGTTATCGGCGATGCAGCGGTTGAGCACTTCAATCGCGTCGCAATCGTAGACGCGCAGATTGGTCAGGCCCTGGGTCAGCACGCCGTTAAGCAACGCACCGACGCCTGGGCGGTGCACTTCCACACCGATGAAATCCTGATCCGGCGCGGCCGCCGCCATTTCCAGCAGGGAGTGCCCCATGCCAAAGCCGATTTCCAGGGAACGCGGGGCCGAACGGCCGAATACCTGGTCGTAATCCACCGGCGCGTCGGCCAACGGCAATACGAACAGCGGCGTGCCTTGCTCCAGGCCCTTTTGCTGGCCTTCGGTCATGCGGCCGGCGCGCATCACGAAGCTCTTGATGCGGCGGTGCTTGGACTCATCGCCTGCTTCCAGGGTGTTCGGCGTTTCGTTTGATTCAGTCATCAATAGCTCTTACTTGATCAGACCATCCAGCGGCGAAGAGGCGCTGGCATAGAGTTTTTTCGGCATGCGCCCGGCGAGATAGGCCAGGCGGCCCGCGACGATTGCATGGTGCATGGCCTGGGCCATCATGATCGGTTGCTGGGCATGGGCGATGGCCGAGTTCATCAGCACCGCGTCGCAGCCCAGCTCCATGGCGATGGTGGCGTCGGAGGCCGTGCCCACCCCCGCGTCCACCAGCACCGGGATCCTGGCTTCTTCAAGGATGATCTGCAGGTTGTACGGATTGCAGATACCCAGGCCGGAGCCGATCAGGCCGGCCAGCGGCATCACCGCGATACAGCCGATTTCCGCCAGCTGGCGCGCGATGATCGGGTCATCGCTGGTGTAGACCATCACGTCAAAGCCTTCCTTGACCAGAGTCTCGGCAGCCTTGAGGGTTTCGATCACATTCGGGAACAGGGTTTTCTGGTCGGCCAGCACTTCCAGCTTCACCAGGTTGTGACCGTCGAGCAGCTCGCGGGCCAGGCGACAGGTGCGCACGGCCTCGATGGCGTCATAGCACCCGGCGGTGTTCGGCAAAAAGGTGTAACGGTCCGGCGACAGCACTTCAAGCAGGTTCGGCTCGCCCGCGATCTGGCCGAGGTTGGTACGGCGCACGGCGAAGGTAACGATTTCGGCGCCCGAGGCTTCGATGGCCAGACGGGTTTCTTCCATGTCGCGGTACTTGCCGGTGCCAACCAGCAGACGGGACTGGTAGGTACGACCGGCCAGGACAAAGGGCTTGTCGCTACGAACGATGCTCATGGGAAATCCTCGTAATGGGGTGAGGTTCTGCAGAATGCGTTACCGCCGGCGCGACTAGCCGCCGCCGATGGCGTGGACCACTTCGACCTGGTCACCCTCGCTGAGCGCGGTGCCTTCGTGCTGGCTGCGCGGGACGATATCCAGGTTGAGCTCCACTGCGACACGACGCCCGGTCAAATCCAGGCGGGTCAGCAGGGCCGCAACGGTTTCACCGTCGGGCAGTTCAAGGGGTTCGCCGTTCAACTGAATGCGCATGCCACGGGCCGCCATCGTTTTTAGGGGCCGGCATTCTAACGCGATTGGCACCTGAAGGTCAGCTCCAGGCGTCAAGCGGTCAAACCTGCAAGCGCCACGCCGTCAAGCCCAGGAAGAACCAGCCGAGCAGGAAGGCCAGGCCGCCAAATGGGGTGATGATGCCCAGTTTGCTGATGCCGGTCATGGTCAACACATACAGGCTGCCGGAGAACAGCAAAATACCGACGACAAACGAAATGCCCGCCCAGGTGACCAGTCGGCCGGGAATATGCGCGGCCAGCAGGGCCACCCCAAACAAGGCCAGGGCGTGCACCAGTTGATAGGTCACGCCGGTGTGGAAGATCGCCAGGTAATCGGCGCTCAGGCGGTTCTTCAGGCCGTGGGCGGCGAAGGCGCCCAGGGCGACACCGGTGAAACCGAAAAAGGCAGCCAGCATCAGAAAGCTACGCAGCATGAGGAACTCCAGTCAGACTCATCGGGCAGGGTCTGTATAATGGCCCGCTCAACGGGTTCGGCCAAGCCATCTCTATGCTGCGTATCTTCTTCAAACGCTTTCTCAACGTGGTGAAATGGTTCGCCATCGGCAGTGTGCTGCTGGTGCTGCTGTTTCGCGTCGTACCGCCGCCGTTCACCGCGCTGATGGTGGAACGCAAGATCGAATCCTGGATCGACGGCGAGCCCATTGACCTGCAGCGCAGCTGGGTGCCGTGGGACGAGATTTCCGATGACCTCAAAGTGGCGGTGATGGCCGGTGAAGACCAGCGTTTCCCGCAGCACTGGGGCTTTGACTTTGGCGCCATCCAGGCAGCGATCGTGCACAACGAACGTGGCGGTTCGATCCGGGGCGCCAGTACATTGAGCCAGCAGGTGTCGAAGAACCTGTTCCTGTGGGCCGGCCGCAGCTATCTGCGCAAGGGCCTGGAGGCCTGGTTTACCGGGTTGATCGAAGTGCTATGGCCCAAGCAGCGCATTCTTGAGGTGTACCTCAACAGCGTGGAGTGGGATGAGGGCGTGTTTGGCGCAGAGGCGGCGGCGCGGCATCACTTTGGCGTGAGCGCCAAGGGGCTGTCACGGCAACAGGCCAGCTATCTGGCAGCGGTGTTGCCTAACCCGCGAGTCTGGAGTGCCAGCCACCCGACCGCCTATGTAGCGCGGCGGGCGGCGTGGATTCGCCAGCAGATGAGTCAGTTGGGTGGCGATGGCTACCTGCTTGAGCTGAACAACGCCCGCAAGGCCCCCTGGTCCAACTGACACAATACAAAACAACTGTGGGAGGGGGCTTGCCCCCGATAGCGATGGACCAGTCACTGTATGTAATGACTGACACTCTGCTATCGGGGGCAAGCCCCCTCCCACATTTTTACCCAGTGCTGCCAGTAGCGTTAGGCAGCGATCGACAACTTCAGCTTGTTCATCGCGCTTTTCTCAAGCTGACGAATCCGCTCGGCCGACACGTTGTACTTCTGCGCCAGGTCGTGCAGCGTGGCTTTTTCTTCCGCCAGCCAGCGCTGGTAGAGAATGTCACGGCTGCGGTCGTCCAGCACTTCCAGCGCTTCGTGCAGGTTGTGATTGGAGTTGTCGCTCCAGTCGGCATCTTCCAGTTGACGCGCCGGGTCGTACCGGTGGTCTTCCAGATAGTTGGCCGGCGATTGGAAGGCGCTGTCGTCGTCTGCCTCGGCAGCCGGGTCGAAGGCCATGTCATGGCCGGTCAGGCGACTTTCCATCTCGCGCACTTCACGGGGCTCCACGCCGAGGCTTTCGGCCACGCGGTGGACTTCCTCGTTGTTCAGCCACGCCAGGCGTTTCTTCTGGCTGCGCAGGTTGAAGAACAGCTTGCGCTGGGCCTTGGTGGTCGCCACTTTCACGATGCGCCAGTTGCGCAGGATGAACTCGTGGATTTCCGCCTTGATCCAGTGCACGGCAAACGACACCAGGCGCACACCCATTTCCGGGTTGAAGCGCTTGACCGCCTTCATCAGGCCGACGTTGCCTTCCTGGATCAGGTCAGCCTGGGCCAGACCGTAGCCGCTATAGCTACGGGCGATATGTACGACAAAACGCAGGTGGGCGAGCACCATCTGCCGAGCCGCCCCCAAATCCTGCTCATAGTAGAGACTCTCGGCCAGTTCACGCTCCTGCTCGGGCGTCAGCAACGGAATGCTGTTTACCGTGTGCACATAGGCTTCCAGGTTCGCACCCGGGACCAAGGCATAAGCAGGTTGCAAAGAAGTGGTCATACGAAAAAACCTCCGACTCACATAACTCGTGCAGTTCAGCACTGCGAAAATTGACCGGGGAACCGTAGGACAAGTTCCCTAAACTGCTGACAAGGTCAATACAAACGAAACTACATTACCCTGACATTAACTACTTCGGTGCAAGCTCACGTAAATGCCGTGCGACCGCAATCCACGCACCGATATACCCCAACAGCACCGCGCCAAGCAAGAGGCTCAGGCCATCGGCCACCGGCACGCCGGCCAGGGCAAAATCGCTGCCGTACAAGCCGGCCAGCCCGATAACCGCATCGTTCAGCCAGTCCAGGCCAAAAGCCAGCAATCCCCAGGACAAAACCCCGGCACCGAAGCCATAAAGCGCGCCCATGTACAGAAAAGGACGACGCACATAGCTGTCCGTGCCGCCGACCAGTTTAATCACTTCTATCTCGGTGCGTCGGTTTTCAATATGAAGACGAATGGTATTACCTATCACCAAAAGTAATGCAGACACCAGCAACACCGTCAAACCGAACACGAAGCGGTCGCCCAGCTTGAGGATCGCGGCCAGGCGCTCTACCCAGACTAGATCAAGTTGCGCCTGTTGCACCTTGGGCATCTCTGCAAGTTTCTGGCGCAGGGCTTCCAGGGCCGGTTTGTCCACTTCATCCGGCGTCACCAGCACCACGCCCGGCAACGGGTTCTGCGGCAGCTCCTTGAGCGCCTCGCCCAGGCCGGATTGTTGCTGGAACTCCTCAAGTGCCTGGTCGCGGCTGATGTATTCGGCCTCCGCCACGCCCGGCATGTTCTTGATTTCGTCGCGCAGCGCTTCGCCTTGCTGGGTGCTGGCATCCAGGTTCAGGTACAGCGAAATCTGCGCTGCGCGCTGCCAGGAACCGCCCAGGCGCTCGACATTGTTGAGCAGCAACGACAAGCCCATCGGCAGGCTCAGGGCCACGGCCATCACCAGGCAGGTGAAAAAGCTGCCGATCGGCTGCTTGCCCAGGCGGCGCAGACTGTCGAGCAGGCTGGCGCGGTGACTTTCGATCCAGGCACGCAACAGGGTGCCGAAGTCCGGACCGTCGTCATCGTCGCGTTTTTTCTTTTTCGGTTGCGGGTCGGCCGGTTTCGGCGCCACGCGTTCGGATACTTTAGGACTGCGTGTCGCACTCATACGCCGGCCTCCCCGTCGCCGATCAGGCGGCCGCGTTGCAGGGTCAGCATGCGGTGACGCATACGGGCAATCAGGGCCAGGTCGTGGCTGGCGATCAATACGCTGGTGCCCAGGCGATTGATGTCTTCGAACACCCCCATGATCTCGGCTGCCAGGCGCGGGTCGAGGTTACCGGTGGGTTCGTCCGCCAGCAGCAAGGCCGGGCGGTGGACGATGGCGCGGGCGATACCCACGCGCTGTTGCTGGCCGGTGGACAGGTCGCCGGGGTAGAGGTCGGTCTTGTCCGACAACGCCACGCGCTCCAGGGCCGAATCCACCCGCTTGACGATCTCGGCCTTGGACAGCCCGAGAATCTGCAGGGGCAAGGCGACGTTGTTGAACACCGTGCGATCGAACAGCAACTGGTGGTTCTGGAACACCACGCCGATCTGGCGGCGCAGGAACGGGATCTGCGCATTGCTGATGGTGGCCAGGTCCTGGCCCGCCAGCAACAGCTTGCCGGTGGTGGGACGCTCCATCGCCAGCAGCAGACGCAACAAGGTGCTCTTACCGGCGCCGGAGTGACCGGTGACGAACAAAAACTCGCCCCGCCGTACTCGAAAGCTCAGCTCATGCAAGCCCACATGCCCGTTGGCGTAGCGTTTACCGACCTGTTCGAATCGAATCATGAACGCTCCCGCTCGGCAAACAGTGCCTGTACAAAGGGTTCGGCTTCAAAGGTGCGCAGGTCGTCGATGCCTTCACCGACGCCGATGTAACGAATCGGCAACCCGAACTGTTTGGCCAGGGCGAAAATCACACCGCCCTTGGCCGTGCCGTCCAGCTTGGTCAAGGCCAGGCCGGTCAGTTGCACCGTCTGGTTGAATTGCTTGGCCTGGCTGATGGCGTTCTGGCCGGTACCGGCGTCGAGCACCAGCAGCACTTCATGGGGGGCATCGGCGTCGAGCTTGCCGATCACGCGGCGGACTTTCTTCAGCTCTTCCATCAAGTTGTCTTTGGTGTGCAGGCGACCGGCGGTGTCGGCGATCAACACATCGATGTTACGGGCCTTGGCGGCCTGCACGGCATCGAAGATCACCGAAGCGGAGTCGGCCCCCGTGTGCTGGGCGATCACCGGGATCTTGTTGCGCTCACCCCACACTTGCAGCTGCTCGACGGCAGCGGCACGGAAGGTGTCGCCGGCGGCGAGCATGACTTTCTTGCCCTCACCCTGCAGCTTTTTGGCCAGCTTGCCGATGGTGGTGGTCTTGCCGGCGCCGTTGACGCCCACGACCAGGATCACGAAAGGCTTCTTCGGCGTAATCACCAGCGGCGCTTCAACCGGTTTAAGCATGGCGGCCAGCTCGGCCTGCAGAGACTTGTACAACGCGTCGGCGTCGGTCAACTGCTTGCGCGCGACTTTCTGGGTCAGGCTCTGGATGATCACGGCGGTGGCTTCGACGCCCACGTCTGCGGTAAGCAGGCGGGTTTCAATGTCTTCCAGCAGCTCGTCATCGATGGTCTTTTTGCCGAGGAACAGGCTGGCCATGCCTTCGCCGATACTGGCGCTGGTTTTGCTCAGGCCCTGCTTGAGGCGGGCGAAGAAGCCGGTTTTACTGGTTTCGGCGGGTGCGGCGGGCTCTTCGATGACCGCAGGCACGGCAGCTACAGCTGGCACTTGAGCAGGGATTTCAGCAGGCATTTCGACTGCTGGGGGCGCCGTGACGACAACCTCTACCGGCGGCGCCACAGGAATGGGCGGCGTCACGTGTTCAGCCTGCACATCCTCAACCAGTGCCACCGGCTCCTCGGCTACCGGCAGCTCCAGCCACGGTTTGTGCTCGGGTTCAGGTTCAGGCGCAGGTTCTGCCTCGACCACCGGCTGCAACACCGGCTCCGCGATAGGCAACACCACCGGTGCCGGCGTTTCGGCAACCGGTTCGGCTTCTACTATAGGCTCAGGGGTAGGTTCGGGTTGAACCTGCGGCTGTTCGACGACGGTTTCCTGCGGTTTTTTGCGCAGCCATCCGAACAGGCCTTTCTTCTCGCCAGCCGCAGCTGGGGTCTTCTTGTCGTCGTTGGAACCAAACATGGAGACGGCTATCTCAAGGTAGCGACGCGCCAAGGGGCGCTTCGGTAAATAAAATTCGATGCGTAACAGACTGTTTTTTAGCCAGCTCGTTCATGCGCAACATTTTGAAGGCCTAAATAGAGCCTTAACAGGACAGCCACAGTGGCCGTCCCTGAGTCGGATCAGTATCCTAGCACCTCCTCGCCCGCCGACGCTAAGACCAAGCGGGCAGTCCAACAGGTTAAAAAACGAATGAATGCTCTAGCCCGCCGCGCCGCAGGCCTGCTGCTCAGCACAGTTTGTCTGCCCCTTTCAGCTTTGGCTGCCGATCCACAACCCACCCACGAATTCACCCTCGACAACGGCCTCAAGGTCGTCGTGCGCGAAGATCATCGTGCGCCGGTGGTGGTTTCCCAGGTCTGGTACAAAGTGGGCTCGAGCTACGAAACCCCGGGCCAGACCGGTTTGTCCCACGCCTTGGAACACATGATGTTCAAGGGCAGCGCCAAGGTCGGCCCCGGCGAAGCCTCGCTGATCCTGCGCGACCTGGGCGCCGAAGAAAACGCGTTCACCAGTGACGACTACACCGCTTACTACCAGGTGCTGGCCCGTGACCGCCTGGGCGTGGCCTTCGAGCTGGAAGCCGACCGCATGGCCAGCCTGCGCCTGCCGGCCGATGAGTTCAGCCGCGAAATCGAGGTGATCAAGGAAGAGCGCCGCCTGCGCACCGACGACAACCCGATGTCCAAGGCCTTTGAACGTTTCAAGGCCATGGCCTTCCCGGCCAGCGGCTATCACACGCCGACCATCGGCTGGATGGCCGACCTGGAACGCATGAAGGTCGAGGAACTGCGCCACTGGTACCAGGCCTGGTACGTACCGAACAACGCGACCCTGGTGGTGGTCGGCGATGTCACGCCGGACGAGGTGAAAACCCTGGCCCAGCGCTACTTCGGCCCGATCCCCAAGCGCGACGTCCCGCCCGCCAAGATTCCGCTGGAGCTGGCCGAGCCCGGCGAGCGCCTGCTGACCCTGCACGTGCAAACCCAGTTGCCAAGCGTCATGCTCGGTTTCAACGTGCCGGGCCTTGCGACTGCCGAGGACAAGCGCTCGGTACAAGCCCTGCGCCTGATCTCGGCCCTGCTCGACGGCGGCTACAGCGCGCGGATCTCCGAGCAGCTGGAGCGCGGTGAAGAACTGGTCTCCGCCGCCTCCACCAATTACGACGCCTATACCCGCGGCGATACCCTGTTCATGCTGAGCGCCACGCCTAACCAGCAGAAGAAAAAGACCGTCGCCCAAGCCGAAGCCGGCCTGTGGCGCCTGTTGGAAGAGCTCAAGGCCAAGCCGCCCACCGCCGAAGAACTCGAGCGCATCCGCGCCCAGGTGATAGCGGGCGTGGTCTACCAGCGCGACTCCATCACCAGCCAGGCCACGGCCATTGGCTCGCTGGAGACCGTCGGTCTGTCGTGGAAGCTGATGGACACTGAGCTTGCCGACCTGCAAAGCGTGACCCCGGAAGATATCCAAAAGGCTGCGCGCACCTATTTCACCCGCGAACGTCTGAGCGTCGCCCATGTTTTGCCCGAGGAGACCGCTCATGAGTGACCGCAAAAGCAGCCGCCTGATTCTGCCCGGCCTGATCGCCGTTACCCTCTGCGCGGCCAGTGCCGTGTACTTCCTGCGCCCGAGCGAATCGGTTGCCAGCCCGGCGCTGGACAAGGCTCAATCGGCCAGCAAGCTGCAATCGCTGGCTGAGCTGGACGGTAAAGCACCGACCAACCGCAAGCTCGATGTGCAGACCTGGACCACCGCCGAAGGCGCCAAGGTGCTGTTCGTCGAAGCCCATGAATTGCCGATGTTCGACGTGCGCATCCTGTTCGCCGCCGGCAGCAGCCAGGACGGCAACGTGCCGGGGCTGGCCTTGATGACCAATGCCATGCTCAACGAAGGCGTGCCGGGCAAGGACGTCAGCCAGATCGCCAGCGGCTTTGAAGGCCTGGGCGCCGATTTTGGCAATGGCGCCTACCGCGACATGGCCCTGGTGTCCCTGCGCAGCCTGAGCGACAGCGACAAGCGCGAGGCCGCACTGGCGCTGTTCGATGACGTAATCGGCAAGCCGACGTTTCCCGCCGATTCACTGGCGCGCATCAAGAACCAGATCCTGGCCGGCTTCGAATACCAGAAACAGAACCCCGCCAAGCTGGCGAGCATCGAGCTGTTCAAGCGCCTGTACGGCGACCACCCGTACGCACACCCAAGCGAAGGCACGCCTGAAAGCGTTCCGGCGATTACCGTGCAACAGATGCAGGCATTCCACGCCAAGGCCTACGCGGCGGGCAATGCGGTGATCGCGGTGGTCGGCGACCTGACCCGTGCCGAAGCCGAAGCCATGACCGCCAAGGTCTCTGCCGCGCTGCCCAAGGGCCCGGCCCTGGCGAAGATTGCCCAGCCGAGGGAGCCCAAGGCCGGCCTGAGCCGCATCGAGTTCCCCTCCAAGCAAACCCACCTGCTGTTCGCCCAGTTGGGCATCGACCGTGCAGACCCGGATTACGCAGCCTTGTCGCTGGGCAACCAGATTCTCGGCGGCGGTGGCTTCGGCACCCGCTTGATGAGCGAAGTGCGCGAAAAGCGCGGCCTGACCTACGGCGTGTACTCCGGTTTCTCGCCGATGCAGGTGCGCGGCCCGTTCATGATCAACCTGCAGACCCGCGCCGAAATGAGCGGCGGCACCCTGCGCCTGGTCGAAGACGTGGTGGCTGACTACCTCAAAAACGGCCCCACCCAGAAAGAACTGGATGACGCCAAGCGCGAACTGGCCGGCAGCTTTCCGCTGTCCACCGCCAGCAACGCCGATATTGTCGGGCAGTTGGGGGCCATGGGTTTCTACAACCTGCCGCTGAGCTATCTGGAAGATTTCATGAAACAATCCCAGGCCCTGACCGTAGAGCAGGTCAAGGCTGCAATGAACAAACACTTGAGCGCCGACAAGATGGTCATCGTGACCGCCGGCCCGACGATTGCGCAAAAGCCACTACCGCCCCCCACTGATAAACCCGCCGAGCAGCCGCTCGGGGTTCCGGAGCATTAATGGCCAGTTCATCTCGCCCGAAAAAACCTGTCCACAACGTGCATAACGGTGTGGGCCAACTGCGCATCATTGGCGGTGAATGGGGCAGCCGCAAGCTGAGCTTCCCCGATGTCGTGGGCCTGCGTCCGACCCCGGATCGCGTGCGCGAAACCCTGTTCAACTGGCTGGCGCCGTACATCGGCGGCGCCAAGGTACTCGACCCGTTTGCCGGCAGTGGCGCGTTGTTCCTGGAGGCGCTGTCCCGTGGCGCAGCCCAGGCACAGGCGCTGGATGCGAGCAATGTGGCGGTGTCCAGCCTGAAGGAACACTTGGGTACCTTGCGCTGCACCAATGGCCAGGTCCAGACCGCCGACGCCTTGCGCTACCTGGAAACCCAGGCCGCCAGCGAATACGACGTGGTGTTCCTCGACCCACCGTTCAACCAGAACCTGCTGCCGACCGTGTGTGCGTTGCTGGAAGAACGCCAGTGGCTGGCGCCGGATGCGTGGATCTACACTGAAAGCGAGACCGCGCCGTCGACGCTCGGCCTGCCGGGCAGCTGGCGCCTGCACCGGGAGCAGAAATCCGGGCGGGTGTATTACGCGCTGTGGCACCGCGCCCTGTAGGAGCGAGCTTGCTCGCCAAGGTCGAACAGGCGGCACAGGCTGCCTGATAGCGCTGCGTCATCGTTAACGTTTTTCGCGAGCAAGCTCGCTCCTACGGGGGGCGTGGCAAGCTCGTCCGGCAGCGAGTACTTCATGACTCCCTCTGTGGACCGCTTCAAACCCGCCTTCGGCCTCGGCAACCCCCACCTGCAAACACTGTGGGGGCCGCTGTGGCGCCCGACCACCCACATCGAGCGCCAACGCGAACGTCTGTGGCTGGAAGACGGCGACTTTCTTGACCTCGACTGGCACGGCCCCCACGACGTGCAAGCGCCGCTGGTGCTGGTGTTGCACGGGCTGACCGGTTCGTCCAATTCGCCTTACGTCGCCGGCCTGCAAAAAGTCCTCGCCGCGCAAGGCTGGGCCAGCGCGGCATTGAACTGGCGCGGTTGTTCGGGCGAGCCGAACCTGTTGGCTCGCAGCTATCACTCCGGAGCCAGCGAAGACCTGGCCGCAGCGATTGCCCATCTGCGCACCAAGCGACCTTTGGCGCCCCTCTATGCGGTGGGTTATTCCCTGGGCGGCAACGTGTTGCTCAAGCATTTGGGCGAAACCGGTGCGGCTTCGGGGCTGCAAGGCGCGGCGGCGGTGTCGGTGCCGTTTCGCCTGGACCAATGCGCGGATCGTATCGGGCTGGGGTTTTCGCGGATCTACCAGAAGCACTTCATGCGCGAGATGCTGGCGTATATCCGCGTCAAGCAACGCCAGTTTTTGCAGGATGGCCGTGAGGAAGGGCTGAAAACCCTGGAGGCACTGGGCTCCCTGGAGAAGATGCGCACGTTCTGGGACTTCGATGGGCGAGTGACTGCGCCGTTGCATGGTTTCTTGAGTGCTGAGGATTACTATCGCCGCGCCTCCAGTCGCTACTACCTGGGCGCTATCCGCACACCAACCCTGATTATCCAGGCCGCCGATGACCCGTTTGTGTTTGCCCACAGCCTGCCCGAAGCCAGTGAGCTATCAGACTGTACGGAGTTTGAGCTGTTGGCCAAGGGTGGGCATGTGGGGTTTGTAGAGGGTTCGCTGAAGCGCCCCGGCTACTATCTGGAACGCCGCATCCCCCAATGGCTACTGGCACAACATAGGTAAAAATATGGGAGGGGGCTTGCCCCCGATTGCGGTGTGTCAGTCAGTACATCTGTTACTGATCCACCGCCATCGGGGGCAAGCCCCCTCCCACATTTTGATTGAGTTCACAGGCCAATTGCTCAGTCGCCTGTTGCCACTTCCCGCTTGGGATCCGTAATCCACTCACTCCAAGACCCCGCATACAACTTGCCCAACGGATACCCCGCCAAGCTCAGCGCAAACAGGTTATGGCACGCCGTTACCCCCGAACCGCAATACGCCACCAATTCTTCCGGCGGGCGCCCCTGCAATTGTGCGGCAAAGCGTTGCTTGAGTTGCTCGGCCGGCAAGAAACGACCATCACTGCCCAGGTTCTCATTGAAGGCCGCGCACTGCGCACCGGGAATATGCCCGGCAATCGAGTCGATGGGCTCTACTTCACCACGAAAACGCGGCTGGGCGCGGGCGTCGATCAAGGTCAGGCCGGGCTGACCCAGGCGTTTTTGCACATGCTCGGCATCCAGCACCAGCCGATTATCCGGCATACCGGTGAAGGTGCCCGGCTCAGTCACTGGCGCATCCAGGCTCAAGGGGAAACCGGCGCTGTGCCAGGCCTTGAGGCCACCATCGAGAATAAACACGCCATCACGCTTGCCCAGCCAGGTCAGCAGCCACCAGGCACGGGCGGCATAGGCACCGGCGCCGTCGTCATACAGCACCACGTCGGTGTCGGCACTGATGCCCCAAGCTCGCAGCTGTTCGGCGAAGGTGTCCGCCGCAGGCAACGGATGACGGCCGGTCACACCCTTGATCACCTTGCCGCTGAGGTGGCGCTCCAGGTCGGCATATTGCGCCCCTTCGATATGCCCTTCGGCATAGCTGCACAGCCCGTAATCCGGGTCTTCCAGGGCAAAGCGGCAATCGAGGATCACCAGCCCGGCCGACTGCTGGCGCTCGGCCAACGCCTGGGGGCTGATCAATTGGGCAAGCGGCATGACTGACTCCTGTGCATACAAAGGGGAAAGGTCCTACTTCACTTCTTCCAGTGCCTGGTTCAATGGCACGTAAAACTCTTTGAACAACGCATCCACCGCGGCTTTGGCCTGGGGCGTGACGAAACCCGCCTCCAACACCAGCACCTGGTATACCCCACGCTTTATCGCTTCGGCGCTCAAATGAGTGGAGTTTTCATTGGTGGTGCACAGGAACCGTACCCAGGAGGTGAGGATAATCCAGGCATTAAGGGTCAGGGCTTCGGTTTGCACCGGGTCCATTGTGAGAATGCCTGCGTCGACAAAGCCCTGGTAGATCGCTCCGCCCTGAATCAGACAGCGCTGGGAAAACCGTCGGTAGCCAGTGGCCAGCTCCGGGTCGCTTTCCAATAAGTGTTCAAGGTCGCGGTGCAGGAAGCGGTAGCGCCACATGCCGGCCAGTACGGCCTGCAGGTAGAAACGCTTGTCTTCCACCCTCATCGCGCGCCCTTGGGGCGGGCGTAGGAAACTGTCCACCAACGCTTCGTATTCGCGGAACAGCACGGCGATGATCGCCTGCTTATTGGGGAAGTGGTAGTACAGGTTGCCCGGGGAAATTTCCATATGGGCGGCGATATGGTTCGTGCTGACACTGCGCTCGCCCTGCTGGTTAAAAAGCTCCAGGCTGGTTTGCACAATGCGCTCGCTGGTCTTTACTCGTGGTGCCATAGGGATCAGCTTCCAAACACGGGATGGGGCATCTTACGGCCTATGCCGGTCAGGTTAAATCCAGATGTTACTGCAATGTTTATTTGACAATTTAGAGCAATGACTCTAAAAATCCAGACAGACCTATAACAATCGGGATCGCGCCATGTCTGCCAACGTTGCCTACCTGCCAGAATCCCAGGCGCTGGATCATCTCCAGGACCTGTTCGAAGCGCAACGTCGCGCCTACGCCGCCAACCCGATGCCGCCGGCCGCACAACGCCGTCAATGGCTCAAGGCCCTGCGCGATGTGCTCAGCAACGAACGCCAGGCGCTGATCAACGCAATCAGCCAGGACTTCAGCCATCGCAGCGCGGACGAAACCCTGTTCGCCGAGCTGATGCCCAGCCTGCAGGGCATTCACTACGCCAGCAAGCACCTCAAAGGTTGGATGAAACCTTCCCGCCGCGCTGTAGGCATTGCCTTTCAACCCGCGTCGGCCAAAGTCATCTACCAGCCGCTGGGTGTAGTGGGCGTCATCGTGCCTTGGAACTACCCGCTGTACCTGGCCGTCGGCCCGCTGGTCGGCGCCTTGGCCGCCGGCAACCGGGTGATGCTCAAGCTCAGCGAGTCCACGCCGGCCACCGGTGAACTGCTCAAGGCATTGCTGGCGAAAATCTTCCCCGAGGACCTGGTGTGCGTGGTGCTCGGCGAAGCCGAAGTCGGCATGGCGTTTTCCACGTTGCGCTTCGATCATTTGCTGTTCACCGGGGCCACCAGCATCGGCAGACATGTGATGCGTGCGGCCGCCGAACACCTCACGCCGGTCACCCTGGAGCTGGGCGGCAAATCGCCAGCCATCGTTTCCGCCGATGTGCCGCTCAAGGATGCTGCCGAGCGTATCGCCTTCGGCAAGGCGTTGAACGCTGGGCAAACCTGCGTGGCACCCGACTATGTGCTGGTACCGGAGGATCGTGTGGACGGCTTCGTCGAGGCTTACTCCGATGCGATTCGCGGGTTCTATCCGACCCTGACCGACAACCCGGACTACACGGCCATCATCAACGAG
Organism: Pseudomonas sp. 44 R 15; assembly: GCF_900004965.1. Lineage (NCBI taxonomy): Bacteria > Pseudomonadati > Pseudomonadota > Gammaproteobacteria > Pseudomonadales > Pseudomonadaceae > Pseudomonas > Pseudomonas sp. 44 R 15. The sequence goes on from NZ_CVTU01000013.1 coordinate 70,438, forward strand.
CGGCAACTGGCCAGGCTCAATGCCTACGCCAAGGACGCCACTGACAAAGGCGCCACCCTGATTGCGCTGTACGACCAGGGCCAGGCACGGCGCATGCCTCACAGCCTGCTGCTGAATGTGAGTGACGAGATGAAGGTGATGCAGGATGAGATCTTTGGTCCGCTGTTGCCGATCGTGCCCTATCGCGGCATTGATGAGGCCTTCGCCTACATCAACCAGCGCCCGCGTCCACTGGCCCTGTATTACTTCGGCTACAACAAGACCGAACAGAACCGCGTACTCCACGAGACCCACTCCGGCGGCGTGTGCCTGAACGACACCCTGCTGCAGGTGGCCCAGGACGACCTGCCGTTTGGGGGCATCGGCCCCTCCGGCATGGGTCATTACCACGGTCGCGAAGGTTTCCTGACATTCAGCAAGGCCAAGGGCGTACTGGTCAAACAGCGTCTGAACGCGGCGAAGTTGATCTACCCGCCCTACGGGAAATCCATCCAGACGTTGATCCAGAAGCTGTTTATCCGCTGAAACCGCCACCACCGGGACAATAAAGACAATGAATCCCAGCCTGACTGAAACACCTGCGCTGTCGCGGCGCGGCGTCTTGAAAATTGGCCTGTGCGCCAGCGCCTTCCTGGCGACCGCCGGGCTGGGCGCCAGCCTCAGCGGTTGCTCGAGCAGCACGCCGGCCAGCGGTTTTGCAATGTTGCGCGCCAGTGACTTGCCGTTCCTGCGCGCGGTCATCCCGGTGCTGCTGGAAGGCGCCGCCAGCGCGCAGTCCGTCAGCGCCGGGTTGGAAGACACCCTGAAAAAGCTCGACTACAGCCTTCAGCACCTGTCGCCGGAGATGTTCAAGCTCACCCAACAGCTGTTCGACGTGTTGAGCCTGGGCATTACCCGAGGACCGTTGACCGGCATCTGGGGCAGTTGGGAAAACGCCGGCAGCGAGCAGATCCGCAACTTCCTGCACCGCTGGGAAAACAGCTACCTGAACCTGCTGCGCATGGGCCAGGGCTCGCTGCTCAAGCTGGTGATCATGGCCTGGTACTTCCGGCCCGAGTCCTGGGCCCATTGCGGCTACCCCGGCCCGCCGAAGATCTGATCTGCATCCCTCACAATAAAAAAGAGACGACCCTGATGCCCGTACCCGATCTGTTCCGCGACGGCCTGGCCCGCGGCTGGAAAACCCACAATGGCGCCGCCCTCGACAGCGACCTGACCCTGGAAGCCGACGTGGCCATCATCGGCAGCGGCGCCGGTGGCGGCACCACCGCGGAAATTCTCAGCGCCGCCGGCTACAAGGTGCTGTTGATCGAAGAAGGCCCACTCAAGACCAGCAGCGATTTCAAGCTGCTGGAAGACGAAGCCTATGCCAGCCTGTACCAGGAAGGGATCGGGCGCATGAGCAAGGACGGTGCGATTACCATCCTGCAGGGCCGGGCAGTGGGCGGCACCACGCTGATCAACTGGACCTCCAGCTTCCGTACCCCCGATGCCACCCTCGCCCACTGGGCCAGCGAATACGCGGTGAAGGGCCATAGCAGCGCCGAAATGGCGCCGTGGTTCGAGACCATGGAACAGCGCCTGGGTATTGCGCCGTGGGCCCTGCCGCCGAACGCCAACAACGACGTGATCCGCAAAGGCTGCGAAAAGCTCGGCTACAGCTGGCACGTGATCCCGCGCAATGTGCGCGGCTGCTTCAACCTGGGTTATTGCGGCATGGGTTGCCCGGTCAACGCCAAGCAGTCGATGCTGGTGACCACCATCCCCGCCACCCTGGACAAAGGCGGCGAGCTGCTCTACCTGGCCCGAGCCGAGCGCCTCAACTACAGCGGCGACACGATCAGCAGCCTGGAATGCGTGGCCATGGACGCACGCTGCGTAGCCCCTACCGGGCGCACGATCAGCGTGAAAGCCAAGCATTACGTACTCTCGGGCGGCGGCATCAACAGCCCGGCACTGCTGATGCGCTCGGACGCGCCCGACCCGCATTCACGGCTGGGCAAGCGCACCTTCCTGCACCTGGTGAATTTCTCCGCCGGGTTGTTCGACGAGGTGATCAATCCGTTCTACGGGGCGCCGCAGTCGATCTATTCCGACCACTTCCAGTGGCAGGACGGCACTACCGGTAAAATGTCCTACAAGCTAGAAGCACCGCCCTTACATCCAGGGCTGGCGAGTACCTTGTTTGGCGGCTACGGGGCGCAGAATGCCTTGGACATGAGCCGATTGCCCCATACCCACGCCATGCTCGCGCTGTTGCGCGACGGGTTTCACCCCGACAGCCCCGGCGGCGCAGTAGAACTGCGCGGTGACGGTACGCCGGTGCTCGACTATCAAGTCTCGCCCTATGCCTGGGACGGCCTGCGCCGGGCCTTTCACAGCATGGCCGAGATTCAGTTCGCGGCGGGCGCCAACTCGGTCAAGCCCCTGCATCACGACGCCCGCTACGTGAACACCTTGGCCGAGGCGCGCAGCGTAATTGACGGGTTGAACCTCCAATTGCATCGGACCACCCTGGGCAGCGCCCATGTGATGGGCGGTTGCGCCATGGGCGAAGACCCGAAAAACGCGGTGGCCGACAGCCTTGGGCGCCACCACCAATTGCGCAACCTGTCGATTCACGACGGCTCGCTGTTTCCCACCAGCATTGGGGCAAATCCCCAGTTGTCGGTGTATGGATTGAGCGCCCAACTGGCGTCAGCCTTGGCCGAACGTCTGAAAACAGCGTGAAAAACCGTTCGATTCACGGCATTTATCTCCATAAGTCGACTTGGCCGACCGGGATGGCTGCGATACCATCCGATTCCCCAACGGACTCCGCCAGGACGACGCGATGAACCGAGTGTTGTACCCAGGTACCTTCGACCCGATTACCAAAGGCCATGGCGATCTGGTCGAACGCGCCTCTCGCCTGTTCGACCATGTGATCATCGCGGTTGCCGCCAGCCCCAAGAAAAACCCGTTGTTTCCCCTGGAGCAACGCGTGGAGCTGGCACGTGAAGTCACCCGGCACCTGCCTAATGTGGAAGTGGTGGGCTTTTCGACACTGCTGGCGCACTTTGCCAAGGAGCAGAACGCCAATGTGTTCCTGCGTGGCCTGCGCGCGGTGTCGGATTTCGAATATGAATTCCAGCTGGCCAACATGAACCGCCAATTGGCGCCGGACGTGGAAAGCCTGTTCCTCACGCCGTCGGAACGTTATTCGTTCATTTCCTCGACGTTGGTGCGCGAAATCGCCGCTTTAGGCGGAGATATCACCAAGTTCGTGCACCCGGCCGTCGCGGATGCGCTCACCCTGCGCTTCAAGAAGTAAGACCGCTCACTCGGCGCCCGCTCGCACTGCGGGCGCCAATGCGGCACAATTGCGCGCATTCGTTTTCAATGCCCTGGCTGACAGCCCTGGCAGGAGTTTTCATGTCCCTGATCATCACCGACGATTGCATCAATTGCGACGTCTGCGAACCCGAGTGCCCGAACGCTGCGATTTCCCAGGGTGAAGAGATCTATGTGATCGATCCCAACCTGTGCACGCAATGTGTCGGCCACTACGACGAACCCCAGTGCCAGCAGGTGTGCCCGGTGGATTGCATTCCGCTGGATGAGGCGCATCCGGAGACTGAAGAGCAGTTGATGGAGAAGTATCGGAAGATTACCGGTAAGGATTGAGGTTCTTTAGCGCCTGTAAAGGCCTCATCGGGGGCAAGCCCCCTCCCACACTTTGATTTGTGAATACATTCAGAATGTGGGAGGGGCGGTGCGACGATTCGACTTGCCCCCGATGGCGATATCAGCCATCACACAGCAATCAGCTCTGACACTTGGGACAAAACACACTCGCCCGCTGCCCCAGCACCACATTGCGCAACTCGGTCCCGCATACCTTGCACGCCTCGCCGCCTCGGCCATACACGAACAGTTCCTGCTGGAAATACCCCGGCTGCCCGTCGCCGCCGATAAAATCGCGCAAGGTGGTACCGCCCCGCTCGATCGCTGCAGCCAGCACGCGCTTGATTTCGATCGCCAGCCTCAGGTAACGCGCCCGCGATATACCGCCCGCCGCACGACGCGGATCGATCCCCGCCGCAAACAGCGCTTCGGTCGCATAGATATTGCCCACGCCCACCACCACGGCGTTATCCATGATGAACGGCTTCACTGCCATCGACCGTCCACGGGACTGCTGGAACAAGCGTTCGCCATCAAACAGCGCGGTCAACGGCTCGGGCCCCAGGCGGATCAGCAGCTCGTGGTTGTGCGGGTCCTGGCTCCAGAGCATTGCGCCAAAACGCCGGGGGTCGGTGTAGCGCAGGGCCAGGCCGGATTCCAGCTCGATGTCCACATGTTCATGCTTGGCCGCAGGCATGCCCACTTCCACCAGGCGCAGGTTGCCCGACATGCCCAGGTGGCTGATCAAGGTGCCCACTTCGGCGTTGATCAACAGGTACTTGGCGCGCCGTTCCACCAGCACGATGCGCTGCCCGGACAGGCGCACATCAAGGTCTTCGGGGATCGGCCAGCGCAGGCGACGCTCACGCACCACCACGCGACTGACGCGCTGGCCCTCCAGGTGAGGGGCAATCCCGCGCCGGGTGGTTTCGACTTCTGGTAACTCAGGCATGTGTACCTCGGGAAGAAAGGCTCAGTGCGCGCCCAGTTCGCGGATCGACAACTTCATGCTTTCGAAGTCGTAGTCCGACAGGCCCACGTAATCGAGCACCAGAGGGCTGATCGCATCCCACTCATGGTCAACGGCCTGGTTGCCCAGCACGCGATAGGACGAACAGATGTGCTCGGCCATTTTCAGGATCGCCAGCAGGTTCTTGAGGACGGGGTTGCGCGACGACTCATCGCTGAAAATCGCCAGGGCGTTGTGGTGATTGGCGATGGCGTCAGTGACATGCTCCGGCAGGCGCCAGGACTTGGCGGTGTAGTAACCCACCACGGCATGGTTAGTGTTGAACGCGTTGTTCTCGGTGTCGACCACGCGGCAATCCGGACCGGCATTGGCGTAGGCCTGCTCCAGCACCGTCATGTAGTTCGGGAACCGCTTGAGCATCAGCGGCACGCCGCAGTCGTGGAACAGGCCCAGGGCATAGGCTTCGTCAACCGTCTGGGAGCCGGTGCGCTTGGCCAGGCTCAGGCACGTCATGGCCACATCCTGGGCCGTGTCCCAGAAGCGGTTGAGCGTGACAATGGTGTCGTCGCTCATCTCGCCCTTGATCGACAGCGCATTGATCAGGTTGATGACCGAGCGGCTGCCCAACAGGTTCACCGCGCGCTGAATCGAGGCGATCTTGTTGCTCAGGCCGTAATACGGCGAGTTGACGATCTTCAGTAATGCGCCGGACAGGCCCGGGTCCTGGGCGATCAACCGGGCGATCACTTCCAGGTCCGGGTCGGGCATGTACTGCTCCATCTGCAAATCCACCATGATTTGCGGCTGGGGCGGTACGCTGATGCCTTGCAGGACCTGCTGGATCTGTTCGGCGGAAAGCTCTTGGGACATAAGTACACACTCTGGGCTAGGTGTGGATTCTACCCTTTAAGCAGACCGGGCCGACACCCAAATGCCCGATTGAAACTCGATCAAATGCGGGAGGGGGCTTGCCCCCGATTGCGGTATATCAATGAAAGATGAGCTGACTGACCCACCGCTATCGGGGCAAGCCCCCTCCCACATGTCCGGCGGCGCCGCCAAGCAATGCACAACACGGTATACTCCCGCTCTTTTTTCCGGAGCGACGTCATGTCCCTGCCAAGCCTGCGTCTCAAAGCCAACGCCGATCGTCGTTTGCGCAACGGCCACCTGTGGGTCTACAGCAACGAAATCGACGTGGCCGCCACCCCACTCCACGGCTTCCAGGCAGGCGACCAGGCTATCCTGGAAGCGGCCGGCGGCAAGACCCTGGGCATCGTGGCCATGAGCCCGAACAACCTGATCTGCGCCCGCCTGCTGTCGCGTGACATCAAGTTGCCGTTGGACAAGTCGCTGCTGGTGCACCGCCTGAACGTCGCCCTGTCCCTGCGCGATCGCCTGTTCGACAAGCCGTTCTACCGCCTGGTCTATGGCGATTCCGACCTGCTGCCGGGCCTGGTGGTCGACCGTTTCGGCGACATCCTGGTCGTGCAGATCGCCTCGGCGACCATGGAAGCCCATAAAGAAGACGTGATCGCTGCCCTGACCCAGGTGCTCAAGCCCAGCGGCATCCTGTTCAAGAACGACTCCGCCGCGCGCGACGCCGAAGGCCTCAACCGCTACGTCGAAACCGTGTTCGGCCTGGTGCCGGAATGGGTGGCGCTGGAAGAAAACGGCGTGAAATTCGAAGCCCCGGTGATCCAGGGCCAGAAAACCGGCTGGTTCTACGACCACCGCATGAACCGCGCACGCCTGGCGCCGTATGCCAAAGGCAAGCGCGTGCTCGACCTGTACAGCTACATCGGCGGCTGGGGCGTGCAAGCCGCCGCTTTCGGCGCCAGTGAAGTGTTCTGCGTCGACGCGTCCGCCTTCGCCCTCGACGGCGTGGAGCGCAACGCCGCGCTCAACGGCGTGGCCGAGAAGATGACCTGCATCGAAGGCGACGTCTTCGAAGCGTTGAAAGAACTGAAAGCCAGCGAAGAACGTTTCGACGTGATCGTCGCCGACCCACCGGCCTTCATCAAACGCAAAAAAGACATGAAAAACGGCGAAGGCGCCTACCGCCGCCTGAACGAGCAAGCCATGCGCCTGCTCAGCAAGGACGGCATCCTCGTCAGCGCCTCGTGCTCCATGCACCTGCCCGAAGACGACCTGCAGAACATCCTGCTCACCAGCGCCCGCCACCTGGACCGCAACATCCAGATGCTCGAACGCGGCGGCCAGGGCCCGGACCACCCGGTGCACCCGGCGATTGTCGAAACGCGGTATATCAAGAGCATTACGTGCCGGTTGTTGCCCAATAGCTAACGCCGACCACCTTGTAGGAGCGAGCTTGCTCGCGAAAAACCCGAGAACGCCGCGGAGTATCAAATACCCCGCGTTATCGTTGACGTTCTTCGCGAGCAAGCTCGCTCCTACAGTGATGGCTCACACCATTAAAGGAAATGGCTCACAGCACTTCTGATTGAATTCCATTTTTCGCAGGCTAGTATCGGTTTCTGGTTTTACTCCGGAAAACAAAAACAATGTCTGGGCCCACGCTCTCCCGCTTAACCCTCATCACCTGCATTTCCCTGATTAGCTTCTTCCCGATCAATATCCTGCTCCCGTCGTTCCCTGCCCTGTCTGCCCAATTCGACACGCCCAGCGCAGACATCGCGCTGTCCATCAGCCTGTTCACCCTGGTGTTTTCGATCTCGCAACTGATCGCCGGCCCATTGTCGGATAAATGGGGGCGCAAGGAAGTCCTGCTCGGGTGCATCCTGCTTTCCATCCTCGGCGCGATAGGCTGTGCATGGGCACCGGACTACCTGACGTTCCTATTGTTTCGCACAGTGCAGGCCATGGGCTGTGGTTTCTTTGTGCTGGGCCATGCGCTGGTGGAAGACCTGTTCGACGAGCAAGACCGCGCCCGCGTTCGTCTGTATTACATGACCTTGAGTGGCTCGTTCGTCGCGCTGTCGCCGCTGATCGGCTCCTGGCTGCAAACCACGTTCGACTGGCAAGGCAGCTTCTACGGCTTCGCGCTGATGGCTACGGGCATGTTGATCCATGCGCAGTGCATCCTGCCCACCAAATCCGCCAGTACGCATCGAGCACCGGTGTCCATCGTCGGCACACTCAAGGCCGTCGCCGCCAACCACGATTTCCTGCGCTACTGGTGGATTGCAGCGTTGGTGTTCGCCTGCTACTTCGCCTTGATCAGTGTGACACCGCTGATCTTCATGGATGCGCTGAAACTCTCTGAATACGAGTACGCGCTCGTGTTAATGGTGTACGGCGTCGCCTATCTGCTGGGTGGCCTGGTGGCTTCCTACCTGCAGAAACGCATCCCGCTGTCACGGCAGATCAATATCGGCCTCGGCTTGTTGCTCGGCGCCGGTGTGTTGTTGACGCTGATCGTCAGCCTGCAAGCCATCACCAGCGTGACCCTGCTGATACCGATGCTGATCAGCGCCCTGGCCGTGACCTTGGTGCGCCCGGCCGCCATTTCGGCGGCGATGTTGCTGTTTTCAAGCAGCGCGGGGACGGCGGCATCAGCGGGTAACAGCATCATGTTCCTCACCGCCGCCGTCAGCAGCGCCGCCCTCGCGCAAACCGGTGCCCATTTACTGATGACCATTGCTGTCAGCTTCATTGTTTTGAGCCTGTGGGGTTGGTTGACGAATGCCAGGATCCGTCGCTGACGCCTTCCCCTTGTAGGAGCGAGCTTGCTCGCGAAGAACGAATAGACGCCACGGGCTACCTGATAGCGCTGCGTTATCGTTGACGTTCTTCGCGAGCAAGCTCGCTCCTACAGGTAGAGGTGCCTTATAGCCAGATGGCGTCCCATAGCGGGTATTGGCCAATGTGCTCGACCAAGCCCGTGCGCAGTGGGTTTGCGACGATGTAGCGAGCCATTGCCTTCAAGTCCTCCTCACGACGCAGCGCCCTGTCGAAATAGCCTTTTTGCCAAAGCACTCCGAAGGACTGTCTTGCCTTATTGACTGCACGGGCACTTCGCGATTTGGTTCGCTGCATGAGCCTGGGCAAATCGCCGTTGTGCAATTCCACCAGCCAGTGGAAATGGTCGGGCATGACCACCCAGGCCAGTGACGTTGCATCTCCATCTTCCTGAGCCTTTCTAAATTCGCGGACCAGCAAGCGACCGATAAGCCAGTCTTGAAAAATGCGTTGCCGTTGATGGGTGACAGCCGTTAGCAAGTAGATACGGCCCGACTCTGAATAGCGCGCCTTGCGCAGCCGATAAGCATTTTGCTGAGTGGACATTCCTTCGTCCTCTTCTGTGATTGGAAGAGAAACGGTAGGAGCTGAAGCGCCAATCAGCCCTCAAACAATTGTTCTGGATATGTCCGTCCTTGTAGGAGCGAGCTTGCTCGCGAAAAACAAATAGACGCCACCGGCTACCTGATAGCGCCGCGTTATCGTTGACGATCTTCACGAGCAAGCTCGCTCCTACAGGTAGACGCCCATTCCCTCCAGCCGCCAGCGGTGTAGAATCGGCCCTATTCATCGCCAGTCATCCCCCGGCGGGTTTATGAGCTCGAGGCCCAAGCACGCGGCGATCCCGCGACGCGAGTGGCAACTTCCGGACACACGGCCATTTTCTGAGTGTTCCAGACGTCAATAGAAGCTCACTCCCCTTTGATACCGATTAGCCGCCCGGAGTGCTCCAATGCCTGATTACCGCTCGAAAACATCCACCCACGGCCGCAACATGGCCGGCGCGCGCGCATTGTGGCGTGCCACGGGGATGAAAGATGACGACTTCAAGAAGCCGATCATCGCGATTGCCAACTCGTTTACCCAGTTCGTACCCGGCCACGTCCACCTCAAGGACCTGGGTCAACTGGTCGCCCGCGAGATCGAACGCGCCGGCGGCGTGGCCAAGGAATTCAATACCATCGCCGTGGATGACGGCATTGCCATGGGCCATGACGGCATGCTGTATTCTCTGCCGAGCCGCGAGATCATCGCCGACTCCGTGGAGTACATGGTCAACGCCCACTGCGCCGACGCCATTGTGTGCATCTCCAACTGCGACAAGATCACCCCCGGCATGCTGATGGCCGCCCTGCGCCTGAACATCCCGGTGATCTTCGTCTCCGGCGGCCCGATGGAAGCCGGCAAGACCAAGCTTGCCTCCCATGGCCTGGACCTGGTTGACGCCATGGTCATCGCCGCCGATTCCAGCGCGTCTGACGAGAAAGTCGCCGAATACGAGCGCAGCGCCTGCCCGACCTGCGGTTCGTGCTCCGGCATGTTCACCGCCAACTCGATGAACTGCCTGGTGGAAGCCCTGGGCCTGGCGTTGCCGGGCAACGGTTCCACACTGGCCACCCACAGCGACCGCGAGCAGCTGTTCCTGCAGGCCGGCCGCACCATCGTCGAGCTGTGCAAGCGTTACTACACCGAGAACGATGAGTCGGTGTTGCCGCGCAATATCGCCAACTTCAGGGCGTTCGAAAACGCCATGACCCTGGACATCGCCATGGGCGGTTCCACCAACACCATCCTGCATTTGCTGGCCGCCGCCCAGGAAGCCGAGATCGACTTCGACCTGCGCGACATCGACCGCCTGTCACGCCACGTGCCGCAGCTGTGCAAGGTCGCGCCGAACATCCAGAAGTACCACATGGAAGACGTGCACCGTGCGGGCGGGATCTTCTCGATCCTCGGCTCCCTGGCCCGTGGCGGCCTGTTGCACACTGACCTGCCGACCGTGCACAGCAAATCCCTGGCCGAAGGCATCGCCAAGTGGGACATCACCCAGACTGACGACGAAGCGGTGCATCACTTCTTCAAGGCCGGCCCGGCGGGTATCCCGACCCAGACCGCGTTCAGCCAGTCGACCCGTTGGGACACCCTGGACGACGACCGTGAAAACGGCTGCATCCGCAGCGTCGAGCACGCCTACTCGCAAGAAGGCGGCCTGGCCGTGCTGTACGGCAACATCGCCCTCGACGGTTGCGTGGTGAAAACCGCCGGTGTGGATGAATCCATCCACGTCTTCGAAGGGCGCGCCAAGATCTACGAAAGCCAGGACAGCTCGGTTCGCGGCATCCTCGCCGACGAAGTGAAAGAAGGCGACATCGTGATCATCCGCTACGAAGGCCCCAAAGGCGGCCCGGGTATGCAGGAGATGCTCTACCCGACGTCCTACCTGAAATCCAAAGGCCTGGGCAAAGCCTGCGCGTTGCTGACCGACGGCCGTTTCTCCGGCGGTACTTCGGGCCTGTCCATCGGCCACGCTTCGCCGGAAGCCGCTGCCGGTGGCGCGATTGGCCTGGTGCAGGATGGCGACAAGGTGCTGATCGACATCCCGAACCGCTCGATCAACCTGTTGGTCAGCGATGAAGAACTGGCGGCGCGCCGGGTCGAGCAGGACAAGAAGGGCTGGAAACCGGTGGAGAAACGTCCACGCAAGGTGACCACCGCGTTGAAGGCGTATGCCCTGCTGGCGACCAGCGCCGACAAGGGCGCCGTGCGTAACAAGGCGATGCTGGATGGGCTGTAAGTCTAATCTGCCTTCGCTCTATCGCTGCCCCTGAAAAATGCCCCGTACCCACGGGGCATTTTTTTACCCCGCCTGACGCGCCGCGTCCCTTGCACTGCCATCTGGAACCCTTTTACCGAATCGTCCACCAAGCGAGACGATCGATTAACCAAAGGGTGTGCGATGAAAATATCGGACGGCGTTCCTCCAGCAGAATTTCGGGCCCAGGACTACGCCCCCTATGCACCTCAGCGCTCTGAAAACAGCACCAGGCGTTTACGTCCTGACGAAATGGCCAACACCTTGCTCGGCAAAACCATAAGCCCTGAAACTGCGTTTCGGATGAGGGAAATGGTCACGGTGGACAGCCGAGGCATGATCACTAAAGTTCAACCCAGGCACTTGTCCAACAGCAACTTTACAGACATCTCCAATTCAATCACTGCGCCACTGACTCAGCGCCCACAGCCTGCGCAAGAGCTGATAAGGACGCCCAAGGAAGTGCTGTTGGCGTTGACCCTTGCGATTGCAGAGTCGGAACTGGATACCTCGATCAAAACGCCCATCATCGAGCACCTTAAAGTAAGCTGGCTGGATAACAGGAGTTCAAGAGACATTACGCAAAACCTTATAACGCAGCTTCAGCGCGACCTGTCATTCGAACCGGAAAAAAACCAGGCGTTGCTGTCGAGAATAGAGGAGATATCAAATACCCTGGAAAAGGAATTTTATATTACCAAACGCAATGACAATTACTATGGACGGCTTTTCGACACTGCGTTTTCAGAATATGTAATTAATAATCCCACGGCACAATCGCACCACATCAACGAATTGCTGACGCAAAAACTTCTAACGGACTTCAATAGTTATCCACCTGCCATGCAACTCGCGCTGTGCGCGGAAATCCATCAGAGGATGCGCGACGACCCACCCGGATGGCGCGAACAGATCAAGGAAACTCAAGAATTCCTGCGAGCCTTCGATACGCAAAAATTTACCGCCATGCTGCAAAGTCGCGACCCTTATGCGATTCCATTGACCTTGTCGCTGGCAGTGAAATATATGTTGGTGGCCCCCAATTTACGGCCACTGGCGGAGGTGGCAACGCAGCACTATATCGATGTCATCGAGAACCAGCGAGAGCGGATTGAATCTCTTGAAAACAGCAACTTTCGCAGCGACAGATACGGGCTATTGCTACCTTATCAGTCAGCACCACAGCAACCGACCCGCCTGCTGGGCACCAAGGGCATCAGGCCGATTGACTGCTACCAACTTACCACACAGAAAATAACTCCACACAATCGAGCCGCGCTGCACGCTGAGCGTGCAATAGGCACCGGCATGTCCGGCAGCACCAACGTGTTGAACTACTTATTTAAAAGTCTGATCGAGGAAGGCAAGGTATTTTCCATGGAGCATGCGAAAACCCTGACGGCGGCCTATCTCACCTTCAGCGGAGGCCACTCGCTTAACGAAGCCTATACGGTGTTTTCGTATAACGATCAAAAAAACTTCACGCCTTTATTATTCAATCAACTGGCAGGTGCGGACCAACATAACGCCGACGCAGTAGAATACGCTTATCAAAGAGTGCTTGATGCCTGCAAATTGTTGAACACTTCACGCTCTGGGCATTGATTTTATAGGTACTTTTCAATACCCAACACTGAATTGCCTGAAAAATCAGGAAAGGGCGTAAACCGCCGTCTGTAGGAGCGAGCTTGCTCGCGAAAAACGTCAACGATAACGCGCGCTTCCTGAATGAACGCGGTGCCTATGAGTTTTTCGCGAGCAAGAGCTAGGCGCCCCCCTCGTTCCTACAAAAAGCGTTATTAGCGCAAGCTCCCTCTCACATTTTTACTGCATCCAGCCTGTTACTGAATGTCTTCCGGCTTGACGATCACCCAGTTCTTGTCCGCCGTTACCGGCAACCCTTCCTTGGCCTGCGCCGCCGCGTGCTTGGCGATCATGCCATTAAGCTGGGTCATGTATTTGTCCTTGCGGTTGATCCACAAGTGAATGCCGCCCTTGGCCACATCCACGTCATGAAACAGCATGTAGCCATCGCTGGTTGGCGTGTCGCCGCCGACGATCACCGGTTTTTTCCATTCGTCGATATAGGTAAGGATCGCCGCGTGCTTGCCGGCCATCCAGGTGGCCGGGGTCCACAGATACGGGGTCAGTTCCAGGCCGAGGTTGGCCTTCTCGTCATACTTGCCGGCGGCAATCTGTTTGCGCGCGGTGGTCAGTTCGCCTGTGTTGCGGTCCTTGAGCAGGGTGGTCACGCCGATCACATTCTCGGGTTTGACGTTGTAGCCGTACTTCGGATCGGCGGCGACCATGCGCACCAGTTCCTCGGAGGCGGCGGTCATCACGTACACCTCGATGCCGTTTTCCATCAGCTTGTTGTACAGCTCGGCCTGGCCGGTGAAGACTTTCGGTGGCTGCACCTCGGACTTTTTCACCGTATCGCCTTCGAAATAGCTGACGGGAACGGGTTTGCCGGAGGCCATCAACTCGTCGACCTGGACCTTGAGTTCCTTGAGCGTAAACCCGGCAAACACCTGGGCCACCCACGGGTAACACACCATGTCGTCCACTTCGCAGAGGCGATAGTAGTAACTGAACAGGCTTTCCTTATGATCGGCGGTGTCCTTGAACGGCATCAGCTTGAGCGACGGATCGAGGCTGTCGCGGGTGATCAGGCCCTTGTTTTCCATGTACGGCAGCAAGGACTCTTCAAGGTCGTAGCGGTAGCTGGTGTTGTCCATGTCGAACACCGCGAAGTTACCCTTGTTGGCGTTGGCGGCGATCATCTCGTTCAACTGTTTGGCGGCAGGCGCCGGCCAGTGTTTCAACTCGGTGGCGGCAAATACCTGGCTGGCGAGTCCGAGGCAAAGCGCGGCGGCAAGCAATTTCGGCGCGAGCTTCATAAGCGTTTCTTCCTGAGTGAAAAACATCGACGCTAACAAATCCCTGTGACAGTTCCCGTGTCGAGCCCGACCGTGTGCATCCTGATCGCGCCAGGGTCGTACGCCAGAGCGTCAAGCGCTTATTCCAAAAACGACAGTCACCATTCCATATCGGTATTAAATCAATATATTTCAAGCTGTTAGGCTTCCCGGTTCGCAATCGCAGGCTCACGCGATTGGCTGCCTTCTCAACGGAGCTTCAATGAATCTTCCCCTGATTCTCAACTTACTGGTGTTCGTGGCCCTGTTGCTGGGCCTGGCACAAACCGGCCGTACGAACTGGAGCCTGGCCAAGAAGGTCCTGTTCGCCCTGGTGCTTGGCGTGGTGTTCGGTGTGGTGCTGCACGCCATCTACGGGGCCGGTCACCCGGTACTCAAGGCCTCCATCGGCTGGTTTGACCTGGTCGGCAACGGCTATGTGCAACTGCTGCAAATGATCGTGATCCCGCTGGTGTTCGCCTCGATCCTCAGTGCCGTGGCGCGCCTGCACAACGCCTCGTCCCTGGGCAAGATCAGCTTCCTGACCATCGGCACTTTGCTGTTCACCACCGCGATCGCGGCGCTGATCGGTATCGGCCTGACCAACCTGTTCGGCCTCACCGCCGAAGGGCTGGTCGCCGGCACCCAGGAAATGGCGCGCCTGCAAGTGATCCAGAACGATTACGCGGGCAAGGTCGCCGACCTGAATATCCCGCAATTGCTGCTGTCGTTCGTGCCGGCCAACCCGTTCGCCGACCTGGCCCGGGCCAAGCCGACGTCGATCATCAGCGTGGTGATTTTCGCCGCGTTCCTGGGGGTTGCCGCGCTGCAACTGCTCAAGGACGACGTGGAAAAAGGCCAGAAGGTGCTCAACGCCATCGACACCCTGCAAGCCTGGGTGATGCGCCTGGTGCGCCTGGTCATGAAGCTGACCCCGTACGGTGTTCTGGCGCTGATGACCAAGGTGGTTGCCAGCTCCAACCTGCAGGACATCATCAAGCTCGGCAGCTTTGTCGTGGTGTCGTACCTGGCCCTGGGCCTGATGTTTGTGGTGCATGGCCTGTTGCTGTCGCTGGCCGGGGTCAATCCGCTGCGCTTCTTCCGCAAGGTGTGGCCGGTACTGACCTTTGCCTTCACCAGCCGCTCCAGCGCCGCCTCGATCCCCTTGAGCATTGAAGCGCAGACACGCCGCCTGGGAATCCCGCAGTCCATTGCCGGTTTCGCCGCTTCGTTTGGGGCGACCATTGGCCAGAACGGCTGCGCAGGCCTCTATCCGGCGATGTTGGCGGTGATGGTCGCGCCGACCGTCGGCATCAACCCGCTGGACCCGCTGTGGATCGCGACGCTGGTAGCGATTGTGACCCTGAGCTCGGCCGGTGTGGCGGGCGTGGGCGGTGGTGCGACCTTCGCGGCATTGATCGTGCTGCCGGCCATGGGCTTGCCGGTGTCACTGGTGGCGCTGCTGATTTCCGTGGAGCCGCTGATCGACATGGGCCGTACGGCGCTGAACGTGAATGGCTCGATGACGGCGGGGGCGATTACCAGCCAGATCATGGGGCAGACGGACAAGGCGTTGCTCGATGCCGATGAGCATGCTGAGTTAGCGCAGGTCTGATAGAGCGCTATCGGGGGCAAGCCCCCTCCCACAGTTGACCGAGTTCCAACAGAAGAATGCGGTCCAATGTGGGAGGGGGCTTGCCCCCGATGCTTTTAAGCTTTCTCCCAGACTTCAAAGTTGTAAGCCGGTTTATCCCCTTCGGCCGGGTTCTCCACATTCGACACCAGCTTCCACTGGTTCGCATCAAACGCCGGAAACCACGCATCCCCTTCAGGGCTCAACGCCACCCGCGTCAGATACAGGCGATCCGCCTGCTCCAGCCCCTGGGCATACAACTGCGCGCCGCCGATCAGCATCAGCTCGTCCGCGCCCTGGGCCTTGGCCCATTCCTCCGCGCGCGCTATCGCCGCCTCCAGTGACGCAAACACTTGCGCACCTTCGAGCACCAGGTCGGTCTGACGACTGACCACAATGTTCAGCCGCCCCGGCAACGGTCGGCCCAGGGAATCCCAGGTCTTGCGCCCCATGATGATCGGCTTGCCCAGGGTGGTGGCCTTGAAATACTTGAAATCCCCCGGCAAATGCCAGGGCATGCTGTTGTCGACGCCGATCACGCGGTTTTCACCGAGGGCTGCGATCAGGCTTAAAGGGAGAGTTTTTTTCATGGTCACGAGAATACCAGAGCTGCGAGTCAGCAGTTATGCTCCAACCTCACGAACACAACAGGATGGCGCGTGACTGCACTAAACCCGCTGCACAACCTCTGGTTGACCGAAACCGTGCGCCTGCGCGAAGAACACGCAGGCCCTCTGGAAGATCTCGAAGCCAACCGCCTGGCCCGCACGGCCGGTGGCGACCTGCCGACGCGCATCGTGCATCGCGCGCTGCACCTGGCCGAACGCGATGGCCTGACCGGCGCCCTCACACGCTGGCAGCAAGGCGCACGCCTGGCCCTGGTGCTGCTGGCGATCGTCGCGATTTTCAGCGGCGCCGGCCTGGCGTTTGCCGCCTTGGGCAATGGCCTGACCCCAGTGAATGTGTTCTGGGCCCTGGGCAGCCTGCTCGGCCTGAACCTGATCCTGCTGCTCAGCTGGGCCCTGGGCCTGGTGTTTGCCGGCGAACACAGCGCCAGCCTCGGGCGCTTGTGGCTGTGGCTCAGTGAAAAACTCGCCCGCGACGCCAAGGCCGCACAACTGGCGCCGGCGCTGCTGCTGTTGCTACAGCGCCAGAAGCTCAATCGCTGGGCCGTCGGCGTCCTGGTCAACAGCCTGTGGTCACTGGCGTTGCTCAGCGCCATGCTGATGTTGCTGATGCTGCTCGCCACCCGGCGTTACGGCTTTGTGTGGGAAACCACCATCCTCGGTGCCGACACCTTCATCGCTGTCACCCAGGCCCTCGGCACCCTGCCCGCTTTGCTCGGTTTCAACGTGCCGACCGTCGACATGATCCGCGCCAGCGGCGACTCCGCCCTGAATATCGAAAGCGCCCGCCAAGCCTGGGCCGCCTGGCTGGTGGGCGTGCTGCTGGTCTACGGCCTGTTGCCCCGTGCGGTCCTTGCCCTGTTCTGCCTGTGGCGATGGAATATCGGACGTGCGGCTCTGCGCCTGGACCTCAACCTGCCCGGCTACGCCCAACTGCGCGAACGCCTGATGCCCAGCAGCGAACGGCTTGGGGTCAACGATGCCGCCCCCGAACAGTTGCATCACGTCAGCGGCGGCGTCAGCGAGATGCAAAGCGATGGAGCCTTGCTGGTGGCCGTCGAACTCGATGATCAGCACCCTTGGCCGCCCAAACTGCCCGCCAATGTGAAGAACGCCGGCATCCTCGACAGCCGCGAATCGCGCAACAAACTGTTGGAACAACTCAGCCGATTCCCGCCCGCGCGCCTGGCCATCGTCTGCGACCCGCGCCGCTCGCCCGACCGTG
>NZ_CVTU01000117.1:0-68863 GCF_900004965.1 Pseudomonas sp. 44 R 15
GTATGCGTCCGGCGAACACATCCCCCTGAAGCTGATATGGAGCCATCGCCTCCATTGAACCGAGGCAGTAGTGGTTATGCGGATTCTGTTCTCTATAATGACTGACCGGCCATGTTTAGGGTGCTTGTTATGCCAGCCTCCGCTGATCAAAACTCCGCTGTCGTTTTATGCGCAGCTTCCAATAACGACCTGGAAGATCTGGTAGCCATCAGGATTGAGGCCATGCGCGAGAGCCTTGAACGGCTTGGACGATTTAACCCAGATCGTGCGCGCGAACGATTTCTTGGTGGGTTCGACGCTAACAGCACACGCCGCATAGAAGTATCAGGCGATCTGGTCGGTTTTGTCGTTATCAAAGACCATCAGAGCGAGCTTCTGCTTGACCATTTGTATGTGATACCCGGTGCTCAAGGAGCAGGAATCGGCTCTGAAGTTCTTACTCAGATTTTCAGAGAGGCTGATGAGATCGGGCGTCCCATCAAGGTTGGTGCTCTCAAGGAAAGCGCTTCAAATCGTTTTTACACTCGCCATGGCTTCGTGTTCGTCGAAAGCGGTGAATTCGATAATTATTATGTCCGGATTAACGGTAATTCCGTTAATTTGGGCGACTAGGCAGATCTTGATACTGTGCCCCGTCAGAGGTTGCACCGTTAGATGGGCATCCACCTGTGCGGCAGTAGGTCGGTAATCTCATTCGCCCGCTGCGTCGGCAGGCGCGTGAGAACATCCTTTAGATAGGCGTATGGATCATGACCATTCAGCCGCGCAGACTGGATCAAGCTCATGATCGCCGCCGCCCGCTTGCCGCTGCGTAGCGACCCTGCGAAGAGCCAATTCTTGCGTCCAAGAGCCCATGGTCGGATTTGGTTCTCCGCCCAATTATTGTCTATGGGTACGGCCCCGTCACCGAGGTAGCGCGACAGCGCTGCCCAGCGTTTCAGGCTGTAATCCAGCGCTCTGCTGATGGCTGAGCCTTCAGGCACGAGATCGCGCTGGGCGATCATCCAGGCGTGCAGCATATCCATCAACGGGACGGCTTTTTCTTGCCGTATTCGGCGCCGCAAATCCGGCTCCAGGTCGCGCACTTCGCTCTCGATTTCATACAGCGACTGGATGTAGCGCAGGGCTTGCTCAGCAAGCGTGCTCTTGTTGGTGGTGTGCAGTTCGAAGAACTTGCGCCGTGCATGGGCCATGCAGCCGATCTCGGTCACGCCCAGTTCGAAGCTAGCCTTGTAGCCACCAAAATCATCACACACCAGCTTGCCCTTCCAGTCTTGCAGGAAGTTGCGAGCATGCTCCCCAGCGCGGCTGGAGCTGAAGTCGTAGACAACAGCCGCTGTTTCGCAGAACTGACTGGTGGCGTAGGCCCACACATAAGAGCGGTGGGTTTTCTTTGTGCCCGGAGCCAGCATCTGCACCGGCGTTTCGTCGGCATGGATAACTTGCTGCCCGAGCACTACGTCGCGCAGCGCATCTACCAGAGGCTGCAACTGCACGCCCGTCATGCCAACCCATTGAGCCAAAGTTGAACGTGGAATCGCCAAGCCGGCACGACCGAAAATCAATTCCTGACGGTAAAGAGGCAAATGGTCAGCAAACTTGGCGATCATGACGTGGGCAAGTAGCCCGGCGGTCGGGATGCCCTTGTCGATGACTTGCGCCGGAACCGGCGCCTGGATCAGCGTTTCGCAGTCATCGCAGACCCACTTGCCACGGACATGGCGCTCGACGGTAAACACGCCTGGCGTGTAGTCCAGTTTCTCGCTGACGTCTTCACCGATGCGTTTCAGTACGCAGCCACATGGGCAGTGAGTATTGTCCGGTTCGTGATGGATCAACGTGCGTGGAAACTCAGCCGGCAATGCAGTGCGCTTGGGCTTCTGCTTTTTCTCGGTCAACGATGGCGCGGTTTGCAATGCTTGAAGCTCAGCCTCAATCGCCGCGATATCGGTATCGATCAAATCGTCCAGCAAGCTGGCCTGCTGCGGACTCATCTGCTCGCTACGCTTGGCAAACTTGAATCGCTTGAGCTGTGCAATCTCATGGGTCAGCTTCTCGATCACCGTTTGATCGCGGTTGATCTTCTTACCCATTGTTTCGACCGTCTTGCCCATCGTCTCGACTTGCTGGTCGAGTGTCTCGACACGCTGTATCAACTGCGCCGCCAAAGCGCGCAGTTGTTCAGGATTCAGGTGGTCGAGATTGGGCAAGGTCATGGTGCCGATTTTGCCAGAGCAGGCAATTCACGGCGATAGAGCGATAGGCTAATGGTAGCCGTTAAAGCCGTGTGATTGCGGCGCCGGAGCCCGCGCGTTGCCATGGCAAGCCCAATACCAAAGCCTGGAGTTGCTTGGTATCCAACTCTATTTCACAGCTATGGCGAATGCCTGGCCAGTGGAACTTGCCTTGGTTCAACCGGCGAGCAGCAAGCCAAATGCCAAACCCGTCATGCACCAGAACTTTCATCCGATTAGCGCGGCGGTTGGCGAACAGATAAGCACAGTGCGGCTGCGCCGCACCAAACACCGCAATCACTCTGGCCAATGCAGTCTCGGTACCAGCGCGCATGTCCATCGGCTCGGTGGCGAGCCAGATGGAGTCGATGCGAATCATCGCAGCAAGTCTCGAAGAAAGGTCGCACAAGCAACAGCACTTTCAGTAGGCCAACTCACTTTGACGGTACCGCGTGGGTGCTGGATTTCGACACAGATATTCGGCGACGCAGCTTGCGAATTCACTTCGGCCAGCTGCATGGGTACCGGAATGAATGCAGGTTGCAGCGCCGTGCTTTTCTGCGCGTGCAGCCGAATCCATTTGTGGACGAGGTTCGCGTTGAGGCTATGGCTGAGCGCAATGCTGGCAATCGAAGCGCCGGGCTGGGCGCACTCTTGAATGACTTGGGCCTTGAAGGACTTGGAGTAGGAACGGCGTTGTGGCTGCATGAAATACCCGCTTAAAAGGCTAGACCTGGTGTCCACTCAAATTTAAGTGCACACCATGCCGTGGCCTTGCGGGGCTGGGTAGATGACTTCGCCGGACGGATACGTCATTACCACATCACGGAAGGTTGGAGTCATCACATTGCGGTAGTGGTCAAGGAGCAGTACTGACCTGGCATACACGGCGGGAAGATCGATTCGTTTAGCCCATTCCCCGAGAGCTAAGGACTGCGATTTCGCCATGTGGTCTGATTCCTGACTCGTGCCTGCCGGGAAGCTTTCCGCGCAAAGGGTGAGTTCTTTACATATCGAGGGAGGGGTGTCCCCTCCTTTCAGATAGAAAGAGTGCGGGCTTTTTCGTACAGATCGGAAGAGCTCAGATCCGTTGTGAGGTTTTCGAGCTCGACGATGAGCTCTTCTTGGCAGTGGTTAGATTGAGAAAGGCCGACCCGCTTAAGAAGATACTCTCGAACATGTTGCCGTAATTCATCAAGGCTCAGGATCTGGGCGATATGGGCTTGAATCTGGTAAAGGCTTTTACTTTTCCATCCCCGTAGCTGACCAAGTTTATCGAGGAGGTCAAGAGCCTCATCACGCTTGAGCAGTGTGGCAAGCACATCAGGTTCGTGTCGCTTGTTGGGTTTTGCTGATCGGATTTGTTTGAATTTGTCTGTGGTTTCGTCCGGTAGGACGAGTATTCCCCACCAAGAGGGAAGAATCGGTAGGGCTTTCTTCAAATGTCGTTCTGCCGTTACCAGCGTAACTCGATCGAAAACTCGTGCGTAACGAGCCCCCTGACCAATCAAACGTTTGAGGGTGTCCGCTTCGCTTTTGATTTCATAGCAGTGCATATCCATCACGTGCACGAGATCGGCACGTATCTCACCGCCGCTTAACTCAACCTCTTCAAGGAATGAGCCAGGAAGATTTTCCGGCAAACTATTGAGGTGCAGTGCCAGAGCTCGTTTTATCTCGGCTTCGCGCATTTCATGTCCCAGGATTTGGCAGGGCGCCAAAAAAGCGGGTCAGCATAACCCAATTAGCCATTTTTGATTGATACCTGAGCATCTTCAGATTTATGCAAATATGCTAGTATTGTTGCATGAATATGCATAAATCTACAGCGCAGGTAGTCTCAGAGCTTCAGAAATTCTTTGCTGACCAAGGTGTGACATCCAGTGCCGGCATAGCTAAGCTCACAGGAATTTCTCAGTCTCAGATCTATCGCAATCTGTTCGGTCAACCCAAGAGACTGACAAAAACCATCCGTGAGCTATGCATTTATGCGAATGTTTCAATTGTGGTTGATCCCGTCAATCCTGCAACTTCCCAGGTCCTGATGGATGCCCTAGGTGTTATCTGGGACGGAAGTGAAGAACACGCTCGTCGCTTAGCGGACCTGCTTTTCGCCCATCGTCGAGCGAGTATGGGAAAATGATTTTCGAAAAATGCGTTATAGGAGGATGCAATGCGTGAGGCCACGACTCCAATAACGGTGAAATCTGCGTTTGATAGCTTGAAAGCAGCTGGATACCCACGTCCCTATGTAGAGAAACTGTTGCCTGATTGGTGGGATAACAGTCTTTTCAAAACGAGTGCGGGCGCTTTCCAGTTCGCGATGATCTTGAAGCAGCGGTTGGGTCTGAACGTTCAGTTTGGTCAAAATGGTGCGCTGGAGATCCAAATGGCAGCGCCACAGGCGCGCTACAAACGGCGTAGTGACACCCATGAAGAAGAACTGAACATAGCTGCCAGCTTGGGCATAGCCCTAGCAAGGCTGGCAATTTTCTGCACGTCTATACCGTATAAACCTCCACAAGCAGATCCATTGGCTATTCGTGCGCTGGTGCTGTCTGAGTCGAAAAAAACCTTTGTCGATTTTGAAGGGCTTTTGGACTTATGTTGGTCCTGTGGGATTCCGGTTCTGTTTTTAAAAGGAATGCCAAAAAACACAAAACGTATGACCGGAATGACGGTGAACGTAGACGGTCGGCCTACAATAATTTTGGGCTTCAATACCGCTCAGCACTCCAGGCAGCTCTTTGTTTTGGCCCACGAGTTGGCTCACATTCTATGCGGTCACCTTGAGGATAATGGTGTCCTTATTGATGAGGACATTTCTGGTGTTACCGATACCCTCTTGGGCAGCCAGGTGGTTCGAAAGGATGGCGAAGAGCGTGAGGCTGATGCATTTGCTCTCGCTTTATTGAGAAACGGGCACCCCAACCCCGTACGTGAAATGGGTCGTCCAGATTCTGCTGCGACGCTCGCATCAAGCGCGATGTCGGTTGGTCGAGCGCACGCGATTGATCCGGGTCATCTGATTCTTTCTTACGCCAAGGAGCATGATGACTGGGCAAGAGCTAACCAAGCGCTCAACTTTATGCCCAATCCGATTGGTGCCATTGAGCTTGTGGAGCAAAAATTCAGGGCTAACACGGTCTTAGAATCGCTGAGTGAAGAAAACCAGGAACACGTTTTGTTCATTCAAGGATTTGGGGGGTAGGTATTCCTTGTACTTACTCGACAGCGACGTGGCCCGCAAAATCTGCCAATACCATCTGCTAAATGAGCTGGCTATGGCTCTGGGATGCGGGCTTGAAGGATTCGCTGTCCTCCCTCAGCTTCGATTCCAACTCAAGTTGGCCAACCCGGCTTCCGCTTTAGCCAGATTGGGCTCGGCTGAAGCGCTTGAACTCGCCAACCAATTGATCGACGCTGCATCGGAAGTAATCGTGGTAGCTGATACTGCGAATCCCATACTCGGCTTGAATCGACCTGATTTAGATTCTGGAGAAGCGACGCTGTTTGCTGCGTTGCATGAAGCCGAAGAGGATTCAGTAATCAGTGGCGACAAGAGAGCATTCGTAGCTCTCGCTCAGGTTGATGACGAGCCTGTGATAGATGCGCTTTGGGCCCGTTTGATTTGCCTTGAGGAAGCGTTGTTTATCATTTTGGAAAGCGTGGGTCTCGCCGTTATCTCGGAAAAAGTCCGAGCGAGGCCTGAGGTCGACACTGCATTGAGCATCATTTTTGGGCGGGCTGCGCCGAGTGACTACGCATGCGTGAGAACTGGGCTCGAAAGCTATATGGATAATCTACGATCCTCCACAGGTGGAAAGTACATATCACGAGCACTGCTATGCGATGCCCGCCATCTCATTTGAAAGGATGGCCCCAGGTCTATACGTTGATAAAAGTACTTGGGGATGATCCTTACACTAATTAAGCTGAAGGTTCATTTCTCAAGAGATCTTTATGCATCCCGAAACAGTTCGCGAGACCCTCATGGCTCAGCTCAACACGCTGCCCATTGGTATGAGATTCCTCACACCGGATCAGCAACGTGCACGGCAGTTCACTATTTATCAAAATGGTGCTGACATCATTACGATCAGCACAGAGAGGGGGGCTCTTGTGCGGATTTCTGTTGAGTCCTTCGTCCGCACGGTCATCCATCTTCACGCCGTCAATTCCAGCCCAGCCTTGCCTCCCATGATAGGTTCAAGCAACCGTGATCCGGTTAGGACTGGCCTATGTGTCATCGCCAGGGGGGCGAATGGGAGAGTTCGGGTTATTACCTACGTTCTCCCCATTCTCCAGTTTCTGGGGTGGGCGTGCATCTCAGGGCAACAAATGCCAAATACGGCCTGGCTGGACCCTCAGCATTTTTGACGTGGCTTCTGTTGTCTTGAAAACGAAAAGCTGCTGAATGATCTGAGGCCCTGGCTTGTAAAGAAGGTGCTAACCGGTGAGTGCATTGCTTCTATATATAGACGGAGGGGTCATAGCTCGGGCCTCTTAGGTGTCAACGATCCTATCCCGCTACCAGAGTTTTTGGCGGAACCAAGCTCCAAAGCTTGGCGGCATGGGCGCTCACCTTTACGGCATCACCGGCATGCACGCTCCGCCCCTGAGTTTTACGTTTCCTTCCTTTATGTACACAAACACTCTGGATGGACGGTTGAGCGGCTGAAGTGAGAACTTTTCTACTCGGATGCATCTATTCTGTGAGACGAGTAGGTTTTTCTCATTTATTTTGTGAGTCCAGCCGGCGGACTCACAAAAAAGATGGTTTTCTGCCAGCGTTTGCTGGGGTTCCCGAGTCATCTATTTTGTGACCCTACATCAGGTGCAGGTTCACAGAATAGTTGCGACGTTTCACAAAGAAATGGTTCAACCAGCCCCTGGGGTTAGGTAGTCATTTCAGAAAAAAGCCCGCTGATAGCGGGCTTTTTTTTGCTCATAAAACGGTGGCATGCGCGATGGTGACGTTGCCACAGGGGAGCGAATCTCGCCATGTCCATCACTGCGCTCGGTGCACGTAGGCGGTTGCGTGACCATCCAGATAATGGCCTTCGTCATCGATTAGCGTGTAGTTGACGGGCACGCTGGCCCTCGCGTCATCGGTGAAATGGCCCAGTGGGTAGGTTTTCTCGCTCAAAGGTGGGGTCATCATGTCGAGTGCCTTTGCCACAGGATATTCATGTCCTGTAGCACTCACGCGTAAAGAAGAAAACGAAGCGTGATAGGGGCTTGGGTTATGGCATACCAGCACCCAGGCACCGGCCTGCTGTTCAATCCGAAACGTCAGGCTACCCGCCATGCTTTCCGGTTGGCTGGGCAGGTGAGCGGGACGGTAGAAAATTTTCATTTGGGTGTTCATCGTTACGGCAATGCGCGTAGGCAGCGCCGGCGCATCGGTCTTAGCCGGCGGGATTTCGTACAGGTTCAGCCAGCTCACCGACTCGCGGTCCTTGGGCAACGCGCTGCCGTCGTAAACAATGCGTAGGCCCTGCAACGCTTGAGGTTGCAGACGAAATACCGAGGGCAGCGCGATCATCGCCGAGGTTGAGTTTTCCGGCGCACGGTTGCCTTCGCCGTCGTCGATCCAGGTTTGCACCACCACCGGATACGGGTTGGTATTGGCGAGCATCAACGAGCGTTGGGTCTGGCCCTCATGGAAAATCAACCGGGTCTGCTCGGGCATCACGCCGGCATGCGAAATGGAGGACGCGCTCATCGCAAAGCATGCCCACACCAGCACTGCGTAGAACATCAACTTGATCATTGCACCTTCACCAAGACGTAAGCGGTGGCGTTCACCCTGCCCGGCTTGGCCGTTGCGCCTGGCAAAGTACTGAGGGTCGCGGTGATCGTCTGCAGGTAGCTGGTGTAGCCGGACGTACTGCTGCCGGCATTGCTGGCGCCCGCCAGCACCGGGTACCAGCCACCGGTGGCGCCCGTGCCGGTGCCTGACCATCCGAGGAAATTCATCGTGTTGCCGTTGCTGGCGTTGCGCAAGCTGATCCCCACGCCGGTCGCGACCGAAGGGTCGGTGCCGTAGCCGTTGGATACCAGGTAGGTAACCCCGCCGCCACCCGTCAACAGTCCCAGCGACTGGGCCTGGGTATACGCGCTGTAGGCCACTTGAATACCCAATGCAGTCTGGTTGTTGGCAGTGCCGGAGCTTGCGGTGTTGCTGCATTCCAGGCCGATAGTGAAGTCACTGCTGCGCGTCATGCCCTGGTTCAGTTCAGTTGCGGTGATCGGCAAGAAACTCACCACCGGCGTGACGTTGCGGGCCACGCAGGTGGCGGTGTAGCTGATCGAAGACGCGGAGCGCATGCCAAACGCGATGCCGTTGGCCGCGCCCCAGAAGTTGTAGTGGTTATTGGAGTCCGAGCCAATGGGGTCCGAGGCGATGCCGCCGCCGCGAAACTGCACATAGCCATTGGGTTGGGTACACGTGTAGCTGTAGGTGCCGCTGCCACTGGAGGCCGCCTGGCCGCCGCAATAGTTACTTCCCGAGCCCGACGCGGGCGGCAGGCTGGACACGCGAGCCAGGTCGCCCTGGATCATGCTCAAGTGTTTGGCTTTGATCTGGATCTTGCTGCCGACCGTGTCGTACTGGGTAATTTTGGCGTCCTGCCAATAGCGTGTGAACACCTTGCCGGAGTTCAGGTGCGTCAGTTTGATCCCGACATAGGGGAACCAAGTGGCGTAGTAACCGGGCAGCCCATCGTTGACCGAAGCCCCTGAACCGTTGCCGATTTCCCAGTAGCCGCCCACCCGGTCGTCACCGTTGGTGGCGAACACCTCGTAAATACTGTCAGCGTCACTCACATCGCACTCCCACAGCACTGTCTCGCTCGTGAGCCCGGGTGCCGTTGCGGGTGAGATCACCACCGAACCCAGCTGCGTGCCGACCGGTTGCAGGTAGGTTGATGTGAGGTTGACCCGGCCAAAGGTCAGTTGCGCCGAGTTGCCATCGTAGACCTGACTGCCGTTGTAGACGCGTCTGCAGGTTGCCTCGGCGTTTGCGCCCAGCGTGGCGCCGAGAACTAGAAGCACAGTGAACAGTGTGCGAGCAAGAGTCATGGGGAGCTCCGATTTCAAAGAGGTTCAGGGGCGACGGCAATCGCTGTTGAGTTTGATCAGGGCTTGACTGACATCCTGTCGCGCCAGGTCGAACTGCATCCGGCACTGTTCGTCTGCGCCCTCGCCCCAACGCACGGTCAGGCGGCCCTTGAGTTTTTCGGTGCGCAGGTACGCCTGGCTGCCTTGGCCAACCATGCCGATCACGCTGCCGTTTTCGTCCAGTACATCGGCGCCCATAGGCACGGCCTCACCGTCCGGGCGCACGGCCTTGACCAGAATGGCGTTGCCGACACGGGTCCTGAACTCAACCTTTACCGCGGCGCCGGCATACGGTGCGACGCGGCGCTGGCCGTCATCCAGTTCGGCTTTTTCGCTCATACCCTCGGGGTTGATGGCCACGGTGTTGTAGCGGTAAGGGGTTAGCGACGGCACCAGCGCGTAGCCGTCGCTGTCGATGGTTGCACCCATGCCGTTCATGACTTTTGCCCCGCTGGCGCCTTTGGCTTCGATCAAGGCAAAGGTATCGCCCAGGTACGGCCCGAAAGTCACCCCGCCGCCGTGCACGGCCAGGGCCCCGCGCGCGCTGCCGGAGGCTTGCCAATAATCCTGCCCCTTGGACGCGCTGGCGCTGATCGAGGTGTTGGGCAGGTATTTCTGAACGTTGGCGCTCCACACGTTCTGCTTTTGATCGGCATCGCGGGACACGTCCACGCTGTAGCTCAAGGTCTGGTCGGCGCCCTGGGTGCCTGATAGCGAGGTCTGGTAAAGGTCGCCTGACCTGGAACTGTGCGTCACCGAGCTGCTCAGCGACGGCACGTTCGCACGGGACGGACTGCCCAGCGGGAACGACACCGAGAGCAGAGTGACGGTCTCCTGGGTACCGGCGGTGCGCGTGGTGCCCACGCCATTGTTTGCCACAGCGTTGCCCAATTGATCGTTGTAGTTACCGCTGCGCCGGTTCAGGTAGCTGCCGGTGCTCTGGCGCGACACCGAGAGGTTGACGCTGACGTTGTTGCGCAAGGTGTTGGCCCAGCCAAATTGAAGCTGCGTGTCGCGTTCGCGGCCACTGCGATAGTCTTGGGTCGAACCGGATAAAAACACGCTGCCGTATTCTTTGAGGTTCTGATTGATCGACACCTCGAAGCGCGAGCGTTGCATGTAGCTCGTCGACTCCCAGGTCTGGTTGTTGCGCAGCGACTCGCGCACACCCAGCACGTCGCCGAGGTCGCGATAGCCTTCGGTGGAATAGCGGTAGCCGGCAATCGACAAGGTGGTGTTGGTCGGCTGGAACGTGCGGCTGTAAGACAGCCGCGCCATCCAGCCATCGAGCTTGCCTTCGTTCGGCAGGTTGGCGCGCGAGTAGGTGGTGTCCAGCCCGAACGCGCCGAGGCTGCTGGCGTAGACGCCGCCCAGCACCATCGCCTGGTAGCCCTCGGCGAGGCGCAAGCCGCTGTTGGCGGTCACGCTGTTGGTCAGCCCGCGCTGGTAGGTCATCTCGCTGAACGGGTCGTGGTCGCCCAAGTCACGGCTTCGGCCCAGCGCCATGCTGTAGCGCGAAAGGCCGGGACGCAGCGATTCAGGCACCGCCGAAAACGGTACGGTAAAACGACTGACGCTGCCGTCGGCCTCGACCACCGAAACGTCAAGGTCGCCGTTGTAGCTGGTGGAATAGAGGTCGCTGATCTCGAAAGGACCGGGCGCGACGGTGGTCTGGTAAATGTCATTGCCGTTCTGGCGCACGATGACCTGCGCGTTGGTCTTGGCAATCCCGCGGACCGTCGGCGCATAACCGCGCACAGACTCCGGCAGCATGCGGTCGTCGGAGGCGATCTCCACCCCGGTGTAGCTCATGCCGGAAAAGAACCGACCCGAGGTAAACCCCTGGCCTGCGGTCATTTCGCCTTGCAGCCCGGGCAGCGCACGTTGGACGTAAGTGCGCGTGGTGTTCCAGTGACTGCCGTTGTCGGTGTCGTAACGCAAGTTGCCTTGTTGGCGCAGGCGCCACAGCCCCACGTTCAAGCCGCTGTTGAGGGCCAGGTAACTGGAGTCGGAACTGCCGCTGAAGTTGCCGGTGCGCGTGACGTGGTACTGGCTGGCGCTGTAGTTGACGAAGCCGATGGTGTCGCCGCCGTCGAGGTTCTGCGGAGCAACGTAGCCCCTTGGTGTTTTCTGCATCAGGCTCTGCGGCACCTTCAAGTCCAAGCGCATGCGCCCAAAATCGAAGGCAGTCGATGCGCCCTCGACGGCATTGCCGAGCACCAGGCACTGCGCGGTCGCTGGCGACTGGATGGCGCTTTTCAGTACGCCGCCGCTTTCCAGCAGCACGACGGGCAGACAGGGCTGAACATCGCCTGCGCCTTGGTCGGCGAAGCGCAGGTCGACGCGGTCGATAAAGCGGCCGTTGATAAACAAGTCCACCCGGTATTGGCCTGGCTCGATGGCGTTGACCTTGTTGAAGCGTGCCAGCGAACCGCCGCCGAACAGCATGTTGTCGTCGAACACATAGGCGTCGCCGGGCGTGGCCGTAGCGCTTTGCGCAAGGGCAATACCCGGGCTGACCAGGCTGAGCGCGCCAAGCAGGCTTGAGTGAACGAAACCGCGCAACCAGGGGTGGTGTGCGCGTGCACAATCCAGTTTGAATGTTGATACGCGACGAGTAGGCATGACGAATACTCCGGGCGGATCAGAGAAGCGGCAGATCAGTGACGACATCCGCACCGAAGTCGTTGACCAGGGTCAGGCGCACGGTGTCTCCCGCTGCGGCGGAGGCGCCGGCGGGCAGTGGCCAGTTGGCGTGGCTCAACGGCGCGACCATCGACGCCTGGGACAGCGTGTAGGACTTGCCGTGGCTGACCACATCGGCACGGCGCACGGTGGCGAAATAGCCGCTGTCATTGCTGGCGATCACCGCCCTGCCCTGCAGCTTGAAATGCAGCGACTGGCTCAGCGCGTCGGGGCTGCCGGCCAGCCCTTGCGGGCGGTAGAACAGCTTCATGCGGCTACTGACACTGAGCAGCAATTTGTTGGCTTGCAGTTCGCTGGTCTTGATGGCCGGCATCTGCATGAAATTGAGGTAGAACAGCGATTCGCGGTCTTTTGGCAGGTCGCTGCCGGTAAACACCAGGCGCACCACCTGGCCGGCATTGGGGTTCATGCGAAACACTTGCGGGCTGGCAATGAACGGGGCATCGGCAGTCTGGGCCGTGAGGTTCGGGTTACCCGTGTCGAGCCACATTTGGACCAGGTAGGGATGGGTATCCTGATTGGTCAGTTGCACCACTTTTTCCTGAGCTTGAGCCGGGTAGATAACGCGGGTTCCGGTCATTACGACGCTGGCGTGCGCGCAAGAGGTCATGGCTGTGCCGAGCGTCAGCGCCAGGGCCAGGGTGGTTTTCTTCAGGCGAGTCATGGTGTTCTCCGTGCAGCAGGCGCAGAGCGAATAAAGAATCGGGGGGTGTGGATAAACCTGCCGGGCACGCGGCCCGGCAGATGCCTGGTCTTACAGGTAATCCAGGGCGTATTGAGCGGTGGCCGATACGGTACCGGCGGTGGCAGCACCGGCTTCGCTGATGTAGCGAACGGCGAAATCGTGGCTGGCGCTGGTGGCGCCGGAGTTCAGGGTCAGGCCCGAAACCGAGGTAATCCCGTTGAGTACCACAGCAGAACCGCCGGCGGCGTTCAGGAGTTGTACTTGCACGTTGGAGGCTGTGCCGGCGTTGGCCAGGTTGCCTGCGCTGGTCACGTTGTTACCGAGGAACGCGGTTTTGATGGCCAGGTTCGAAGTCGGTGCGGTGCAGCCGCTCACGCTGATGGTGAACGGCGTTTCGCCCGCTGTGCTACCCACGGCGGTCAGGGCGGCTGCGCTGACGGTAGGCATCAGGATCACCGGGTTCGCAGCGTTGCCATTAACCGATACGGCGCAGGTTTGATCCGATACCTGGCCAGTGAACGTGATGGTGTTCTGGCCCGCGGCGAAGGTCAGGGCGGGCGCGGCGGTCATCGCCAGGATCAAGGCAATACGCTTCATGGTGGAACTCCTCATTAACGGTGATTAGGACAATGCATGGAGGCTGTCCGGTTCGCCGACGGGCGTAACGGTGCTTGTCCAGGCGCCGCAATCTTAGGGAGAGCAAGTGCGGGGTTTAATCAGGCGATTCTTAAAAGTCACGCCGGGGGGAGCGCCGACAGCACCGTCTGCGACTTTGAGGATCGTCTTATTCCGAGGGCCCGGGCCTTGGCTTAACGTTCCCTGATGAAACTACGCCAAGCCTTACCTCCGCTCGACACGTCGCTCTCCACCCCCGCGGCGGCGAGAAAGCTACTGCGCCTGTTGTTTATCGCTCTCGTGCTGGGGTTCTACGCTGGCGTCTACAGCTACGTGAGCGCCACCTTGAGCCAGGAAATATCCCTGCGGCGCAGCTACATGAATGCGGCAATCGCCAACGCGCAAAGTTTTTTTGTCAGCCGCCAGACGCTGCTCGATACGCTGCGACTGGCGGCCGTGCGCAGCACCACGGCGCCGGTCGCCAGTGCCAATGTGGTCGCCGGCGAAGAGGTGCACGTCGGCCTGGGGTCGGACAAACAGGCCTGGAGCCTCTGGCTGACGCGCCGCATGACCGACCACCTGCGGCTCAACAAAGTGAACCTGCTGTACGTCGCGACCGGCGACCGGGCCGAGGTCCTGCGCCTGAATCCCGCGCGCGAACCGGTCCAACTGATTGCTCCACATTTGCTGGAACGGCTCAACGCACAAGACAACAGCAGCGTTGACGAGCTGTGGCTCACCGACCCTGAGCGCGATGATTCGCCGCTGTACATCTTCACCCGGCTGGATGACCGCAGCCCGCAGTCGGGGTGGCTGGGCCTGGAAGTCGAGTCGCCCGACCTGCTGAGCGCCCTGCACAACGAAAACGCCGGCCAGTTCATCTTGCTCGATGCCCGCGGCGAGCTGATTTTTGACAGTGCGCAAGGCCAGTCACTGCGCCAGGAATTGGCCCAACTACCGGCGCCCCAGTCGTTCGGCCTGGTGGGCGGCCACTGGTTGCCGGATCATCTGGCGATTCGTAAACAGCTGGGCTTTTCCAACTGGCAAATCGTCTACGCCCTCGACATGCAAGCGCTGTTCTCCGCGCTGATATCCCCCGTGCTGACCTGCCTGGCGCTGTGCTTGCTCTTTACCTGGCTGATGATCTGGCTGATGCGGCGCATTGATCAGCGCCTGATCATTCCGGCCAGCAACCGTATTGAAGCGCTGGTGGAAAGCGAGGCGTTCAGCCGAGCGGTCATCCGCATCGCACCGGTTGCGCTGTGCGTGCTGCGTCGCCAGAACGGCGAGGTGGTGCTTGATAATCCGCTGTATACGCAGTGGATCGGCCACAGCCAGGAACGCGAGCAACGCAGTGCAGACTGGATTCGTCGCGGCTTTGATGATGCCGAACACAACACCTTCGACGAGCTGCAATTGGCCGACGGTCGACACCTGTATCTGAGCTTCGCGCGCACTCGCTACAAGCGCGAGGATGTGTTGATTTGCGCGTTCAGCGATATCAGCGCACGCAAGCAGGTGGAAGTGGCGCTCGACCACGCACGGCGTATGGCTGACGCGGCCAACGAGGCCAAGACCCTGTTCCTGGCGACCATGAGCCATGAAATCCGCACGCCGTTGTACGGCGTGCTGGGCACCCTGGAATTGTTGGCACGCACCGAATTGAGCGATCAGCAAAGAAGTTATCTGCAGGCCATCGAGGGCTCTTCTGCCAACTTGTTGCAGTTGATCAGCGACGTGCTGGATGTGTCGCGTATCGAGGCGGGTCAGTTGCAACTGGAGTGCAACCGCTTCTCACCTCTGGAGCTGATCGAGGAAGTGATTCACGGCTATGCCGCCGCCGCTCACCGCAAGGGCCTGCAGTTGTTTGCCTGTGTCGATCCGCAACTGCCGGATTGGCTCAATGGCGACGTCAGCCGCCTGCGGCAGATCCTCAGTAACCTGCTCAACAATGCGCTGAAATTCACCGACAGTGGGCGAATCATCCTGCGCGTCAAACTCGACAGCCGCGACGGTGAGCGCGTGATGTTGCACTGGCAAGTCTCTGACACTGGCAAAGGCATCTCCCACGAAGACCAGCAACACCTGTTTGAGCCTTTTTATCAGGCCGATGGTAATACTCACGTGGTCGCCGGCACCGGCTTGGGCCTGTCCATCTGCAAGCGCTTGATGCACCTGATGAACGGCAGCATGCGAGTGGTGAGCGAGCCGGGCCTGGGCAGCAGCTTTACCTTGCACCTGCCCCTTGAGCAGTTGTCTGCATTGGAGCCCTCGGCGGGCGCTGACGAACTGTTGCCGGAGCTGGTCTGCGTGGTCTCGCCGATACGTGAGCTGGCCGAGAGCATCTGCGGCTGGTTGTGCCGCTGGGGCGCGCGCGCCCAAGTGGGGTTGCCCAAGGCTTATGACACGACCGAGGGCGCGGTGCTGGTTGAACTGCATCCCGGCCGACTGGGCGAGACCCTGGCTGCACACTGGCAGGGCCCGCGGGTGCTGGCGATCGGTGACTTGCACGATGAGGCATTGAGCAATCCGGTCGGCGTGGTCAGTTTCAATAGCCTCAAAGCCCTGCGCAAGGCGGTCGGCGCTGCTCAAGGGCAACTCATGCGCGGCGCGGCGGCACCGGCGCAAAGCTATCCGGTATTCAACCTGGGCATCCACGTGCTGGTGGCCGAAGACAACGTTATCAACCAGCTGATTCTGCGCGATCAACTCGAAGAGCTCGGCTGTACAGTCGAACTGGCCGGAGATGGGCTCACGGCGCTGGAGATGTGGCGCCAGTCGACGTTCGACCTGATCCTCACTGACATCAATATGCCGCGCATGAACGGCTACGAACTGACCGCCACATTGCGCAGCCTCGACTGCCACTTGCCGATTATCGGCGCCACCGCGAACGCAATGAGCGAAGAAGGCGAGCGGTGCCTGCAGGCCGGCATGAACCGCTGCCTGGTCAAGCCGTTTGCCTTGCGCACGCTGTACACCTGCCTGGAACCTTACCAAAGGAGTGGCAATTGAAACCCTATCGGGTGCTGATTGTTGAAGACCACCCGTTTCAGCATGAATTTTTGCGCAACCTGTTCGGTACCTTGGGTGGGTTCCAGGCGGAGGCCGTGTGGGATGGCGCTACGGCGCTGCAGCGCCTGAATGCGCAGCCCTACGACCTGGTAGTGACGGACTTGTTCATGCCCGTGATGGACGGTGTGCAGCTGATCCAGAGCATCGCCAGGCTCGACAACGCGCCGGCCCTGGCGCTGATGAGCGTGGCCTCGCGGCGCATGTTAGTGAGTGCCGGGCTGGTGGCGAAGAACCTGAGCCTGGAGGTGCTCGGGCTGATTTCAAAGCCGGTGGAGGCGTGCGATATCCTGCGCCTGCGCGCGTGCCTCGATAAGCGCCGCAGCGACCTGGATGTCGCCCGCAACCATCCGCTGCAGCCGGCTCGCCAGTGCCTGTTGGCCGCCATGCAGAGTGGAGAAATACAGGCGTGGTTCCAACCGAAAAAATCCCTGCGTGACGGCAGGGTGTGCAGCGCTGAAGCGCTGGTGCGTTGGCGACACCCGCAGCAGGGGACGTTGCTGCCCAGGGATTTTCTGCCGTCGCTGCAATGCTTCGGGCTGGAGGAAGCATTGCTGTGGCTGATGCTGGAGCAGACCATCGAAGCCCAGGCGTTCTGGCGGCGCCGGGGCTGCGAAGTGCCGGTATCCATCAACCTGCCGACCCACTTGCTCGACAGCCCTGACCTTGCCGATCGCCTGCATGACCGCGTGCTGGCATTGGGCGCCGAACCCGCCTCGATCGGCTTCGAACTGCTGGAGACATCCACCACCGAGTCGCTCAGCGATTATTATGCCGGCGCCTGCCGCTTGCGCATGAAAGGCTTCGGGCTGGCGCAGGATGACTTCGGCAAAGGCCTGAGCTCCTATTTCAACCTGGTGTCTACGCCCTTCAGTGAACTGAAGATCGACCGCTCGCTGGTTCACGGTTGTGTCGACAACGACAGCCTCGCCACCGCGCTACAGAGCATTGTCGAGCTGAGCCGCAAGCTGGGCCTGATCGTCACCGCAGAAGGTGTGGAAACCAAAGACGAGCTAGAGTTCTTGCGCAAGATCCAGTGTGATCAGGCGCAGGGCTTTTTGATTTGTGCGGCGGTCTCGCCTGAAAGATTTCTGGAATTGCTGCGTGAAGATGGCTTTAAGCCAGCACTAAATTGAAGCCAAATTGTCTACCTGTAGCGCGCCATGGAATGGCAACAGTGGCGGAGAAACTCCCCGCCGCCTCATTCCTGCACCCGGGGCGTCGGTGATGAAAAATGCAAGCCTGAAGTTCGGCGTCTTCGCCTTGAGCTCTCAACGAATCAACAAGCTATTGCTGGTACTCGCCGGTCTCACCGTGCTGCTGGTCAGCATGTGCTATTGGGCGGTCGAACGGGTATTGGACGAAGAGCGGATCAAGGTCGACTTTCATTTTTCGGGCTTGATCGAAAGCATCCACGAGTACGACACGTTTTTGCGCAGCGTCGCCAGTGCGTATGACCGCAGCAACCAGAACACCCTGACCGACATCCGCCCCGTGTCCCGTGTCGAGATCCTGCAGAAAGGCCAGGAGCGCGTGTTCCAGAACCACGGCCTGGCCCTGTCCCAGCCGTTTACCCTGAGCGAGCGCAAGCATTACGACCTGCAGCAGTTGCAGGGCGGCTATTCGCTGGGCGTGCAACTGACCGATTACTACAGCGCATTCTGGGCCAGCTCGTTCTATTCGGCGCCGCAGATATTCCTGTTTTCGCCGACCGACCAGTTCAACATCGCGATTCCGGGCGTCGATGGCACGCGCAAGGCATCGGTGTTGCTCAAGAGCAACTTCTTTGACGTGACGTCGCGCCTCCACCAAGGGCTCCTCCCCCGTCACGAACAACTCAACAACCGGCGTGTGAGCTGGATGCGCGCACCCCCAGGGCTGTTGCAGGGTTCCGAAACGATTGTGGCGTTTATCGGCCTGGACATTAATCCGTTGGTCATGCCCGAACACAGGGATGACGGCCTGCTGACGGTCGCGGCGTTGTTGGACGCCGGGCAGATCAACGACCTGGACCGCTTGCTGATACGCCCGATCGACCACCGCGTCACGCTGATCTCGCCGGCAGGCGAAATATTGCTGGGTGATGCCAAGGATTCAGCGTCACTGCCGGTGGGCATGAGTCTGGGCGCCGAAGGTTTGCGCTTCAAGGTGGTGTCCACCGGCAAGGATCAATGGGTGGGTTTGTACACCATCAGCTATGAAAACTTCTTTCGCTTCGCCAAGTGGTCATTGCTGGGCACAGCGGCGGCGTTTCTGCTCGCGGTGTTCCTGGGCTGGCGGATCAACCGCTGGTACCGCGCTGGCATCGTCGAGCCGGCGTTACGCGCCACACGCTTGCTGACCGAGAGCGAGGAATTCAACCGCGCCATGCTGCAGAGCGCGCCGGTGGGGTTTTGCGTGGTGCAGCGCAACAACAGCAAGGTGTTGCTGGAAAACCAGCGCGCCCAGGAATGGCAAGGAACCGCAGAGCTGATCGGCCTGCTCAACCGCGACTATCGCAACGAAGACCCGCGTGAGATGCAAATCGAGGTGGCCGGGCGGCATTTGCTGGTGTCGTTCAGGTTCAGTCGCTATCAGGACGAAGACGTGGTGCTCTGCGGGTTCAACGATATCACTCGGCATGTCGACGATGCGCAGTTGCTGGAGCAGGCCAAGCGTTCCGCCGACGAGGCGAGTGCGGCCAAGACGCTGTTCCTGGCGACCATGAGCCATGAAATCCGCACGCCGCTGTACGGCGTGCTGGGCAACCTGGAGTTGTTGGGGCTGACCCCGCTCGACGCCCGCCAGCAAGACTACCTGCAGACCATCGAGCGCTCCTCGGCGGTGTTGTTTCAGTTGATCAGCGATGTGCTGGACGTGTCGAAAATCGAGTCCGGGCAGATGGCGCTGGAAACCGTGGCGTTCTGCCCGCTGGACATCTTCGAAGATGCGGTCAACAGCTACGCGGCCGCCGCGCTCAACAAAGGCTTGCAGGTCTTCGCCTGTGTGGACGCGAACGTGCCGGCGCTGATGAGCGGCGACCCTGGGCGCATTCGGCAGATCCTCAATAATTTGCTCAGTAATGCGATCAAGTTCACCGATTCCGGGCGGGTAATCGTGCGCCTCAAGGTGACGGACCTGGAGCCGGATCACGCAACGTTGCAATGGCAGGTGTCCGACACCGGCGCCGGCATCAGCGAAAAGCAACTGGGGCAATTGTTCAAGCCGTTCTCGCAACTGGCTGGCAGCCAGCAGGCGGGCGGAGCGGGTCTTGGTTTGTCGATCTGCTCACGCTTGAGCGAGCTGATGGGCGCGCAACTGCGGGTGGTCAGCGAGCCGGGGCTGGGCAGCAGTTTCTCTCTGCATCAACGCGTGCCCATCGTCCCCGGCCCATTGCCGGAGTGTGCGGCCATCGAGCTGCAAGGGTTGGCGGTTTACGTACGGGCACCGTTCAAGGAGCTTGAGCAATCGCTGATCGACTGGCTTAACCGTTGGGGCGCTCGCGCGCTCGCACTGCCGTCGGGTTACGAGGGTGATGAAAATGAATTGCTGCTGGACAGCGTGACCGGTCCCGGCCAGCAAGCGGTTTGGAAGGGCCGGCACATTACCGCCACCGAACTCGGCGCACCGTATGCCCACGCGTTGGCGCAGAGCTGGACGGTCAACGCCTACGACATACGCGGCATTGCCCGTACGCTGTCGCAAGCGCGCCCGGGCAGCGTCAAGCCGTACGGAGCAACCGAAGCCGCCATCGCCCAGCCTGTGGGGCTAAGAGTGTTGGTGGCTGAAGACAACCCGATCAACCGCGCCATTTTGCAGGAACAACTGGAAGCACTGGGCGCCGCCGTCGTTGTCGCTGAAGACGGTGAAGACGCGCTGCAACGCTGGTCGCCTGGCGCCTTTGACCTGATCATCACCGACATCAACATGCCACGGCTCGACGGCTATGGCCTGACCCGAGCCCTGCGCGAACGCGACGGGCAAATGCCGATTATTGGCGTCACCGCTAATGCCCTGAGGGAAGAAGGCGAGCAGTGCCTGGCTGCGGGCATGGACACGTGGGTGGTCAAACCCTTGAGCCTGGATGCGTTGCGCAAAACCCTGCTGCGCTATTGCGGCGAGCGCGGGGTCGAGCCGCTCGAAGATACCCGCCTGCAGCAGGGCGATATGGATGGGTGGAGTTCGTTTTCCGCGAGCATGCACCAGTTGTTCATCACCACCATGCAGGACGACATGCGCTTGACGCGCCAGGGCCTCGACGCCGCTGACAAGGAACAGGTCGTGCGGCACTTGCACCGCATGAATGGCTCACTCGCATCGGTGCGTGCTTCGCGCTTGAGCGCTGCCTGCAATGCGCTGGAGGAGGCGCTGTACAAAGGCTCGTTAACCACGAGCCTGGCCACGCGGGTGCGCAACCTGCTACAGCGCCTGGAAGCGGTACTGGACGCCCTCGCGCTCAACCCTGGCTCACAGGGCCAACCATCGGACAGGTAGACATGAAGAAAATCAACGTAGTGATTGCTGACGACCACCCCATCGTGCTGCTCGGCGTGCGTGAAGTCATCCAGCGCGACGGACGTTTTGAAGTGGTCGGCGAAGCCACCAGCTCCAGCCAACTGATCGAAAAGCTGCAGAGCGAAAAACCGGAGGTGGTCATCACCGACTTCCACATGCCCGGCGACTCCACATTCGGCGACGGCCTCAAACTGATCGAGTACCTCACCCGGCGGTTCGTCGACACGCAGATCCTGGTGCTGACCATGATGTCCAACAGCCTGATCGTGACTCGCCTGCATGAACTGGGCGTGATGGGCGTGATTCAAAAAAACCACCTGCACGAAGAAATCGAGAACGCTCTCAACGCTATCGCATCGCGCCGTAATTATCAGAGTCCCGTGCAGGATGCCACCTCGGTGCTGCACAACCCGCAGCAGGTCAACGAGCGCTTTGCCGACCTGTCCCTGCGAGAAATGGAGGTGCTGCGCCTCTTCGTCGCCGGCCACAGCGTGACTGCTATCGCGCGCATGGTTAATCGCAGCAGTAAAACGGTGAGCGCACAAAAGGTCTCGGCCATGCGCAAGCTGGAAGTCACCACCGACCAGGCCCTGGTGACCTATTGCGTGAACGCCGGGAAATTTCAGTAACCCTCATCCACTTTTAAGAACTGCCTGATGGCCGGCAGCTGACGCACCTTCGATCATGCGTTCATCGACCTACACGGATCATCGACATGAACGGCAAGTGCGTGAAGCAGAAAAACATCCTGGTGCTGTGCCGTCACGCCGGCGTCCTGCTGAAATACAGCGCGCTGTTGAACGACGTCGGCTACTTTCGGATCGGCCTGTGCTCATCGATCAAGGAAGTGAAGCGTACCCTGGCAAAAACCCAACGGATCGACTGCTTTATCGTCGACGGTTTCAAGATTGGCACTGCCGACGAACAGCACATCCGCACGCTGAGTCACGGCTGCCTGATAAAGCGATTTTTATTACTCGGTGACTTCACCTTCGCCGATCAGCCGAAAATATTTGCCTGGGCCAGGACCCATCATATTCAGTTGCTGGGGATGCTGAGGCAGCCGGTGAATGCGGGTGAGTTGGAGCGGTACTTGCGGGTGCTGTAGCGTTGCGAGGCCGGAAAGGGCGCTGATTGGAAACTGACCGATCCTGCCGATAGCCCTTCCCTTTTGGGCCAGGTTATCTATTCGCGTTGATTTACGGTTGAGTGGTGCGCATGGGCTTTGCTGGATTACCAAAGACTGTTGTATAGGGTGCCACGCTTTTCGTTACAACGGACCCCATCCCAACAACGGCGCCCTCACCAATAACGATTGGTCTGTCGGGGGAGCCTTCACGAATGATCGCGCCAGTTCCAATGTAGGCATGATCTTCGATGACAACACGTCCATTGCAATGCACGTTAGGGGCGAACGTCACAAAGTTACCGATCACACAGTCGTGAGCAACATACGAATAAATGTTTGCATGAAAAAAATCACCGATTTTTGCATTCGCAGTGATAGTGGTAAATGGGCAGAGGACAGCGCCTTGACCAATAGTATTGTGGCTCAAATTTACCGCATTCAACGCTGAAATAGTAAATGGAGTGATGCCCGCCGAAATAAGGTATTCGGAGATTTCCTGTCTATGTTTACTGTCAGCGATGGCAATGTTGAAAAACTTATCCCCCTCCATGTTTAAAAAAGACTCCCTGCTCACCACATCATAGCCATTAATAGTCTGATCTTTCGGGTTATCGACAACAAAGATAATTCTGAAATCACCTTGATCTATTACGCTCGGCATTGTGTTGACCAGAGGTGCAACTTCACGGCCAAAACCGCCCGCGCCTACAATTGCGTAAATTTTCATATCAGCTCCTAAAGTGTTAGCTGAATTATCCGTGGTCTGAGCAATGCTACGGCCGAACGTTGTCAGTATCAGGAGTGTATTGAGTATTCCAGTGCGCTGTTCTCGGAATAACTGACTTCTTATTTATGTATTCAAGCGTCTCGCGCATTCATTGAGTTTTGTTCAAACCTTCTTCTCTCTCTGCGTTCCAAATATATCGGGTCGGCTGAGTGTTACGTAATCCATAATGTTGCCATTTCGCTTTTCAGGTCAAGGCCGGGGGCGGAGTTGCCATCGCGCGGATACACCTTGATGCCTCCAAAGAAGCTCTCCACCCTGCTCATCCAGGCAGCCAGCGGGATAATGCGTCTGGCCGGCCTTCTCGCTGAAGGATGGCGGCAGTGTGGAACTTGCCGTCAGAGGTATGGCCGTTGGAAGTTGGCGCGAATTCTGCTTAAGCCTTCCTCTGATCATACAGGACGACATTTCATTGACGGCAGTGTGTACCATGAAAAGCATCATCAAGTTGTTAGTTCCTGAGATGCCTAAAGTCGAGCAGATTCTCACTTACTGGCAGCAAATCGATGAAAACCAGTGGTACACCAACTTCGGACCGCTTGTAACCGAGCTCGAACGTCGGCTGTCGCTCTCATTCAGTCGGGAGCCAACGCAGGTGCACGTTGTATCCATGGCGAATGGCACCTGTGCGCTGCAAATTGCTTTGGAAGCGTTGAAGCTACGCCGTGGAGCGCGCGTACTGGTGCCCGGATTGACATTCGTCGCCACGGCAACTGCGATCATCCGGGCAGGACTCACTCCCTTGATCAGTGACGTAAACGCCGAAAGCTGGTTACTGACGCCCGCTATCGCACGCGTAGCCCTTGCTGAAACGCCATTCGACGCAGTGATGCCGGTGTCCACTTACGGTTGCCCCCAGGATGTCACAGGGTGGGACCTGTTCACTGCCGAAACCGGCATTCCTGTTGTTGTCGACGCCGCAGGTGCCTGGGGTAACCAGGAGATTGGCCTGACCACCAAAGTCGCCTTCAGCCTGCACGCCACTAAGGCCCTCGGTAGTGGAGAAGGCGGTTTCGTCGCTTCGCGGCACCTTGCGTATGCCCAGAGCATGCGAGCGTTGAGTAACTTCGGTATCGATGCACACAGCGGCGGGCTCGTCTTCGAGGCGGGTGAGAACGGTAAGATGAGCGAATATCACGCCGCAGTTGCATTGGCTGCCCTGGATAACTGGCCAACCGTTGCTCAAGCACGGCGCAATCTACATCAGCGCTACACTGAACGGCTTCTGGAAAAAATTCCCGCGCTGAAACTCCAGGCCAAACCCATGGATGGCGTTTACAGCCTTATGCTGGTGCTACTGCCCCCGGGATTCCAGGCTGCTGATATTCAACTGCGGCTGCTGGGCAAAAACATCGAAACCCGCCGCTGGTACTGCCCTCCCCTCCAGGGACACCCGGCCTTTCAGGCGTGCGCGATGGGCCCGCTGCCAATTGTTGACCTCTTGGCCGAACGTCTGCTGGGTTTGCCATTCCACCTTTCATTGAACGATGCAAGCATCCAGAGAGTGATCGAGTGCCTGGCTGAGCTGCTTGCTGAAAAGCAGGTGAATCAATGACCCAAGAACAATTACTGGCACCGTATAGGCCGGCCGGCAAAGAGTCAGGCTGTCAGCCAGGCAGTGAAAGCGGCTTAAGCGAGTCCTACCTTCATCCCTTGTGCAAATTGGTGTGAGCATGACAAATCCCCTCTTGGCTGAACGCTTGCCGCTTGTCAGCATTGCGATACCGGCTCACAACCCGCGCTTCTTCGAAGTAGCGCTGAACAGTGCGATCAACCAGTGCTACGCCAATATCGAAATCGTGGTCACCGACGACTGTCGCGGCGATGGTATTCGTTTGATCACTGAACGTCTTGCCGCACAAACCACGGTGCCGGTTCGTTACCTGAAAAACGAACAGCAATTGGGCGGTCTGCTCAATCTCACCCGCGGCCTGGAAGAAGCCAGGGGTGAGTACATCAAGTTTCTCAACGACGATGACGTATTACTGACAGATTGTGTAACGCGCATGGCCGCTGTGCTGGATGCCCGCGCCGACATATCGCTGGTCACCTCGCGGCGCCGTTTGATAGATGCCCAGGGCGAGACGCTGCCGGATATCCTCGAGACGTCTAAAGTATTTGACGAGGATGTCTGCCTTCATGGCGCCGACCTGACTTCACTGCTCTGCGACTGGCCCGTTAACTTCATTGGCGAACCCACCACCGTCATGTTTCGCCGGGTTCAGGTGATAGACAAAGTCCCGAATATTTGCGCCCTTGGAGGCGTGCTCGTTGATGCGATCAACGACCTGGCGTTGTATGTGAACTTGCTGCAACACGGCCACTTGGCGTTTCTAAGTGAGCCTCTGTCGCTCTTTCGCCATCACGTCGAACAGCGCCAGAAACAGCCAGACATGCAAGACTTATTCAACGAGGGTCGTGCAAGGTTCGTCAAGCAGATACGTGCTCTGGGGCTGTATAACCCACAGCCGTTAAGGCAAGTGCGCCGAGCGCCCTTGTCAGCCGGCCAGGCCTTTCAACTGTTTCGGTTGCGAGAGGCTTACCTGGCGCCTGACAGCCTGAACCTCTATACCGCCGGCAGCATTATCCCCTTCGCCGAGCAGTGCGAAGTCCTGTTCTTGGGCCAACCTTGGCTTGAAGACGGTGAGCCGCCAATCGGAGTCGTCATCCATGCGTATTACCCGGGTGAGCTGCAGGAAATCCTGCGCCGGTTGACGCAATTGAATGAACACCTGCACCTCTACGTCACCTGCGTGGGAGGTAATGATAAAGAGGTGGGCGACCTGCTGGCAGCGAGCGGGCTGAGCTATTCGTTGTATCGGGTACCCAATCACGGAAGGGATATTTTGCCGTTCCTGCGAGTGCTGCCGTTTTTACGTGCAGACAACATCCAGACGGTGGTCAAACTCCACACCAAGCGTTCGCTGCACATGGAAAGCGCTTGGGCCCAAGACCTTTTCAATGATCTGCTAAACCCTGTGCGCTTCAGGGAATCAGTAGAGTACCTTGCCGACCCAATGCATCATCCGCTACTCGGCACTGAGCCTTACCGACAGGCGGTGGCCAAAAACCTTAGTGAGGCCAACTACTCTCACCTCCTTACTCTCGCTAAGCGTGCTGGCATTGATCCACAGCGAATAGGCCAGGCAGATTTTTTTGCCGGTACCATGTTCTTTGTGCGTAGAGAGGTGTTGGCTCACTTAGAACAGATGCATTTGACCGACGAAGATTTTGAAACTGAATGCGGTCAGTTGGACGGCACCATGGCCCACGCTTTGGAACGTTTTT
Source organism: Pseudomonas sp. 44 R 15 (assembly GCF_900004965.1). Lineage (NCBI taxonomy): Bacteria > Pseudomonadati > Pseudomonadota > Gammaproteobacteria > Pseudomonadales > Pseudomonadaceae > Pseudomonas > Pseudomonas sp. 44 R 15. The sequence continues at coordinate 26,133 of NZ_CVTU01000117.1, forward strand.
TTGGCGTGTTGGCGAATGTGGGTAAAGAGCAACGCGATATCAATCTGTATCGTCGCTGGCTGGATACCCGGCAACTATCCGCCGCTGAGTTCGAAGGTTTGCCCGCACGGCTTGCGAATTGGCAGCAGCACCCAAACATTCTGGTGGTGTTGACTGATACCACAGGTGACATTGCGCAGTTACGTTCCAGCCTGGAAAGCATTGATCGCCAGCTTTACGGCGCGGCAGCCATCGCGGTGCTTTCTAACGCCGAGCCTGTCGGGGTAGCGGCAGCCGACAATTTGGTCTGGCTGCCGCTCGCTGAGTGCTGGCCAAGCCAGCTGAATGAGCTGCTGCAAGGGATCGATGTCGACTGGTGCTATTTGCTTCGGGGTGGAGACCAAATCGACCCCCACGCACTGCTGCTACTCGCCGAGGGTATAGCCCTGAACCCGGGTATCAGCGTGTGCTACAGCGATGAAGACACGCTTACCCCAGAGGGTTGCCAAGACCCGATATTCAAGCCGGACCTGAACCTGGACCTGTTGCGCAGTTATCCGTATGTCGGCCGAGCGTTGGCCTTCAACCGAACGGCCGCGCTGGATGCTAATGGCTTCGATCTCGCTTTTGCCGAACTGGCACCCCACGATCTGCTGTATCGGTTGATTGAAATTAATGGACTGGGCACTGTCGGACACCTCAGTGAAGTGCTGGTACATCATGCAATCAACTTCGGCCAGTGGCTGGTCGAACCCCAGGTCGTCAAGTACAGCGCTGCTATCGTCGAGGCGCACCTGCAACGTCTGGGCGTGGCTCATGAGTTGCGCCCAGGACCTTTGCCGATGGTCAACCGGGTGATCTACCAGCACACCTCACAGCCGCTGGTGTCTATAGTGATTCCTACTAAAGACCAACTGCCGATGCTGATGCGCTGCGTCGAAAGCGTCATGGAAAAAACCCGCTACACGAACTTCGAACTCATCATCGTCGACAACAACAGTGAAACGGTTGAAGCACAGAATTGGTTCGCGGGTATGGAGCGCCTGAACAGCGAAAAGGTGCGCATCCTGCGTTACCCCCACGCGTTCAACTATTCGGCGATCAATAATTTTGCCGTCAGCCACGCCCGTGGTGATTATCTTGTGTTGCTCAACAATGACACCGCCGTCATTGATGGGGACTGGCTTGGTTCGCTGCTCCATCACGCCCAGCGGCCGGAAGTTGGGATAGTCGGCGCCAAATTGCTCTTTCCCGACGGAACCATTCAGCATGCAGGTGTGGTGCTCGGCTTGCGTGGCTTGGCAGACCACGCATTCGTCGGTGCCCCGATGCAGTCCAATGGTTACCTGCACCGTCTCCAGGTTGACCAGAATTACAGCGCCGTGACGGCCGCCTGCCTGATGATCCGCACCGAGTTGTACCGCCAGGTCGGTGGCATGGACGAAACCAGCCTGGGGGTTTCTTATAATGACGTCGATCTGTGCCTGAAAGTCGGCCAGGCCGGGCAACTGATCGTCTGGACGCCTTATGCGCTTCTCATGCACGAAGCTAACGTCAGCCAGAATAAGGTCGACAAGGCGAAGTTGAACGTCAAGCAAGAGCGTTTCAAGCGCGAGCAGTCGGTGATGTACGAGAAGTGGCTGCCTCAGCTCGCTGGCGACCCCGCCTACAACCCAAACCTGACCTTGGAACGTGGCGGCTTTGGCTACGAATGCCGTAGCGAGGTGGCTTGGCAACCGCTGGCCGGTCGCTCTTTGCCTTACGCGCTGTGCTGTCCCTCCGACCCTTTCGGCATTGGACATTATCGTGTTCGCCAGCCCTTCGCGGCCCTTGAAGCCGCAGGCCTGATAGGTGGCACTGTAAGCAATTGGCTGCTTCGCCCCGTGGAGCTGCATCGCCTGGCGCCAGACACGATCATTTTCCAGCGGCAATGCAGTACGCCTCAGCTGGAAATCATGCAGAACACCCAGGCCTTCTCTAAGGCATTCAAGGTTTTTGAGCTGGATGACTACATTCTTAAATTGCCCAGCAGCAACCCAAGCCGAGAACTGTTTCCCAAAGATATCGCCAAGCGCCTGAAAAAAGCTGCGGGTATGTGCGACCGGCTGGTGGTGTCGACCCAGCCACTGGCCGATGCGTTAAAGGGTTTTAACGCTGACATTCGTGTGGTGGAGAACCGCCTGCCAATTCACTGGTGGAGCGGGCTGACGAGCCATCGCCAACAAGGCCGCAAACCTCGGGTCGGTTGGGCGGGCGGGTCGAGCCACGGTGGCGACTTGCTCGTGATCGCCGATGTCGTTCGTGAACTGGCTGGCGAAGTGGAATGGGTATTTATGGGCATGTGCCCACCTGAACTTCGTCCGTATGTCCATGAGTTCCATAACGGCGTAAATATCGAGAGATATCCTGCACAGCTGGCCAACTTGAATCTGGACCTGGCGTTGGCGCCTTTGGAAGACAATTTCTTCAACGCCTGTAAAAGCAACTTACGGCTGCTGGAATACGGCGCCTGCGGCTTCCCTGTGATCTGCTCGGACATCCTTTGTTATCGTGGTGATTTGCCTGTGACTCGGGTGCGGAACAAGTCAAAAGAATGGATTGCCGCTATCCGCGAGCATCTTGCTGAACCAAGCGCCAGCGCCGCTGCCGGAGAGGCTCTACGCAGTGCTGTCGTCGATAAATGGATGCTCCGGGATGAACACCTGGTTGCCTGGCGAAATGCCTGGTTCAGGGATTGACTGGTCCGCTTGTTATTTCAATGTCTTATCAATTCTGGAAGTCTTTTTCAGAGCTTCCCTCGTAATCATTAGAAGTAAGCGGAGAGAACCATGATAACTATTCAAGCGCTCAACGAATTTACCAGTGGCCCGGAGTTGACTGACAACATCACGCAGATCTGGGAGTTTATCGGCCAGCATTTCGAGCAGGCGCAGGCCAGCTTGCCGCCTGAGCTCGCAATGGAGCGTCGCGAGTTGTCGTTCCATGATCAAGTGCGTTTATTGGGCTACCTTACATTTCTGATTGCCGAGCTACCGGGTGATTTGGTGGAAATCGGCGTGTGGAAGGGCAAATCGTTGATGCTGATGAATGAGGTATGCAACCACGAGCGTCGCGTCATTGGTATTGACCCGTTCGAATTGCCAAACCAGTTCGAAGAGTTTAGTTATTACAAGGACCTGATGCTGCCTGATGCACAGGTGGTCCGTGGCTTTTCGGAACTGAGTGCCGAACGTTTCTACAACCTCGAGCCCTCCGTTGCGCTGTTGCATATCGATGGTGGCCACACACGGCGCAACGTGGTGCTGGATTTCCTGCTGTATTCGCCAAGCGTAGTCTCGGGCGGTTTCATCGTATTAGACGACTACCGCGATTTTCAGCACTCGCCAGAGGTGGGTCCGACGGTCGACCTGCTCAGAGCCACAGGTTTCTTTGAAGGTTTCAATGTGCTGGGCAGTGTGCACGGCTTCGAGAACAGCTACGTTCTGCAACGGATATGAGCGTTCCACGTGGAACATCAACTTTTTCAGTCCGGAGCCACTGCCGATACGCTCTCCAACCGATACCCATACCCATAAATCGTCAATAACTGCCAACCCCTGTCCGCAGTCAGCCCCAGCTTATTGCGCAGCCGATAGATATGCGTATCCAGCGGTCGCGAGGAGACCATTTCTTCGTGAGTCCAAAACCGTTCATACAGGTATTCGCGCGACAGCGGCCGCGCCAAATTGGCGAACAAGCAACTGGCCAAACGGTATTCACGTTCAGTGAGATTGATAGGCTTGCCCGAGCGGGTCACAGTCAGTTCAGCGTCGTCAAAGGTCAGGTCGTTGAAGCTCTGCACTTCCTGGGTCGCCGACTTCTTTAGTCCATGGCGCCTTAGTACCGCCGTCACGCGAGCTTTCAGCTCATTAGGGCGAAAGGGCTTGCTGACGTAATCATCGGCCCCACTGTTCAGCGCCGTGACGATATCGCTCTCGGCATCCCGGCTGGTCAGCATGATAACGGCGGGCGGCGATTCCATGTGTTCACGCGTCCAGCGAAGAAGCGCGATCCCGGTGATGTCCGGCAGTTGCCAGTCGAGTATCAATAGGTCGAAGGTTTCCCGGCGCAGTTGGCGTAGCAGGTCTTCGCCGCGCTCAAAGCAATGCAGGGTCCAAGGCTGTTCGACGTTACTGGGGATCTGTCGCAGTGTCTGTTCTACCCGGCGCAGTTCTGCGGGTTCGTCATCCAGTATTGCGACACGCATGGGTGGGTCCTTTCTTCTTGAAAAGTACGGCAGTCGTCGGCACGTACTGCGCAGATGCCAGTCTTGAATCTGAAGAATTGTGCTCGGATTCGTCGACCCCTTGGATCTATCGGTACGATGGGATTAAGGAGCGGTTTCACGCTTTAAAGTCCTCCGTACCGACAGGGGAAAGATACCGGCTCCCGACGGTTAGGAAAAGGATCAGCCGACGCATGCGCTGACGTAAACGGCTGTGTGCTGATCTCAGTGGCTCTCTGGAATGAACATCAGACAGGAAAAGTTTTCCTGCGTGCCGAAAAATGAGCTTCACTGGGCTCAAAGCTTCGTTCTCTGAAGTGCGCTGGTCGGCCCATGACGACAATAGCCAGCAGAGAGGAACCGCGACCCATGACAGTTCATATCACCCACCAACTACCCAGGCACATTGACCGATGACGCTCTGGAGAACGGCCGATAAACGTCAACCTACCCAGGCCCAGCGCTTGTTTCACCGTCTCGTGCGTGAGTGGTTGTGGATCGGTTTGCTGTTGTTGCCCATCACCGCTTACCTGTCGCTTAGCCCGGGCCTGGCCTTGAATAACCCGTTATACGACAGCCTGCGCCGCCTCACTCCACTGCCCGTGGACTCACGCATCCTGCTGGTGACCATCGATGAGGACAGCCTGAAACAGCTGGGGCCATGGCCCTGGCCGCCTAACGTGCACGCCGATCTGATCGGGCGCCTGAGTGCGGCGCAACCAGCAGGTATTCTGTTCGATGCAATCTTCAGTGACCCCGCCGCTCCCGCGAATGACAAGCGCCTGGCCGAAGTCGTGCGCGCGGCGCAGACTGATTTACCCCATGTGTCCTACGCCAGCGTGTTACGCGGTGAAGTGCCTGCCGAGCAACTGCGCAATCGCCTGATCCTGGTGGGGGCGACGGCGTCCGGGATGGGCGACCGGTTTGTCACGCCGCTGTCTTCCACGCCCGGTACTACAGAGGGGGTGGAGATTCAGACGAATGTGCTCGATAGTCTGTTGCAGGGGCACAGTACTGTCGATCTGCCCGGCTGGCTGGCGGCGCTGATGGCGACGTCACTGGTGGCGTTGTTGCTGGGTTTGCTGCTCTACCGTCCGCGTTATGCGTTGTGGTTGACCCTGGGCTGCATGGCCGCAGCGGTGCTCGGCGCCTGGGCCCTGTTGCGTCTCGGCCATTGGTGGTCGCCTGCGGCCAGCCTGATCGGGTTGCTGCTCAGCTACTTGATCTGGAATTGGCGCCGCCTCAGCGTGATCATCGCTTACTTCGGCTGGGAACTGGCGCGCCTGGATAACGAACCCAAAGTGCTGCCTGAGCGCCGCCGTGCGCCCGCCAGCCAGGGTGATGTATTGCAGGCGCGTATCTTTGCCCTGGAGCAAGCCGTAAGCCGCACACGGGATACCCGGCGGTTCATGGCCGATGGTCTCGAATGCTTACCGGTGGCCACATTGATTACCGACCCCAAGGGCAATATCTTGCTGGCCAACCGCGTTGCCCGCGAGGTATTCGGCAATGACCTTGTCGCCGAGAACCTGCTGGAGCAGTTGGCCGACCTGGGTTATCCGCCGTTGCACAATGGCGTGCGCGTTGCCCTCTCTGAGCTGGTGCTCGTGGAGTTCCGTGATATCCACCAACGCAGTCTGCGCATGGAGCTTGCGCCCTTGCTGCCGGCCGAAGGTGACACCGCCCTGGGTTGGCTGCTGAGCCTCACGGATTTAAGCAAGGAACGCGAAGCCCAACAGCATCGCGAAACCATGCTGCGCTTCCTCTCCCATGACCTGCGTGCGCCGCATTCGGCAATCCTCGCCCTGTTGGATCTGCATGAGAGCGAATCGCCCGTGTTCGGCCAGATCGAACAACAGGTCCGCCGTGCGTTGAGCCTCACCGAGTCCTTTGTGCAACTGGCGAAAGCGGAGGCTGATGGTTACCACTTCCAACCTACCCTGTTTGCCATGCTGGTGATGGACGCTTTCGATCAAGTCGCGGTTATCGCCCAGCTCAAGGGCATCCACCTGGTTCACGATCTGGATGAAGCGGATGAAGGCATGGTGAACGCCGATCAATCGCTGCTCACCCGAGCGTTATTCAATGTGCTGGAAAATGCGATCAAATATTCTCCCGCCAACACCCGTGTCAGGTTAAGCCATGGCAGCGCGCAGGGCTGGCTGGAATGCCGCATCAGCGACCAGGGGCCAGGCATTGCCCCGCAGGATCTGCCGGAACTGTTCAATCAATATCGGCGCTTCGACTCGGCCCAGGGCAGTGACGGCTTGGGGTTGGGCCTGACGATGGTAAAGGCCGTGGTGGAACGCCACGGTGGGCGTGTGACCTGCGAAAGCGAGTTGGGCACGGGCTCGACGTTCATCCTGCGACTGCCACTGTTGGACGACTGAAAAGCGACCTCTTGCGTGTGCATTAAAAAACCGGTCACCAGGACCGGTTTTTTAATGAGGAAAAAACTTATGCACGTTTTTGGTGATTTTATAAGTTTCAGAAATATGTAGCCAGATCAGCCAGTTATGATCAAAAAACTCCAATTTGCCAACAAACCGTACACAGGTTATCCACAGAAGTTCAAACAGCGGGTGTCTCCACCACCACCGGCTCCGGCGGCAATGAGCCCATGGCCCGTTGCTGCGCTTCATTCCATGCCGCAGCGCGGTCATTCAACGCGGCAATCGCGCGTGGGCCTTCGCCTTCTGCGTACATGGGTTCGCCGATCACCACGGTAATGGTGCCTGCGCGTTTGGCCCAGCCGGTCTTGGGCCAGAACTTGCCGGCGTTATGGGCAATCGGCAGCACCGGCAGGTTGGCGTTGACCGCCAATGCAGTGCCGCCGCGCGAGAATTTGCCAACGGTGCCATAAGGCACACGCGTGCCTTCGGGAAAGATCAGCACCCAAACGCCATCCTTGAGCAGCTCGTCGCCCTTCTTGGCGACGTGCTTGAGCGCCGCCTTGGGATTGTCACGGTCGATCGCAATCGGACGCAGCATCGCCATGGCCCAGCCAAAGAACGGCACGTACAGCAGCTCACGCTTGAGCACCTGGCTCAGCGGCGAGAAGTACGCCGAGAGGAAGAATGTTTCCCAGGTGCTCTGATGGTTCGACAGAATCACGCAGGGCTGCTCCGGGACGTTTTCCGCGCCCTTGATCTCGAAGCGGATGCCCAGGAACACCTTGGACAGCCACAGCGCACAGCGGCACCAATACACATTGATAAAGCGATAGCGCGCCTTGAACGGCAGGAAAGGTGCAATAAAAAAGCTCAGGGTGCACCAGAGAAACGAACTGGTGCCCAGCAGCAGGTAAAAGAAAAAGGTTCTGATGGCCTGCAAGATCGACATGGCGGCATTTACCGTTGCGGGACACGGCCCGCCTGTTAAAAGCGCACTCCCGAACAATCCCTGGTCAGGAAGTCGAGGGCGGCTAGTTGTTGATAAGTTCTGCGGCAACCGCCGCCAGATCGTCAAAAATCAAAGTGCCTACCGGCAGGTTTTTCGCCTGGGTCTTTTCGCCTTTCCCGGTCTTTACCAAAACTGGCTGAGAGTCGACGGCTTTGGCCGCCTCCAGGTCACCGAGACTGTCCCCGACGAACCATATCCCAGCCAAGGGCACCTTGTAATGTTCTGCAATAGTTTTCAGCATGCCAGGCTTGGGTTTGCGGCAAGCGCAGCCCTCATCCGGCCCGTGGGGGCAGTAAACCACCAGCCCCACCTCTCCGCCCTGCTCGGCCACCAGCCTGCGCAAGCGCGCGTGCATGGCGTCCAGGGTGGCAATGTCGTAATAACCGCGGGCGATGCCGGACTGGTTAGTGGCAATGGCCACGGTCCAGCCGGCTTTGCTCAACTGCGCGATGGCCTCGATCGAACCAGGCAGTGGAATCCATTCCGCCACCGACTTGATGTAAGCGTCGGAGTCGTAATTGATCACCCCGTCCCGATCGAGAATCAGCAGTTTCAACATGATCAGCCCAGTACGGAAATGTCAGCGATATTGATGAACAGGCCACGCAGACGCGCGAGCATGGCGTAGCGGTTTTTCCGCACGCCGGCATCGTCGGCATTGATCATCACCGCTTCGAAGAACGCATCCACCGGCTCACGCAACGACGCCAGACGCGCCAGCGCTTCAGCGTAGTTACGCTCGGCGATCAGCGGCTTGACGGCGTTCTCGGCCTTGACGATGGCCGAGTTCAGCGAGAACTCCTTGGCATCGGCAAACAGGCTTGGGTCCACGTCGGCAGTGCCCAGGTTGTCGGCCTTGCTCAGCAGGTTCGATACGCGTTTGTTCACGGCGGCCAGGGCATCGGCTTCCGGCAACTTGCGGAACGCCTGTACGGCCTGTACGCGTTGATCGAAGTCCAGCGCCGAACCCGGCTGCAGGGCACGCACCGACAGGTAGACGGAAACGTCCACGCCTTCGTCTTCGTAACGCGCACGCAGGCGGTCGAACACGAACTCCAGCACTTGCTCGGCCAGGCCCGCTTGCTTGACCTTGGCACCGAACTGGCCGACGGCAAACACCACGGCCTGGGTCAGGTCGAGGTCCAGCTTCTTGTCGATCAGGATACGCAGCACGCCCAGGGCTGCACGGCGCAGCGCATACGGGTCCTTGCTGCCGGTGGGCAGCATGCCGATGCCGAAGATGCCTACCAGCGTGTCCAGCTTGTCGGCGATGGCAACGGCCGCACCGGTCAGGGTGCTCGGCAGTTCGGCACCGGCGCCACGGGGCATGTACTGCTCGTTCAGCGCCAGCGCCACATCGTTGGGTTCGCCGTCGTTGAGGGCGTAGTAGTAACCGGCCACGCCCTGCATCTCAGGGAACTCGCCGACCATCTCGGTGGCCAGGTCGCACTTGGACAGCAGGCCCGCGCGTGCGGCCCAGGCGGCGTCGCCACCAATGCGCGGCGCGATGTAGGCCGCCAGCTTGGAAACGCGTACGGCCTTGTCGTAGACGCTGCCGAGTTTTTCCTGGAACACCACGTTTTGCAGACGCAGGTTGAAGTCTTCAAGCTTCTGCTTCTTGTCCTGCTTGAAGAAGAACTCGGCGTCGGTCAGGCGCGGGCGCACGACTTTCTCGTTACCGGCGATGATCTGTTGCGGGTCCGTGCTTTCGATGTTGGCCACGGTGATGAAGCGCGGCAGCAACTTACCGTCCGCGTCCAGCAGGCAGAAGTATTTCTGGTTGTCCTGCATGGTGGTGATCAGCGCTTCCTGCGGTACGTCGAGGAAGCGTTCTTCGAACGAGCACACCAGCGGCACCGGCCATTCGACCAGGGCGGTCACTTCGTCGAGCAGGCTTGGCGGCACGATGGCGGTGCCTTCCTGCAGGCGGGCCAGCTCTTCGGTGCGCTTGCTGATCAGCTCGCGACGCTCATTGGCATCGGCCAGCACGTAGGCGGCGCGCAGGTCATTGACGTAGTTGGCCGGCGCGGTGATGCGCACACTCTCGGGATGGTGGAAGCGGTGACCACGGGAATCACGGCCTGCCTTCTGGGCGAGAATGGTGCAATCGATGACCTGGTCACCGAGCAGCATCACCAGCCATTGGGTTGGGCGTACGAATTCTTCCTTGCGCGCACCCCAGCGCATGCGCTTGGGGATCGGCAGGTCGTTCAGGGAGTCTTCCACGATGGTCGGCAACAGGCTGGCCGTCGGCTTGCCGGTGATGACCTGGCTGAAGCGCAGTTTCGGGCCGCTCTGGTCAATCTCGCTCAGCTCGACGCCGCACTTCTTGGCGAAGCCCAGTGCCGCCTGAGTCGGATTGCCTTCGGCGTCGAATGCGGCCTGGCGCGGCGGGCCGTCGAGGTTGATGTTGCGGTCCGGCTGCTGGGTTTCCAGCGCGGTCAGCAACACCGCCAGGCGACGTGGCGCGGCGTAGACTTTTTTCGCCGCAAACTTCAGGCCGGCGCCGTGCAGGCCTTTTTCGATACCGGCCAGGAATGCATCGGCCAGGGTATTGAGTGCCTTGGGTGGCAGCTCTTCGGTGCCCAGTTCAACCAGGAAATCTTGAGCACTCATTGTGCAGCCTCCAGCTTAGCCAACACTTCATCACGCAAATCCGGGGTTGCCATCGGGAAGCCCAGCTTGGCGCGTGCCAGCAGATAGGCTTGGGCGACGGAACGCGCCAGGGTGCGCACACGCAGGATGTATTGCTGGCGCGCGGTTACCGAGATGGCACGGCGCGCGTCCAGCAGGTTGAAGGTATGGGAAGCCTTCAACACCATTTCATAGCTCGGCAACGGCAGCGGCTGGTCGAGTTCGATCAGGCGCTTGGCTTCGCTTTCATAGAAGTCGAACAGTTCGAACAGCTTGTCGACGTTGGCGTGTTCGAAGTTGTAGGTGGACTGCTCCACTTCGTTCTGGTGGAACACGTCGCCGTAGGTGACTTTGCCGAACGGGCCGTCAGCCCACACCAGGTCATAGACCGAGTCCACGCCCTGCAGGTACATGGCCAGGCGCTCGAGACCGTAGGTGATTTCGCCGGTCACCGGGTAGCACTCGATGCCGCCCGCTTGCTGGAAGTAGGTGAACTGGGTCACTTCCATGCCATTGAGCCAGACTTCCCAGCCCAGGCCCCAGGCGCCCAGGGTCGGCGATTCCCAGTTGTCTTCGACGAAACGGATGTCGTGGACCAGCGGGTCCAGGCCGACATGTTTCAGCGAGCCCAGGTACAGTTCCTGGAAGTTGTCCGGGTTGGGCTTCAACACCACCTGGAACTGGTAGTAGTGCTGCAGACGGTTCGGGTTTTCGCCGTAGCGGCCGTCAGTCGGGCGACGACTGGGCTGCACATAAGCGGCGTTCCAGGTTTCCGGGCCGATGGCCCGCAGGAAGGTAGCGGTGTGGAAAGTGCCGGCGCCTACTTCCATATCGTAGGGCTGAAGTACCACACAACCTTGCTCGGCCCAGTATTGCTGGAGGGCGAGGATCAAGTCTTGGAAGGTACGCACGGCTGGCGTAGGCTGGCTCACGAAATTCACCTGTTACTTGGGCTGCGATTTAAAGAGCGGGAGTATACCCGATTCGGCCCCGCCACCACTCCCTGGAGCCTTATGCCACGCTGCTTTTGGTGTTCTGAAGATCCGCTGTACATGGCTTATCACGATCAAGAGTGGGGAACGCCGCTGCGCGATGCGCAGGGACTGTTCGAGTTGCTTTTGCTCGAAGGGTTCCAGGCGGGCTTGTCCTGGATCACCGTTTTACGCAAACGCGAGCATTATCGGAAGGTGCTGTTCGGCTTTGATGCGCAGCGTCTGGCCAGGCTGACCGACGCTGAAATCGAAGCGCTGATGCAGGACCCGGGCATCGTGCGCAATCGCCTGAAGCTCAACGCCACACGCCGCAACGCCGCGGCCTGGCTGGCGCTGGAAGACCCTGTGGGGTTGCTCTGGTCGTTTGTCGGCGGCAAGCCCAAGGTCAATCATTTCAAAGACCGCAGCGACGTCCCGGCGATTACACCCGAAGCCCAAGCGATGAGCAAAGCCTTGAAGAAAGCCGGCTTCACCTTTGTCGGGCCGACCATCTGCTACGCGTTCATGCAGGCCTCGGGCATGGTCATGGACCACACCCAGGACTGCGACCGTTACGCGGACCTAGTCAACGCCGGGTAGAATGCGCGCTTTGCGTACCACACACGATCAGGAGTGACCTGTGGAAAAGTTTAAAGGCGCCTTGCTGGTAGGCGCTCTTCGGTTGTTTGCCCTGCTGCCCTGGCGCGCCGTACAGGCCGTCGGTACGGGCATCGGCTGGATCATGTGGAAAACCCCCAACCGCTCCCGCGAGACAGTACGGATCAACCTGTCCAAGTGTTTCCCGGACATGGACCCGGCCGAACGCGAGCGCCTGGTAGGCCGCAGCCTGATGGACATCGGCAAGTCCCTGACCGAAAGCGCCTGCGCGTGGATCTGGCCGGCCCAGCGCTCCATCGACCTGGTGCGCGAAGTCGAAGGCCTGCACGTGCTGCACGATGCCCTGGCCTCGGGTAAAGGCGTGGTGGGCATCACCAGCCACCTGGGCAACTGGGAAGTGCTGAATCATTTTTATTGCAGCCAGTGCAAACCGATCATTTTCTATCGCCCGCCCAAGCTCAAGGCTGTTGACGACTTGTTGCGCAAGCAACGCGTGCAACTGGGCAACCGCGTGGCCGCCTCCACCAAGGAAGGCATCCTGAGCGTGATCAAGGAAGTGCGCAAAGGCGGCCAGGTGGGTATCCCTGCCGACCCCGAGCCGGCTGAATCCGCCGGCATCTTCGTACCGTTCTTCGCAACCCAGGCGCTGACCAGCAAGTTCGTGCCGAACATGCTCGCCGGCCACAAGGCGGTGGGCGTGTTCCTGCACGCCCTGCGCCTGCCGGACGGCTCGGGCTACAAGGTGATCCTGGAAGCGGCCCCGGAAGACATGTACAGCACTGACACCGCCACGTCCTGCGCGGCGATGAGCAAGGTGGTGGAGCGGTATGTCGGCGCCTACCCGAGCCAGTACATGTGGAGCATGAAACGCTTCAAGAAACGCCCGCCAGGTGAGGCACGGTGGTACTGATTCACACCTGACTCAAGATCGCCACAGAACCCAATGTGGGAGGGGGCTTGCCCCCGATAGCGGTGGTTCAGTCAACCATGTATTGGCTGACACACTGCTATCGGGGGCAAGCCCCCTCCCACATTTGGGTTCTGCTCAGGCCAGGCGGTCGAGTTTCTTCAGGAATACCGTCATTTCTTTTTCGGCCTGTTTGTCGCCATGGGACTGGGCCGCTTCGATGCCCTTCTCCCACGCCTGGCGAGCAGCGACGCTATCCCCAAGCCCTTGCTGCGCCTTGCCCAACAGCTTCCACGCCGCCGAATATTTCGGATCGAACTCGACGCAGCGCTGCAAATGCTCCGCCGCCTTGGCGTTGTCCTTCAGATCCAGATAACCCTTGCCCAAGCCAAACCGCAGCAGCGAATTATCCACACCCTTGGCGAGCATTTTCTCCAGGGATTCGAGCATGTCGTCCACTCCGTCAGATCAGAAAAAGCTCAGGCCCACGTGGAACAGCTTCTCCACATCGCGGATATGTTTCTTGTCCACCAGGAACAGGATCACATGGTCACCGGTGGCGATCACCGTATCGTCGTGGGCAATGATCACTTCTTCATCGCGAATGATTGCGCCAATGGTGGTGCCCGGTGGCAAGCCGATATCGCGGATGGCCCTGCCGATGACCTTGCTCGATTTGGAGTCGCCATGGGCAATCGCCTCGATAGCCTCCGCCGCGCCACGGCGCAGGGAGTGCACGCTGACGATGTCGCCACGGCGTACGTGAGCGAGCAATGTGCCAATGGTGGCCAATTGCGGACTGATGGCAATGTCGATATCGCCGCCCTGGATCAGGTCGACATAGGCCGGGTTGTTGATGATGGTCATCACTTTCTTCGCCCCCAGCCGCTTGGCCAGCAGCGAGGACATGATGTTGGCCTCGTCGTCGTTGGTCAGCGCCAGGAAGATATCGGCGTCGGCGATGTTTTCTTCCATCAGCAGGTCGCGGTCCGAGGCACTGCCCTGCAACACCACGGTGCTGTCGAGCGTGTCGGACAAATGCCGGCAGCGCGTGGGGCTCATCTCGATGATCTTCACCTGGTAGCGGCTTTCGATGGCCTCTGCCAAGCGCTCACCGATCTGCCCGCCGCCGGCGATGACGATGCGTTTATAGGTCTCGTCGAGCCGGCGCATTTCGCTCATCACCGCACGAATATTCGCCTTGGCCGCGATGAAAAACACTTCGTCATCGGCTTCGATCACGGTGTCGCCCTGGGGCAGGATCGGCCGGTCACGCCGAAAAATCGCGGCGACGCGGGTTTCCACATTCGGCATGTGCTCGCGCAATTGACGCAATTGCTGACCCACCAGCGGCCCGCCGTAGTAGGCCTTCACCGCAACCAACTGCGCCTTGCCCCCGGCGAAGTCGATCACCTGCAAGGCACCCGGAATTTCAATCAAGCGCTTGATGTAGTGCGTGACCACCTGTTCCGGACTGATCAGCACATCCACCGGAATGGCATCGTTGTCGAACAGGCCGGCGCGGGTCAGGTAGGCGGCTTCGCGCACACGGGCGATCTTGGTCGGGGTGTGGAACAGCGTGTGGGCGACCTGGCAGGCGACCATGTTGGTCTCGTCGCTGTTGGTGACCGCGACGAGCATGTCGGCATCGTCGGCGCCGGCTTGACGCAGCACGGTGGGGAACGACGCACGGCCCTGCACCGTGCGGATGTCCAGGCGGTCGCCCAGATTGCGCAGGCGCTCGGCGTCGGTGTCGACCACGGTGATGTCGTTGGCTTCGCTGGCCAAATGTTCAGCCAGCGTGCCGCCCACCTGCCCTGCCCCGAGGATGATGATTTTCATCCGGTCACTCCCTTAAAACCATTCAGCCGCGCGCGGCGGCGATCTTGATCAGTTTGGCGTAGTAGAAGCCATCATGCCCGCCTTCCTGCGCGAGCAATTGGCGACCGTGCGGTTGTTTGATGCCGGCCGTGGTCGCGAGGTCCAGTTCCCGTGCGCCGCTGGTGCGGGCGAGGAAGGCTTGAATGACCTCGGTATTCTCGGTGGGCAAGGTGGAACAGGTGGCGTAAAGCAGAATGCCGCCGACTTCCAGGGTGGGCCACAGTGCGTCGAGCAGTTCGCCCTGCAGCACGGCCAGGGCGGCGATGTCGTCGGGTTGGCGGGTCAGCTTGATATCCGGGTGGCGGCGGATCACGCCGGTGGCCGAACAGGGCGCATCCAGCAGGATGCGCTGGAACGGTTTGCCGTCCCACCAGGTGGCGGTGTCGCGGCCGTCGGCGGCGATCAGCTCGGCGCTCAAACCCAGGCGTGCGAGGTTTTCCCTTACGCGCACCAGGCGTTTAGCTTCCAGGTCGACCGCTACCACACCGCCCAGGTCCTTTTCGACTTCCAGGATGTGACAGGTCTTACCGCCCGGTGCGCAGCAGGCGTCCAATACGCGTTGACCGGGTGCCAGGTCGAGCAGGTCGGCGGCCAGTTGTGCGGCTTCGTCCTGCACGCTGATCCAGCCCTCGGCAAAGCCCGGCAGGCTGCGCACGTCTGTGGCAGCCTGGAGCACGATACCGTCGACGCTGTACACGCACGGCGCGGCGTCGATGCCCGCCTCGCTGAGCAACTGCAGGTAGGCGTCGCGGCGGTGATGGCGACGGTTGACCCGCAGGATCATCGGCGGATGGGCATTGTTCGCCGCGCAAATGGCTTCCCATTGCTGCGGCCAGAACGCCTTCAGGGATTTTTGCAGCCAGCGCGGATGCGCGGTGCGCACCACCGGGTCATGTTCCAGCTCGGCCAGCAGCCCTTCGCTTTCGCGCTGGGCGCGGCGCAGCACGGCATTGAGCAAGGCCTTGGCCCAGGGTTTTTTCAGTTTGTCGGCGCAGCCCACCGTTTCACCGATGGCGGCGTGGGCCGGTACGCGGGTATAGAGCAGTTGATAGAGACCGACCAGCAGCAGCGCTTCAACATCGGCGTCGGCTGCCTTGAACGGTTTTTGCAGCAACTTGGCCGCCAACGCCGACAGCCTTGGCTGCCAACGCGCCGTGCCAAAGGCCAGGTCCTGGGTGAAACCGCGATCACGGTCTTCAACCTTATCCATCTGCACGGGCAGCGAACTGTTCAGCGATGCTTTGCCGTTGAGCACGGCGGCGAGGGCCTTGGCGGCGGCCAGACGCGGGTTCATTGGGCGACCACGCCGAGAACGGTGCCCAGGGCAAACTTCTCACGACGGCTGTTGAACAAATCGCTGAAATTAAGCGCCTTGCCACCGGGCAATTGCAGACGGGTCAGGCACAGCGCTTGTTCGCCGCACGCCACCAACAGGCCGTCTTTGCTGGCGCCGATGATTTCACCCGGAGCGCCTGTGCCCTCGGCCAGGGTCGCGGCCAATACTTTCAAGGCTTCGCCGTTGAGCGTGCTGTGGCAGACAGGCCATGGGTTGAACGCACGTACCAGGCGCTCAAGCTCCACGGCCGGGCGGCTCCAGTCGATGCGGGCTTCGTCTTTGTTCAGTTTGTGCGCGTAGGTGGCGAGGCTGTCGTCCTGCACCTCGCCTTCCAGGGTGCCGGCAGCAAGACCGGCGATGGCCTGGATGACGGCCGGCGGCCCCATTTCAGCCAGGCGATCGTGCAGGCTGCCGCCGGTGTCTTGGGCAGTGATCGGTGTGGTGACTTTGAGCAGCATCGGGCCGGTGTCCAGCCCTGCTTCCATGCGCATGACCGTCACGCCGCTTTCGCTGTCGCCAGCTTGCACCGCGCGCTGGATCGGCGCCGCTCCGCGCCAGCGTGGCAGCAACGAAGCGTGGCTGTTGATGCAGCCCAGGCGTGGGATATCGAGTACGGCCTGGGGCAGGATCAAGCCGTAGGCGACCACGACCAGCAGGTCCGGCTTGAGCGCGGCCAGTTCGGCCTGGGCATCCGCATTGCGCAGGGTCGGTGGTTGCAGCACGGTGATGTTGTGCTCAAGCGCCAGCTGCTTGACCGGGCTGGGCATCAGTTTTTGCCCGCGCCCGGCCGGGCGATCCGGCTGGGTGTACACCGCGACGATTTCATAGGGGCTGGCAAGCAGCGCCTTGAGGTGTTCGGCGGCAAATTCGGGTGTACCGGCAAAAACAATGCGCAGTGGCTCGGTCATCGGAGTTCTCGTTAAAAGCAGTCACAAAAGAAAAAGGCTTGCCGCAGCAAGCCTTTGGAAGGAGGGCATCAAGCTTGCTGGCGATGCTTTTTTTCCAGCTTCTTCTTGATCCGGTCACGTTTGAGCGTGGACAGGTAATCGACAAACAGCTTGCCGTTGAGGTGGTCGCACTCGTGCTGGATGCACACCGCCAACAGGCCTTCGGCAATCAGCTCGAACGGCTTGCCGTCGCGGTCCAGGGCCTTGATCTTCACGCGCAATGGGCGTTCGACGTTCTCGTAGAACTCCGGCACCGACAGGCAACCTTCCTGGTATTCGCCCATCTCGTCGGTCAGCGGTTCGAACTCGGGGTTGATGTACACCCGGGGTTCGCTGCGATCTTCGGACAGGTCCATGACCACGACGCGCAGATGCACGTTGACCTGGGTCGCGGCGAGGCCGATGCCCGGGGCTTCATACATTGTTTCAAACATGTCATCGACCAACTGACGAACCTTGTCGTCCACTACGGCCACCGGCTTGGCGATCGTGCGCAGGCGCGAGTCGGGAAATTCGAGGATGTTCAAAATAGCCATAAGCGTAATTGCTGCACATGTGAGGTAGAGGCAAATCGGCGGTGGGATGGACCCAGGCAGCCGGTGTGAAACGTTCGAAAGCCGCGAAGGCTATGGCGTTTCACGCGAACGTACATAATAAAGGAGATTGACCCCATGAGGAAATCGCTACTCGTCTTGCTGCTGTGGGCCCCGCTGGCCATGGCGCTGATTCCACAGCCCGGCCAGCGCCTGGACCCTGTCACGCAAAAGGCCATACAGGGCTTCCTGCTGCACAACCGCCTGCTCGATTCCCCCGAGGACCTGGATAACGCACCCTATATCGTCGCCGCCGAAGGTGGGCGCGTGCTGGGCGCCAACGGCGAGCGCGTCTACGCCAGGGGCAGTCTGGACCCGACCCAGCCGAACTACGGGATCTTCCGCCGAGGCAAGGTCTATACCGACCCCGACACCCGCGAACTGCTTGGAATCAATGCCGACGACATCGGCACCGCGCGCTTTGTGCTGAGCGATGATCTCACCACCCTGGCCGTGCAAAGGGTTACCCAGGAAGTGCGCCCAGGCGACCGCTTGCTGCGCGCCGAACCTGGCGTGGACCTGGCCAATCTGCAAACGCCTGCATCCGCCCCCTTTGTTGAAGGCCACATCATCGACATTCCCAAGGGCGTCACACAGATCGGCGTGCTGGATGCGGTGACCTTGAACAAGGGGCGCCGGGACGGTGTGGTCGAAGGCCAATTGCTCACGGTGATCAGGGCCGGCGCCTCGGTGCGCGACGCGCTGACAGGGGCCCCGACGCGACTCCCGGATGTGCGTGCCGGCACCCTGCTGGTGTTTCGCACCTATGAAAAACTCAGCTACGCCCTGGTTCTCAGCGCGTCCCGCCCGCTGGCCGTGATGGATCGTTTCGAGACTGACGATCAATCGCAATAAATAGCCTGCTAAATAAGTTACCAACAGAGTTATCCACAGCTTGTTGCGATCAAGGATGATCAGATGTTTCCGATAAACAGCAATCAAATTTCCCCGGCAGAGCTGGAAGCCCGGCTGCGCTTGCACCGGTTGCCGGAACTGGGTCCCAGGCGTTTTCACCGGTTGATCGAGGCGTTCGGTTCTGCGTCGAAAGCCATCAGTGCCCCTGCCAGCGCCTGGCGCGCGCTCGGGTTGCCGGCCGTCAGTGCCGATGCCCGGCGCAGTGTGGATATTCGTGATGGGGCCAGTGCGGCATTGGCCTGGCTGGCCCGCCCTGGCCAGCATTTACTGATGTGGGACCAGCCCGATTACCCTGCGCTGCTCGGCCAGACAGAGGGCGCTCCGCCGCTGTTATTCGTTGCCGGCGACCCATCGCTGCTGGAAAAACCGCAGTTGGCCGTGGTCGGCAGTCGTCGTGCTTCGCGCCCCGGCATGGACACCGCCGCCGCCTTTTCGCGCAGCCTGGCAAGCGCCGGTTTTGTCATCACCAGCGGCCTTGCGTTGGGTATCGATGGCGCGGCCCATCAGGCGGCATTGGACGTGGGCGGTCATACCATCGGTGTGCTCGGCACCGGTCTGGAAAAACTTTATCCACAGCGCCACAGGAAGCTGGCCGCGACCATGATTGACCAGGGCAGCGCCGTGGTTTCCGAGTTTCCACTGGACGCGCCACCCCAGGCCGGTAACTTTCCACGGCGCAATCGGATTATCAGCGGTTTGTCCCTGGGGGTCCTGGTGGTGGAAGCCAGCATCGCCAGCGGTTCGCTGATTACCGCACGGCTGGCGGCGGAACAAGGACGCGAGGTGTACGCCATTCCGGGTTCCATCCATCATCCGGCGGCCAAGGGCTGTCATCAGTTGATCCGCGATGGCGCGGTGCTGGTGGAAACCATCGAGCACATTCTTGAAGGCTTGCGCGGTTGGCAGGCGTTGTCACGCCCGGCCCCGGTACCGGTTGTGCATCCGCTGGTGGCGCTGTTGCACGCGGCCCCGCACACCAGCGAAGCCCTGGCGCTTGCCAGTGGACGGCCGCTGGCCCAGGTGCTGGCGAGCCTTACCGAGTTGGAACTCGAAGGCCGGGTGATCTGTGAAAGTGGGCGCTGGCTTGCGCGTGGCGAACGGTTGTAGCTGGGTTTTGCAACGAAGATCGGTAAACTGCCCAGAGCTTTAGTTCGGAGAGTAAACAATGGTCAACAGGTGGCGTGTGCTGGAAGCTGCACGAGAAATTCGCGCAGGTGCGGTGATTGCCTATCCGACCGAAGCGGTCTGGGGCCTGGGCTGCGACCCGTGGAATGAAGCAGCGGTGGACCGTTTGCTGGCGATCAAGAATCGCTCAGTGGATAAGGGCCTGATCCTGGTGGCCGATAATATCCGCCAGTTCGACTTCCTGTTCGAAGACTTTCCCGACACCTGGATCGAGCGCATGGCCAGCACCTGGCCTGGGCCGAATACCTGGCTGGTGCCCCACCAGGACTTGCTGCCGGAATGGGTCACGGGGGTGCATGACACCGTGGCGCTGCGGGTCAGTGACCATCCGCTGGTACGGGATTTGTGCGCCCAGGTCGGGCCGTTGATTTCCACGTCGGCCAACCCCCAGGGCCGCCCGGCCGCACGTACGCGGATTCGGGTGGAGCAGTATTTCCGCGGGCAGGTGGACCTTGTACTGGGCGGCGCCCTGGGTGGACGCAAGAACCCGAGCCTGATCCGTGACCTGGCGACGGGGGATGTGGTGCGACCGTCCTGAGACCGAGTCGCGCCTATCGGGGGCAAGCCCCCTCCCACATTTGATCGGTGTTCGTCGAGACACCTCGGTCAAGGGTGGGAGGGGGCTTGCCCCCGATGGCTTTCTTAAGGCAGCAGGATGGTTGAACCGGTCGTGCGCCGCCCGGACAACTCGGTCTGCGCCTTCGCCGCATCCGCCAGTGCATAGCGCTGGTTGATATCAATGCGCACCTTGCCGCTCTTGATCATCGAGAACAGGTCATCGGCCATCGCCTGCAAGTCCTTCGGGTTGCTCGCGTAGGTCGCCAGCGTCGGCCGCGTGACATACAGCGAGCCCTTCGCCGACAGAATCCCCAGGTTCACCCCGTCCACCGCGCCCGACGCATTCCCGAAACTCACCACCAGGCCTCGCGGTGCGACGCTGTCCAGCGACGTCAGCCAAGTGTCCTTGCCAACGCCGTCATACACCACGGGCACCTTTTTACCGTCAGTCAATTCCAGCACGCGCTGTGCGACATTTTCCTTGCTGTAATCGATGGTTTCCCAGGCGCCGAGGGATTTGGCCACGGCGGCTTTCTCCGGTGAGCTCACCGTGCCGATCAATTTCACGCCCAGCGCCTTGGCCCATTGGCAAGCCAGGGAGCCCACACCGCCTGCGGCGGCGTGGAACAGAATGGTTTCGCCGCCCTTCAGCTCATAGGTCTGGCGCAGCAGGTACTGTACGGTCAGGCCCTTGAGCATGGCACCGGCGGCCTGTTCGAAGCTGATTTCATCCGGCAGATGCACCAGGTTGGCCGCAGGCAATACATGCAACTGGCTGTAGGCGCCGAGCGGACCGCTGCCATAGGCCACGCGGTCGCCGACCTGGAATTGGCTGACTTCACTGCCTACGGCATCGACCACACCGGCGCCTTCGGCGCCCAGGCCCGAGGGCAAGGACGGTGGCGCGTAGAGGCCGCTGCGAAAATACGTGTCGATGAAGTTCAGGCCAATGGCTTCGTTGCGCACCCGAACCTGTTGTGGGCCAGGCTCCGCCGGCGTGTAGTCCACATACTCAAGCACATCGGGGCCACCATGGGCGCTGAACTGGATACGTTTGGCCATCTACCTTCTCCTTGGGTCGAATAAACGAAGGCCCCTATCGGACTCCTAAGCTTGATCTTCGTCAACTGCGACGACACGAGGTGCGGTGGTATCCTGTGCGCCCATTTGCCGCCGACGCCCAATGGCCTCGCGTAGCTTTGCCCGATTCAAGGTGATGCCATGACTACTCGCACCGAGGCTGTAAAAGCCTACCTGCTCGACCTGCAAGACCGTATTTGCAGTGCCCTGGAAACCTTCGAAACGGACACGCGCTTTATCGAAGACGCCTGGACCCGGCCTGCCGGTGGTGGCGGTCGCACCCGTGTGATTGAAAACGGGTCGGTCATCGAAAAAGGCGGCGTCAATTTTTCCCACGTGTTTGGCAGCGGCTTGCCCCCGTCCGCCAGTGCCCATCGCCCTGAACTGGCCGGTCGCGGCTTCGAGGCGCTGGGCGTATCGCTGGTGATCCATCCCCATAACCCGCACATACCGACTTCCCACGCCAATGTGCGCTTTTTCATTGCTGAAAAGGAAGGCGAAGAGCCGGTGTGGTGGTTTGGCGGAGGCTTTGACCTGACGCCTTATTACGGCAACGACGAAGACTGCATCCACTGGCATCGCGTGGCCGAGCAGGCCTGTGCGCCGTTCGGTGCGGACGTTTACCCGCGTTATAAAGCCTGGTGCGACAGCTATTTCCATATCAAGCACCGCAACGAGCCGCGTGGCATCGGCGGCCTGTTTTTCGATGACTTGAACGAATGGGGCTTCGACACCTGCTTTGCCTTCATCCGCGCCATCGGTGATGCCTACATCGACGCCTACCTGCCGATCATGCAGCGCCGCCAGGCGATGGCTTATACCGAACAGCAGCGTCAGTTCCAGGAGTTCCGCCGGGGCCGCTACGTTGAGTTCAACCTCGTCTATGACCGTGGCACCCTGTTCGGCCTGCAGTCGGGCGGGCGTACCGAGTCGATCCTGATGTCGCTGCCGCCGCAGGTGCGCTGGAGCTACGACTGGAAAGCCGAGGCCGGGAGCGAAGAAGCGCGCCTTACCGACTATTTCCTGCAGGACCGCGACTGGCTCGGCCTGACTGCGCCCAAGGCGGCAGTGTGATGGATCGCTATGTCGTCTTCGGCAACCCTATCGGCCACAGCAAGTCACCGTTGATTCACCGCCTGTTCGCCGAGCAGACCGGCGAGCAGATGGACTACAGCACACTGCTCGCGCCGCTGGAGGACTTCATCGGCTGTGCCCGTGAGTTCTTTCAACACGGCCGTGGGGCGAATGTCACCGTGCCGTTCAAGGAAGACGCTTTCCGGCTGGCCGACACCCTCAGCGAGCGCGCCCAACGCGCCGGCGCGGTGAATACCCTGAGCAAGCTGGCCGATGGCACGTTGCTCGGTGATAACACTGACGGCGCAGGCCTGGTGCGCGACCTCAAGGTCAACGCCGGGCTGGACCTGCAAGGCAAGCGCATCCTGCTGCTGGGCGCCGGTGGCGCGGTACGCGGCGCGTTGGAACCGTTGCTGGCCGAAAAACCCGCCTCACTGATCATTGCCAACCGCACCGTGGAAAAAGCCGAAGGCCTGGCCGAGCTGTTCAATGACCTGGGGCCGGTGTCCGCCAGTGGTTTCGACTGGCTGCGTGAGCCGGTGGACGTGATTATCAACGCCACGTCCGCCAGCTTGTCAGGCGACGTACCGCCGATTGCGGGCAGTTTGATCGAACCGGGCAAGACGTTCTGCTACGACATGATGTACGCCAAGGCGCCGACCGCCTTCTGTCGCTGGGCCGATGAGCGGGGTGCGGCGGTAGCGATGGATGGATTGGGCATGCTGGTTGAGCAGGCGGCCGAAGCGTTCTTTCTGTGGCGCGGCGTACGCCCGGAGTCGGCGCCGGTACTGGCCGAGCTGCGCCGCCAGTTGGCCTGACATATATCCAAATGTGGGAGGGGGCTTGCCCCCGATGGCGGTCTGTCAGCTACCCATGTGTTGGCTGAAGCACCGCTATCGGGGGCAAGCCCCCTCCCACAGTTTTGACCGTGTTCAGTCTTCGAAATGGATGGGGCAGTTTTCGGCGCCTTCCAGCTTCTTCAACTCTTCAACCACCTGCGGCCGGGCCCCGCGCAAGGTCAGGCTACGCCCCAACCCCGCCAACCGCCGCGCTTCCTGGTGCAGCATCTCTACCCCGGAGTAGTCGATAAAGTTGATCTGCTGCGCCTCGATCACCACCCGCTCGCCCTGCAAGCGTTGCAGGCGCACCTGCAGGTAGTGGCTGGCGCCAAAAAAGATCGAGCCACCCACGCGCAGGACATCCTCGTCACCGTCGCGCCATTGCTGCACCCGGGGTTGCGAGGTGCGCTTGAGGTAGAAAAACAGCGACGCCAGCACCCCGGCATAAATGGCCGTTTGCAGCTCCAGCAGCAAGGTCGCCACACACGTCAGCGCCATCACCGCGAATTCGGCGCGGCTCACGCGGTACAACGCACGGATGCCGCGGTGGTCCACCAGCCCCCAGCAGATCAACAGGATACTTGCCGCCATGCTCGGGATCGGAATGTGCGCGATCAACCCTGCGCCAAACAGCGCAAACAGCGCCACCCAGAGCGCGGAAAACACGCCGGCCAATGGCGAGCGGGCACCCGCCTCATAACTGAGCCCGGAGCGGGTGAACGAACCTGCCGACAGATAGCCGGAGAAAAATCCGCCGACGATATTGGATAAACCCTGGGCGCGAACTTCCTGATTGGCGTCGAGCAGTTGCTGCGAACGGGCCGACAGTGAGCGGGCAATCGACAGGCTGGTCACCAGCCCCAGCATGCCCACCGCCACAGCGCTCGGCAGCAGGCGCAGGATCGTGTCCAGGTCCATGGGCAACGGGCGCAAGGGTGGCAGCTTGCCGATGAACGAACTGACCAACGCCACCTGCCCGAACAGCGCCGGCCACAGCCATGTGGCGAGGCTGCCCAGGGCCAGGGCGATCAACAGGCTCGGCCAACGTGGCACCAGGTATTTGAGCAGTGCGCCGACCAGCAAGGTGCCCAGGCCCAGGATGAGCGAGGCGCGGTCCCACTCGCCGGCATGCTCGAGCAGCGCCAGCAGGCTGTTGATCGCGGTGGCCTGGCTCGGCAGGTCCAGCCCCAGCAGGTTGGGCAACTGCCCCAGAGCGATGACCACCGCGGCACCAAGAGTGAAACCGAGCACCACGGAATGGGAGACGAAATTCACCAGCGCGCCGAAGCGCAGCAGGCCCAGCAACCATTGGAACACACCGGCGAGGACGGTCAGCAGCAGGATCAAGGTGATGTAATCCTGGGAACCCGGCACCGCCAGCGGGCTGATACTGGCGTAGAGCACAATGGAAATTGCCGCCGTAGGACCGCAGATCAGGTGCCAGGACGAGCCCCACAGGCACGCGATCAACACCGGAATGATGGCCGCGTACAGCCCGTATTCCGGTGGGAGCCCGGCAATCAGTGCGTAGGCAATCGACTGTGGCAGCGCGAGTACGGCGCCGCTGAGGCCGACGATGGCGTCCCGGCCAACGCTGGCGCGGGTTTGGCACGGCAGCCAACTGAGGAAAGGGAACAGTGTGTAGCGGTTGGGCCGGGACATCGCAGGCTCGGGTAGAAAGGTTTGAGCCAGAGTATCAGGCTGCCAGTGATCGCTCCCACGCTCTGCGTGGGAATGCCTCTTGTGACGCTCCGCGTCACGGGTTTGAAAGCGGACGCAGAGCGTCCAGGGATGCATTCCCACGCGGAGCGTGGGAACGATCACGAGTGTGATCTTTAGAGGTTGGCTTTTACCGCTGCCAACGCATCCTTGCCATCCAGGGTTTTCACGCCCTCCAGCCACTTGTCCAACACCGCCGGATTGGCCTTGATCCAGGCCTTCGCGGCATCCGCATTGCTGACCTTGTTGTTGGCCACGTCAGCCATGATGCTGTTCTCCATGTCCTGGGTGAAACTCAGGTTGGTCAGCAGTTTCCCCACATTCGGGCAGGCTTGCGCGTAGCCCTTGCGGGTCAAGGTGTAGACACTGCCGGTGCTGCCAAAATACTGCTCGCCGCCTGTGAGGTAGTGCATTTTCAGTTGCACGTTCATGGGGTGCGGCGTCCAGCCGAGGAAGGTGACGAAGCGCTGTTTCTTCACCGCTCGCGAAACTTCGGCGAGCATCGCCTGTTCACTCGACTCCACCAGCTTCCACTGGCCGAGGTCAAAGTCATTCTTCTTGATGATCTCCTGCAGCGAGATATTCGCCGGCGCGCCGGAGCCGATGCCGTAGATCTTCTTGCCGAATCGGTCGGCGAATTTATTCAGGTCGGCAAAATCATGCACGCCCGCGTCCCACACGTAGTCCGGCACGGCGAGGGTGAACTCGGTGCCGTCGAGGTTCTTCGCCAACTGTACGACATCGCCATTGGCCACGAACTTGTCATAGAAGCCTTGCTGCGCCGGCATCCAGTTGCCCATGAACACGTCAACCTGGCCATCCTTGAGCCCGCCAAAGGTAATCGGCACGGCCAGGGTGTCGACCTTGGGCGTGTAGCCCATGCCGGTCAGCAGAAAACCGGTGATGGCGTTGGTCGCCGCAATGTCGCTCCAGCCGGGATCGGCCATTTTCACCGTTTCGCAACTTGAGTCCGCAAATGCATTGGCGCTGCTCAACGCCAGGATGCCCAGCACTACCGTTAACTTTTGCATGGCCTTCCCTCTGTATTTTTTAGTGTTGGCAGGGTTGTGGATAACGTGCCTTGCGCTCCAGGTCGTCGAGGTCGATATGGTTGCGCATGTACTGCTGACTGGCGTCCACCAGTGGCTGGTGATCCCAGCTCTTGAGTTTGCCCTGGGTCAGTGCTTGGAACACCAGGCGACGGCGGCGTTGGCTGGCGAGCACCTGTTGGTGGATCGCCGGGATGTCCCACTTGGCCCGCGCCTCGTTTAAAAACGCCTCGAACAGTGGCCGGTGCTCCGGTGACTGGCTGAGGTTCTCCCGCTCGTGCGGGTCGTTGTGTACATCGAACAGTAGACAAGGGTCGTCTTCGCTGTAGATGAATTTGTAGGCGCCCCGGCGAATCATCATCAGCGGGCTGATGGTGCCTTCGGCCATGTATTCGCCAAACACTTCGTCGTGCCCGCCCTCGCCTTGCAAATGTGGCAGCAGCGAACGGCCATCCAGGGGCAGGCGCGGGTCCAGCTCGCCGCCGGCCAACTCCACCAGGGTGGGCAACAGGTCGGCGGTCGAGACGGCCTGGGTCACACGGCGCGCCGCAAATTGCCCCGGCGCACTGATCAACAGCGGCACGCGGGCGGCCATTTCGAACCAGTGCATTTTGTACCAGAGGCCGCGCTCGCCCAGCATGTCGCCGTGGTCGCCGGAGAAGATGATGATGGTGTCATCGGCCAGGCCGGTGTCTTCCAGGGTTTGCAGCAGCTTGCCGACATTGCTGTCGATGTAGCTGCACGCGCCGAAATAGGCACGCCGTGCATCGCGGATCTTATCCACAGGCAGCGGCTTGTCCCACAGGTCGTAGACCTTGAGCAGACGCTGGGAGTGCGGGTCGAGATCGCCCTGGGCCGGCGTTGCAGGCAAGGGAATGTCGCTGTCCTCGTACAGGTCCCAGAACGGTTTGGGAATGGTGTACGGGTCATGGGGATGGGTCATCGACACGGTCAGGCAGAACGGTTGCTCGCCGTCCTCGCGGATATGATCGAACAGATATTGCCGGGCCTTGAACACCACCTCTTCGTCGAAGTCCAGCTGGTTGGTGCGCACACAGGGTCCGGCTTGCAGCACCGAAGCCATGTTGTGATACCAGCTGGGGCGTACATCCGGCTCATCCCAGTTCACCGCCCAACCATAGTCCGCCGGGTAGATGTCGCTGGTCAGGCGCTCTTCATAGCCGTGCAACTGGTCGGGACCGCAGAAATGCATCTTGCCCGACAGCGCCGTGCGGTAGCCGAGGCGACGCAGGTAGTGGGCATAGGTCGGCACATCGGCGGGGAAATCCGCCGCGTTGTCGTAGGCGCCTATCTTGCTCGGCAACTGGCCGCTGACCAGCGTGAAGCGCGAAGGCGCACACAGCGGGCTGTTGCAGTAGGCGGCGTCGAAGACCACGCCCTGTTCGGCGAGGCGGCTCAGGTGGGGCAGCTTGATCGGGGAAGGTCCGTAGAACGGCAGCAGCGGCGCGGCCATTTGATCGGCCATGATGAAAAGAATGTTCTTGCGCTTCATGGTTTCTCGGCATTCCATAGGCGGTGTTTATGCCACTGAGCATGCGGCCCATGAAAAACGTGGTAAAGCCCATGAATAACAATACCTAGGATAAGCACAGCTTATGTATGAAGCGCTGGGTGACCTCTCCCTCGACCTGCTGCGCGCGTTCGAAGCGGCTGCGCGGCAGCGCAGTTTTACCGCCGCCGCGATGGAGTTGGGCACCACCCAACCGGCCATCAGCCAGCAGATCAAACGGCTTGAAGAGCAGTTGGCGATCCGCTTGTTCGATCGCATCTACCGTGGCATCGAATTGACCGACGCCGGCGCCCTGCTGTTCGAACACGTGCAGGCCGGCCTGCAAACCATCAACCTGGGCCTGAGCACCGTCACCCGGCAGGACCAGCACGAAGTGCTGCAAGTGGCCACCGACTTCGCCTTTGCCGCCTACTGGCTGATGCCGCGCCTGCATCGGTTCCACGAGGCCAACCCGCAGGTTGACGTGAGCCTGGTGACCAGCGAGCGCAACCACGCCAGCCTGCGCAGCGACATCGACGTGGCCGTGCTGTTTGGCGATGGACGCTTCAAGCAAGGCGACAGCCTTTGGTTGTTCAATGAGGAAGTGTTCCCGGTGTGCAGCCCCCAGTGGCTCAAGAACCAGGCCACTGCGCTGACGGTGCAGACCCTGCCGGACTACCCCCTGCTGCACTTGCGTCAGGAAAACAATCGCCATTGGTTCGATTGGGCCGGTGTGTTTCGCGAGCTGGGTATCAGCGCCGCGCCCACCCCTGGCCAGTTGCGTTTCGACAATTACACGCTGCTGATTCAGGCGGCTATTGCCGGCCAGGGCGTCGCGATCGGCTGGCGCCACCTGGTGGATAACCTGCTGGAGCAGAACTGGCTGTGCAGACCGATCAGCGAGACGGTGGTCTCGCGCTTCGGCTATTACGTGGTGCAGCCCCAGCGCAAGCGTCGCGGGCAGTTGGTCGAACGGTTTGTCGATTGGCTGCTGGCGGAGCAGGCCGGCAGTGCGCAGTCATTGACCGGGCTGGCCCTGCCATCGATTGCGGTCTAGGCCCGGCGCTTTCCAAGCTAATGCAATGCTCATTTTCCCAGGAAGATGTATGATTTTTCGCGTTATTCTCCCAATATATGGGACTGATATTTATATATTGAGATATTACAAAGCTTAGGTTTATATTCGCCCATCTGCTTTTTTCAGCACCCACTCATTTCAGGTGAAGCGATGCAGGCGCAATTGATCGCGCTCGATTGGGGAACCAGCTCCCTTCGTGCTTACAAACTAGGCCCCGCCGGCGTGGTGCTGGAACGACGCTCACTGGCGTCGGGCATCATGCATTTGCCCAGCGAACCGCGTGACATTGCAGGCGTGCGCTGCAGCAATGGTTTCGAGCTGGCCTTCGATAGCGCCTGTGGGGACTGGCTCGACGCCCAGCCCGACCTGCCGGTGATTGCCTGCGGCATGGTCGGCAGCGCACAGGGCTGGAGCGAAGCGGCTTACCGCAACACCCCGGTGGATGTGGCGAGCCTGGGGCAGGCGCTGCATAAGGTGCGCAGCGTGCGTGGGGTTGATGTGCATATCGTGCCGGGCGTGATCGAACAGGTCGGCCTGCCCAATGTGATGCGCGGCGAAGAAACCCAGGTGCTCGGTGTGCTGCACGGGCTTGCGAGCGACGTATTGATTGGCCTGCCGGGCAGCCATTCCAAATGGGTCGAGGTCGTCGAAGGCTGTATCACTCACTTCGACACCTTCATGACCGGTGAGCTGTTCGCCGTCTTGAGCCAGCACAGCATCCTGGGGCGTACCCAGCAATCATCGGAACATTTCCAGACCGAGGCGTTTGACCGCGGCGTGCATGTGGCTCTTTCGGCAGATGGCCGGCGCGGCGTGCTCTCGACGCTGTTCAGTGCCCGCACCCTTGGCCTGACTGCCCAACTGACGCCCGAGCAGCAGCCCGACTACCTGTCCGGCCTGCTGATCGGTCATGAACTGGCCGGTTTACCCGACAGC
The DNA here is from genome assembly GCF_900004965.1 of Pseudomonas sp. 44 R 15. NCBI lineage: Bacteria > Pseudomonadati > Pseudomonadota > Gammaproteobacteria > Pseudomonadales > Pseudomonadaceae > Pseudomonas > Pseudomonas sp. 44 R 15. The sequence goes on from NZ_CVTU01000117.1 coordinate 55,608, forward strand.
GCAAAACCCAAGCCGATCGTCCTGGTCGGTGCCGCCCCCCTCTGCGCTCGCTATCAACGTGCCCTCGCGCTGTGCGGCTTCACCGACGTCAGCCTGGCGCAGGCCGCCAGCGAGCGCGGTTTGTGGCAACTGGCCGTGGCGGCCGGGCTCACTCAACCTGTAACGGAGGCCTGACATGCTTAAAACAGCACTCGCACAAAACGGTCTGATCGCGATTCTGCGCGGCGTGCGCCCGGACGAAGCCGAAGCCGTCGGCCAGGCGCTGTACCAGGCCGGTTTTCGCGTCATCGAAGTACCGCTTAACTCGCCGGACCCCTACACCAGCATCCGCACCCTGCGCGACAGCCTGCCCGCCGATTGCCTGATTGGTGCCGGTACGGTGCTGACGCCCGAGCAGGTCGAGCAGGTCAAGGCCGCCGGCGGCCAGGTGATCGTGATGCCCCACAGCGATGCCAGGGTATTGCGGGCGGCGAAAGCGGCGGGCCTGTATCTGTCGCCGGGCGTCGCCACGCCGACCGAAGCCTTTGCCGCACTGGCCGAAGGCGCCGACGTATTGAAACTGTTCCCGGCCGAGCAAATGGCCCCGGCGGTGATCAAGGCGTGGCTTGCGGTATTGCCGGCGGGCACGTTGCTGCTGCCGGTGGGCGGTATCACGCCGGACAACATGCAAGTGTTCACCGACGCCGGCGCCAAGGGCTTCGGGCTGGGCTCCGGATTGTTCAAACCGGGTATGAGCGTAGAGCAGGTTGCGAGCCGCGCCCAGGCTTATGTCGCGGCCTGGAAAGCCCTGAGCTGAGTTCAAGTTCCGCGCCTGCTGGCGCTGCATCTATAAGAGAGACAACAGATGAAAATCACCAAACTGACGACCTTCATCGTCCCGCCGCGCTGGTGCTTCCTCAAGGTCGAAACCGACCAGGGCGTCACCGGCTGGGGTGAGCCCGTGGTTGAGGGTCGCGCCCACACCGTGGCCGCTGCCGTTGAAGAATTGTCCGACTACCTGATCGGCAAAGACCCACGCAATATCGAAGACATCTGGACCGTGCTCTATCGCGGCGGTTTCTACCGCGGTGGCGCTGTGCACATGAGCGCCCTCGCCGGTATCGACCAGGCGTTGTGGGACATCAAGGGCAAGGCCCTGGGCGTGTCCGTCAGCGACCTGCTGGGCGGCCAGGTGCGTGACAAGATCCGTGTGTATTCGTGGATTGGTGGCGACCGCCCGGCCGACACGGCCCGCGCGGCCAAAGAGGCTGTGGCCCGTGGTTTCACTGCGGTGAAAATGAACGGCACCGAAGAGCTGCAGTTCGTCGACAGCTTCGAAAAAGTCGACCTGGCCCTGGCCAACGTCGCTGCCGTGCGCGATGCGGTCGGCCCTAATGTCGGCATTGGCGTCGATTTTCATGGCCGCGTGCACAAGCCCATGGCCAAGGTGCTGATGAAGGAACTGGACCCGTACAAGCTGATGTTCATCGAAGAACCGGTGCTCAGCGAAAACTACGAAGCCCTCAAGGAACTGGCCCCCCTGACCAGCACCCCGATTGCCCTGGGTGAGCGCCTGTTCTCGCGCTGGGATTTCAAGCGCGTGCTCAGTGAAGGCTATGTCGACATCATCCAGCCGGATGCGTCCCACGCCGGCGGCATCACCGAAACCCGCAAGATCGCCAACATGGCCGAAGCCTACGACGTGGCCCTGGCCCTGCACTGCCCGCTGGGCCCGATTGCCCTGGCGGCGTGTCTGCAATTGGACGCTGTGTGCTACAACGCGTTTATCCAGGAACAAAGCCTGGGCATCCATTACAACGAGAGCAACGACCTGCTCGATTATGTGCGCGACCCGGGCGTATTCGACTATGACCAGGGCTTTGTGAAGATCCCCAACGGGCCGGGCCTGGGCATCGAGATCAACGAGGAATACGTGGTCGAGCGCGCGGCCATCGGCCACCGCTGGCGCAACCCGATCTGGCGCCATGCCGACGGCAGTTTCGCCGAGTGGTGATGTCGCCCTGAAGAAACGCGGTAAAAATGTGGGAGGGGGCTTGCCCCCGATTGCGGTGTGTCATCCACCGATGTATTGGCTGTTCCACCGCCATCGGGGGCAAGCCCCCTCCCACATTTGATTCGGTTTTTTCAGACAGCTCAGTTTCAGACCTCAATAAACATAAAAAGAGGCACTTCCCCATGCACCCTGAATCCCTCACCGGACAGGCTCCTGTAGTCACGCCTAGCCGAAAGCGCTTCTTTATCATGGTGCTGCTGTTCATCACCGTGGTGATCAACTACCTCGACCGCAGCAACCTGTCGATTGCCGCTCCCGCGCTGACCAGCGAGCTGGGCATTGACCCGGTCCATGTCGGGCTGATTTTCTCGGCGTTCGGCTGGACCTACGCCGCGATGCAGATCCCTGGCGGCTGGTTGGTCGACCGTGTGCCCCCGCGCATTCTCTACACCGCCGCCCTGCTGCTGTGGTCCATCGCCACCGTCATGCTCGGCTTTGCCGCCAGCTTCATTGCGTTGTTTGTGTTGCGCATGGCCGTCGGTGCCCTGGAGGCCCCGGCCTACCCGATCAACAGCCGGGTCGTGACCACCTGGTTTCCCGAGCGCGAGCGCGCCACGGCGATTGGCGTCTACACCTCCGGGCAGTTCGTCGGGCTGGCGTTTCTCACCCCCGTGCTGGCCTGGCTGCAACATGCATTCGGCTGGCACATGGTGTTCGTCGCCACCGGTGGCGTCGGCATTTTATGGGCGCTGATCTGGTACGCGGTGTACCGCGAGCCCAAGGATTTCAAGGGCGCCAACGCGGCGGAAATCCAGTTGATCCGTGACGGCGGTGGCCTGGTGGATATGCAGGAAAAAGCCAGCAAGGCACCGTTCAGCTGGGTTGACCTGGGCATTGTGCTGAGCAAGCGCAAGTTGTGGGGCATCTACCTTGGGCAGTTCTGCCTGAATTCCACCCTGTGGTTTTTCCTGACCTGGTTCCCGACCTATCTGGTGAAGTATCGCGGTATGGACTTCATCAAGTCCGGTCTGCTCGCCTCACTGCCGTTTCTGGCGGCGTTCGTCGGTGTTCTGTGCTCCGGGATTTTTTCCGACTGGCTGATTCGCCGGGGCGCGTCGGTAGGCTTTGCGCGCAAGTTGCCGATCATCGGCGGGCTGCTGATTTCCACCGCGATCATCGGCGCCAACTACGTGGACTCCACCGCCTGGGTGATCGCATTCCTGGCGCTGGCGTTCTTCGGCAATGGGCTGGCGTCGATCACCTGGTCGCTGGTATCCACGCTGGCACCTGCTCGTTTGTTGGGGCTGACCGGTGGCGTGTTCAACTTCATCGGCAACCTGTCGGCGATTGCTACGCCGATCGTGATTGGATTTCTTGCCAGCGGTGATTCGTTTGCGCCGGCCATTACCTATATCGCGGTGCTGGCGCTGCTTGGCGCGCTTTCCTACGTGCTGCTGGTGGGCAAGGTCGAGCGGATTGAGCTGTGAAACAAGGCGACCCTGAGGCATTCCCACGCAGAGCGTGGGAACGATCGGCCCTGGGGTTGCCTTACTTGTTCACGGCACGGACATCTCGTTACGGAACACGTTGTGCGGGTCCCAATGCCGCTTGGTGCGGCGCAGGCGGCTTTCGATCATGAGGTCGGGGACGAAAATCTTGTACCAGTAGGGGTTTTTCGGCCTGGCCGGGTTGCCGTCCTCATGAGTCATGTCCAGGTCCGGATAGTTGATATAGCAACCCTCGAACTGGTCATTGAGGGGCACCCCCTGGTCATTGGCGAACGCCTGGAAAAACAGTCCCTGAATCCATCGGGCGTGGGCCTGGTCCGCCGCCTCGCCGGCCTCCTGCCAATAGCACTGCGGTTGCCACTTCAGATAGGACGAGCGCTGTGAGGCCGACGACTCTTTGCGAACCGCCGGTGTGGCCTCATTGATGCGCCCGCCAAACGACTGGATTTGTATCAGGCTCTGGGTCAGGTATTGATCGGGGTCGTCCCAGTGCAGCGTGTCCCAGATCGCCTGGAGCACCTGAGGGGTGAATTCGCCTTTCTGATAGGCCGACTTGTAGCGCCCGCGCAGATTGTCCCCTGAACCATTCAAGGTTTGCTGGCACACCAGCCAATCCAGGCGTCGCGTGGCCGCCAATGCGTCGGGCAATGCTTTGATGGCGCGTCCGCTGGCGCCGCCGCTTGGCATATGCACAACGTAAAACGGCACCAGGCATTCGGTCGCAGGCAGGCCAATGGCATCGAGCATTTTTGCGACGAAATCTTCAAAGGGCGCCTGGTCTTTCAGCCCTCCGTCGCGATCGACGTAGTGAATGCCCAGGGTCACATTACCGGTGTGCGGATGGCGCATCTCCAGTTTGGTCGCCAACCCCCACGTATCGGGATTGCTTTGGTTGAGGGCGAACCAGTTCTGATAGGCGATAAGCAGGTTGTCGAGCCTGGACTTATCGGTCAGCAGGGACCAATCCCATTGCAGCACCAGCCAGAGCACTTCCTTCGGCGCCTCGGGCAACGTCTTGAAATAGTAGCTGGTGATGATGCCGAACTGACCGCCACCGGCGCCGCAGCAGGCCGCGAAGAGGTCGAGCTCGTCAGGGTCTGTGCTGTCTCGCGAGACATGCACGGGGGTCAGGCCGGTGCCCTGTGCATTGGGCACCAACATATCCACACCGTGCAGCCAATCGCACACCAGGCCATGCTTGCGTGACAGCAACCCATAGCCGCCCCCGCAGATATGCCCGCCCAGGCCGACCGAATAGCATGAGCCGCCCGGCAGTGTCTTATTGGCCAGCTTGTACAACCTGACGTAGGCGTCCCAATTCTGCGCACCGGCCTCCAGGCGAAAGCTGTAGCGCTCGAGCCGCGCGGGGACCAGGTCGGAAGCCAGTTGCCCATCGGCAGCGTAGACCACCTGGTTCAGCGGGCTGATATCCAGGATCGATAACACCTCGTCGCTGCTGCCGGGCATTTTGTTGGCGACGAAACCTTCGTAACAGTGACCACCGCTTCGAACCGTTATACGTCCGTGGGTGATCGCCAGCGCTTCGGCGGCGGCGTCGACGATGTCCTGGGTACTGTGGCAGAGGTAGATGCGGCTGGCGCCATTGGGCGACGATTCGCCCTGCACATTGCCCAACGGCCAGCGCAGGTTGAAGCCTTTCTGCAGGGTGGAATGACGGGGGTCTGAAGACGTGATGAGATCAAATGCCATGATGTACTCCTTAAGAGCCAGGGATGACTTCTGATGCAGCTAACTTAACAACCGGGGGGCAAGAACTGCGGGGGGCTTGCAGAGGCGGTTAGACGACAAGAGGCATGAAGTGCTTGTGGGGGTGACGGCATGTCACCCCCACAAGCCTAGCGCAAGAATCCGGACCGGTGCAGTTACCGACGTGCGTTGCGCACGCCTTCGGACAGCGCCGCGCAATGGCTCAATACGCCATCGATCGCTTGCTGGTGGCTGTCGGCGTTGGCGATGTGATCGATCAGTGCAGACCCCACCACCACACCGTCCGCCAGGCGCGCGATGGCCGCCGCTTGCTGCGGAGTACGGATGCCGAAGCCGATACTGATCGGCAGGTCGGTATGGCGACGCAAGCGGCTCACGGCTTCTTCGACGTGCTCCAGGGTGGCCGCGCCGGCACCGGTCACGCCCGCTACCGACACGTAGTACACAAAGCCGGAGCTGCCGTTGAGCACCGTCGGCAGGCGTGCGTCATCAGTGGTCGGCGTGGTCAGGCGGATAAAGTCGATACCCGCCGCCTGGGCCGGATCGCACAGTTCGCCGTTATGTTCAGGCGGCATGTCCACCACGATCAGCCCGTCTACGCCCGCTTCCTTGGCGTCGGTGATGAATTGCGGGACACCGTACTTGTGGATCGGGTTGAAGTAGCCCATCAACACCAGGGGCGTGTCGTTGTTGTCTTTGCGGAACTCGCGGACCATCTGCAGGGTTTTCGCCAGGTTCTGCCTGGCCTCCAGCGCGCGGATGTTGGCCAATTGGATGGCCGGGCCATCGGCCATCGGGTCGGTGAAGGGCATGCCCAACTCGATCACGTCGGCTCCGGCAGCGGGCAGGCCTTTGAGGATGGCCAGCGAGGCGTTATAGCCCGGGTCGCCGGCGGTGACGAAGGTCACCAGGGCGGCGCGGTTCTGCTCTTTGAGTTGCGCGAAGCGCGTTTGCAGGCGGCTCATCAATGTTTCTCCTGCTGGGACTGTTCCATATGGTGCATGACGGTCTGCATGTCTTTGTCGCCTCGGCCGGACAGGTTGATCACCATCAGGTGCTCCTTGGGCAGGGTCGGTGCGCGTTTGAATACTTCGGCCAGGGCGTGCGCGCTTTCCAGCGCCGGAATGATCCCTTCGAGGCGGCAGCATTTGTGGAAAGCATCGAGGGCTTCATCGTCGGTCACCGAGGTGTACTGGACACGGCCGATGTCGTGCAACCAGGCGTGCTCAGGGCCGATGCCGGGGTAATCCAGGCCTGCGGAAATCGAGTGCGCGTCGATGATCTGGCCGTCATCGTCCTGCAGCAGGAAGGTGCGGTTGCCGTGCAGTACGCCGGGCACCCCGCCATTGAGGCTGGCGGCGTGCTTGCCGGTTTCGATGCCATGACCGGCCGCTTCAACGCCGATGATCTCGACGCTGGTGTCATCCAGGAACGGGTGGAACAAGCCCATGGCATTGGAGCCGCCGCCGATGCACGCCACCAGGCTGTCCGGCAGGCGGCCTTCCTGGGCTTGCAATTGGTCGCGGGTTTCCTTGCCGATCACGGCCTGGAAATCACGCACCATGGCCGGGTACGGGTGCGGGCCGGCCACGGTGCCGATCAGGTAGAAGGTGCTGTCGACATTGGTGACCCAGTCACGCAGGGCCTCGTTCATCGCGTCCTTCAGGGTGCCGGTGCCGGCGACCACCGGGATCACCTCGGCGCCCAGCAGCTTCATGCGAAACACGTTGGCCTGTTGGCGCTCGATGTCGGTGGTGCCCATGTAGATCACGCATTGCAGGCCAAAGCGCGCGGCGACGGTGGCAGTGGCCACGCCGTGCATGCCGGCGCCGGTCTCGGCGATGATGCGTTTCTTGCCCATGCGCCGCGCCAGCAGGATCTGGCCGATGCAGTTATTGATCTTGTGCGCGCCGGTGTGGTTCAGCTCTTCGCGCTTGAGGTAGATCTTGGCGCCGCCGCAGAATTCGGTCAGGCGTTCAGCGAAGTACAGCGGGCTTGGACGCCCGACGTAATCGCGTTGGAAGTAGGCCAATTCTTCGTTGAACGCCGGATCGATCTTCGCCGCTTCGTATTCACGGGCCAGCTCGAGGATCAACGGCATCAGGGTTTCAGCGACGTAGCGGCCGCCGAACGCGCCAAACAGGCCGTTGACGTCGGGGCCGTTGCGCAGGTCGGTCTGGGACTGAGTCATGGGACGCTCCAGGAAAGAAAGGGGTGTGGGAAACAATGAGGACCACTCTACCCCTGCCGCTCTGGGCTGAAAACCGATAAGATCGCCGTAACCTGTCAGGAAAACTCACAGATGAGCCGAGACCTTCCGCCGCTCAATGCGCTGCGCGCCTTTGAAGTCACCGCCCGCCTCAGCAGCGTCAGCCAGGCTGCGGAGCACTTGCATGTCACCCATGGCGCAGTCAGTCGTCAATTGAAAGTGCTGGAAGAACACTTGGGCGTCAGCCTGTTCGTCAAGGAGGGGCGCGGCCTTAAACTCACAGATGCAGGGGCAAGGTTACGCGATGCCAGCGCCGAGGCGTTCGAGCGTCTGCGCGATGTGTGTGCCGAACTCACCCAGCGCAGCGCCGACGCGCCCTTCGTACTGGGATGCTCGGGCAGCTTGCTGGCGCGCTGGTTGATACCGCGTCTGGGGCGCTTGAATGCCGACTTGCCGGACTTGCGTCTGCACCTGTCGGCCGGTGACGGCGACCTCGACCCCAGGCGCCCAGGCCTTGATGCCCTGCTGGTATTCGCCGAGCCGCCTTGGCCGGCGGATATGCAGGTATTCGAGCTGGCCAGCGAGCGCATCGGCGCCGTCATGAGTCCACGCTTCGCCGGCTATGAGCGCCTGCGCCAGGCACCGGCCCAAGCCTTGCGTGGCGAACCTCTCTTACACACCACATCACGTCCACAAGCCTGGCCCAGTTGGGCGCAGCAACACGGGATCGAGCCCGGCGCGCTGAAACTCGGCCAGGGTTTTGAACATTTGTATTATTTGCTGGAAGCGGCGGTGGCAGGACTGGGCGTGGCGATTGCGCCACAACCGCTGGTGGCGGAGGACCTGCGCGCGGGTCGCCTGGTGGCGCCGTGGGGCTTCAGTGAAACCCCGGCGCACCTGGCGTTGTGGCTACCCAAGCGCGCCGCAGATGGGCGCGCCGGGCAATTGGCGCAGTGGCTCAAGGCTGAGCTGGCGCGCCAACCTGTTTAGTCGCCGCGTTTGCACAGCAGGTAGGCTGCCAGCAGACCCAGAGCACCGACGGCAACGCCGGCTGTGGTCCATGGGTGCTCTTGTGCGTAATCGCGAGTGGCAACGCCGGTTTCGCGGATTTTAACTTTGCTTTCTTCGTACGCGTCGCTGATCAGGTGGCGCGAGTGCTTGAGGGCATTCTCGGCATTGCTTTTCAGGGCCTTCAGCGTTTTGCGCGACTCATCGGATGCGTCGTCCTTGAGGCTCTCGAGGGATTTGAGCAGGCTCGAAATCTCGGCTTCCATGCTTTCCAGCGACGCTTTGCGTAAAGAAGTGTTGGCCATTTGGACATCTCCTGAAGTGATTGAGTGGCGTGTGTAGATACCGACTGCGGCCGTTTCAGAAAGTGCATTAAATCTGAACTTTCGTGGCCGAGCGGTCGCCTCAAGCAGTACGAATATTCACTGCTAGTCTTGATTGACGACCTACAGGAGAAACACCATGAGCGAACATCACACCTACAAGAAAGTCGAATTGGTGGGCTCATCCACCACCACCATCGAAGATGCGATCCAGAATGCCCTGGCCGAAGCCAGCAAAAGCCTCAAGCATCTGGAATGGTTTGAAGTGACTGAAACCCGTGGGCATATCGAGGATGGCAAGGTCGCGCACTATCAGGTCACCCTGAAGGTGGGATTCCGAATTGCCAGTAGTTGATCGGGCGCGCGGAACTTTGACCGCTGGCCGATTGCCATAACCTGCGCTACACCCAATGCATGCCGACGCCCTGAGCGTCGGCATGCTCTTTTCGACCAGCGCAAGGAAAGTATCGGATGAAGAAGTTTCTGTTGGCGGTAGGTTTGTTGAGCATTGCAGGCACGGCCCTGGCGGCGGGCAAGCCTTGTGAAGAGCTCAAAGGCGAACTCGCGGCAAAGCTTGATGCCAAGGGCGTTCAGCACTATTCGCTGGATGTTGTGGATAAAGGCGCTGCCGCCGATGGCCAAGTGATTGGCAGTTGCGAAGGCGGCACCAAGGAAATCGTCTACAAGCGCGGTTAATCCCGTGTTGCAGACATAAAAAACCGACGCAGGCGCGTCGGTTTTTTTTTCGCCTGGGGTTTAGCCCTTCATCACCTGCGCCAGCAGCTCGTAGGAATGAATCCGGTCGGCGTGCTCATACAGGTCGCAGGTAAAGATCAGTTCGTCGGCGCCGGTCTGTTCGATCAGCACCTCCAGTTTGGCGCGGATCTTCGCCGGGCTGCCCACCATCGCCAGGCCGAGGAAACTGCCCACCGCTTCTTTCTCGTGGGGCAGCCACAGGCCGTCCATGGTTTTTACCGGTGGGCGCTGCACCAGGCTTTGCCCGCGCATCAGCGCGAGGATGCGCTGGTACACCGAGGTGGCCAGGTAGTCGGCCTGTTCGTCGGTGTCAGCGGCGACCAGCGGAATGCCGAGCATCACGTAGGGCTTGTCCAGCACCGCCGAAGGCTTGAAGTGATTGCGGTACACCCGAACCGCCTCATGCATCAGGCGCGGTGCGAAATGTGAGGCGAAGGCGTAGGGCAAGCCACGTTCACCGGCCAATTGCGCACTGAACAGGCTCGAGCCCAGCAACCACACCGGCACATTGGTGCCGGTGCCCGGGACTGCGATCACCCGCTGATCGGGCGTACGCGGGCCGAGATAGGCCATCAGTTCGGCCACGTCTTGCGGGAAGTCGTCCGCGCTGCCGGAGCGTTCACGGCGCAGGGCGCGGGCGGTCATTTGATCGGAACCGGGCGCGCGGCCCAGGCCCAGGTCGATACGGCCAGGGTACAGGCTCTCCAGGGTGCCGAACTGCTCGGCGATCACCAGCGGCGCGTGGTTGGGCAGCATCACCCCGCCGGAGCCGACGCGGATAGTTGAGGTCCCACCGGCCAGGTAGCCCAGCAATACCGAGGTAGCCGAGCTGGCGATACCGTCCATATTATGATGCTCAGCCACCCAGAAACGGTTATAGCCGAGCTTTTCCACGTGCTGGGCAAGGTCCAGGGAATTGCGTAACGATTGCGCCGCACTGCCGTTGGCGCTTACGGGCACCAGGTCGAGGGTCGAGAACTTCACGTCGGACAGCGATTTCATAGCCTGCTTCTCCAATAGGGGCGCAGGCTTCTTAGACGAACCAAAACCTGCCGCTTCATGTGCATGGTCTATGCAATGAGGGCATATACCCGAGATTCAATAGCAGCCATGCAATTTCCTACTTATTTGGTAGGTCTTTCCGACAAGATGAACTTTGCGACGGCGTCTATCCTCAGAACCTTACTGACGCAAAATCACCGTTCGAGGAGAAAGCTATGAGTATCGTTAAAAAGGCATCCGCGCATTGGGAAGGCGATCTGAAGACTGGCCTGGGTTCGATTTCCACCGAGACCGGCGTGCTGCGCGAAGCGCCCTATGGCTTCAAGGCCCGCTTCGAAGGCGGCAAGGGCACCAACCCTGAAGAACTGATTGGTGCGGCCCACGCCGGCTGCTTCTCCATGGCGTTTTCCATGATTCTCGGCGACGCAGGCCTCAAGGCTGACAGCATCGACACCGAAGCCCAGGTGACACTCGACCAGGTCGAGGGCGGTTTTGCGATTACCGCTGTGCACCTGGTGCTTAAAGCCAAGATTCCAGGCGCCAGCCAGGCGCAGTTCGACGAACTGAGCAAAAAGGCCAAGGAAGGGTGCCCAGTGTCCAAAGTGCTGAATGCAACCATCACCCTGGATGCCACTCTCCTGAACTAACCCCTGGACAGTGTGGGAGGGGGCTTGCCCCCTCCCTCATTTTGTTCTGCGTTAAATCAGAACTCGTGTTTCATAAATGTGGTCCTATAGCCTATGCAGCCTAGACGCACACCCGTGCGCAATGCATTCAGGGAGCTACACACATGAAACGTTTTGCTTTGGCGGTCATCTGCGGCGTATTGGCCACTTCGGCCATGGCCGCGCCAAAAGACTGCGAAGAGCTGCGCAAAGAAATCGAAGTCAACATCCAGGCCAAGGCGATCCCGTCCTACACCCTGGAAATCATCACCGCCGAAGAAGCCAAGAATCATGACAGCGCCATGATTGTCGGTTCCTGCGAAAACGGCACCAAGCGCATCATCTACCAGAAGAACAACGACTGATCAGATGCAGTTCACGCTGCGCTCTTCGGCCAGCAATTGCCGCGCCGGGTCGTACAGGCGGATGTTGGGCGTGAAGGCCAATGAGCGCCCTTCCAGTATGTAGCGTTGGCCGGCCTGGAAATGGTCGTACTGCAAGGTCATGAAGCAGGTTCGATACATCATCTGGCTCAGCCCCCCCAGCCCTCCTCCGGCGGGCACTTCGAAGTCGAAGCGCACCATCAGTTCGTGGGCCCCGGGCGGCATTTGGAAATAGCGCCCGTCTTCGAGGTATTTCCCGTCCAGGCGCTGAGCCATGACCAGTTTGGCGCCCGGGGTTGGCGTGGTGAAATCGACCCAGGCCTGTTGCGGGTCGACGGGCGGGATCGGCGTCGATGCGCAAGCGCTGAGCAACAGGGCGGCGACGGGGTACAAAAGCTGGCGCATGGCAGGAACTCAACGCGAGAAGATATTTTGAGTATAAACACGCCATCACGTGGAACCTTCAAATTCGATTCAAGCGTACCCAGGAGCGGTCGCGGCATGATCAGGCGTTTTCTTCCTGGGTTGCTGGTGATGCTGCTCAGCGGCTGCTCCAGCGTCAGTTACTACGGCCAGTTAGCCAGTGGCCAGTGGCAACTGCTGCGGGCGCGGGAACCGGTGGCCGAAGTCATCGCCGATCCGGCTCGTCCTCAAGGGTTGCGTGAGCATCTGCTTCAGTCCCAGAAGGCCCGTGCGTTCGCCAGCGAACAGCTGCACTTGCCCGACAATCAAAGCTACCGGCTGTATGCCGATATTGGTCGACCCTATGTGGTGTGGAATGTCTTCGCCACGCAGGAGTTTTCTCTGTCAGCGCAAAACCACTGCTTCCCCATCGCCGGTTGCGTGGCCTATCGCGGCTACTACAGCCAGGGCGCCGCGCGTGGCGAAGCGGCATTGCTGCGCCAACAAGGCATGGACGTGTCGATTGGCGGCGTCGAAGCCTATTCCACACTGGGCTGGTTCAATGACCCGATCATCAGTTCGATGATGAACTGGGGCGATGAACGTCTGGCCACCCTGATCTTCCACGAGCTGGCGCATCAGCGCTTCTATGTGAAGGACGACACCGAGTTCAATGAGTCATTTGCCAGCTTTGTCGAGCAGGAAGGTACGCGACAATGGCGCGCCGCCCGTGGCCTGGCGCCGCTGAGCGATGCGACGTTGCAGCAGCGCGACCAGTTTACCCAGTTGATTCTCGCTACCCGCAAACGCCTGGAAAACCTTTACGCCCAGCCATTGGCGGCCGAGCTGATGCGCCAGGCCAAGGCCGCGCAGTTCGAGCGCCTGCGCCGTGAGTACCGCCACCTGCGCGACAGCCAGTGGGGCGGTGACAAGCGTTACGACGCGTGGATCAACCAGCCGATGAACAACGCGCGGCTGCTGCCGTTCGGGCTGTATGACCAGTGGGTACCGGCGTTTGCGGCGTTGTTTGCGCAGGAAGGGCGGGATTGGGTGAAGTTCTATGGGGCGGTGGAGACGTTGGGAGGGCTGCCGGTGGAGCAGCGCAGGGCGGTGTTGAGGCGGTTGGAGAAGGTTGACCAGTAGGGCCTCATCGGGGCATAGGTATCTACACAACTCTGTAGCGCTCAACCGTAACCACGATGCGAAGCGAGTCGCTCTTGATCTGCTTTTGATCTTGATCTCAGGCGCCCCGTTAAACCACGCTGGCCGAACGCAGGCT
>NZ_CVTU01000117.1:68913-136812 GCF_900004965.1 Pseudomonas sp. 44 R 15
TGCCGAGTGGTGGGGCAAGAGCCCTTTGGTTACTTTGGGGCTTTTCCAAAGTGACCCGCCGTCAGGGCGGAACCCTAAGTGGCCGTTACCTAAAGAATGGATATGTACTCGATCTGATCCAACATCCTGGTCGGCCCAGAGGCCGCCATCGGGGGCAAGCCCCCTCCCACATTTGGACCGAGGTGTATCAGATGGGTTGTGTAGAGACCTATGCTCATCGGGGGCAAGCCCCCTCCCACATTTTGAGCGGTGTACACAGGTCAATTGTGGGAGGGGGCTTGCCCCCGATGGCGGACTCAAGTCCGCCGCAAAAACGCCTGATGCATTTCTGCCAACGTCTCAAAATGCCAGGTCGGCGCTTCGGCATTCAGCTCTTCAAAGCTGCCAAACCCATAACCCACTGCCACCGAGTCGAGCCCATTGCTGCGCGCGCCGATCAGGTCATGCTTGCGATCACCGATCATCAAGGTGGTGGCCGGGTCCAGCCCTTCTTCACGCATCAGGTGGGCGATCAGCTCGACCTTGTTGGTGCGTGTGCCATCCAGCTCGCTGCCGTAAATCACCTTGAAGTGCTTGGCAAAGTCGAAATGCCGCGCGATCTCACGGGCGAATTCCCACGGCTTGGAGGTCGCCACATACAGTTGGCGGCCCTGGCTGTTCAGTTCTTCGAGCAGTGGCATCACGCCGTCGAATACCTGGTTTTCATACAGCCCCGTGACCTTGAAGCGCTCGCGATAGAAATTCACCGCTTCCCAGGCTTTGGCCTCGTCGAAGCCATAGAACTGCATGAACGCTTGCAGCAACGGCGGGCCGATGAAGTGTTCGAGCCGGGTCAGGTCCGGCTCGTCGATGCCCAGTTTGCCGAGGGCGTACTGGATCGAACGGGTAATGCCCTCGCGCGGGTCGGTGAGGGTGCCGTCCAGGTCGAACAGCACGGTCTGGTGGTGCAGGGTCATTGGTCGAATCCTTGCGCGATGTGCAGGTCTTTTAGCTTCACGTAGTTCGCCGCGCTGTAGGTGAAAAAGGCACGCTCCTTGTCGGTCAACGGGCGGACCTGTTTAACCGGACTGCCGACATACAAAAAGCCGCTGTCGAGTTTCTTGCCCGGCGGCACCAGGCTGCCGGCCCCGATGATCACGTCATCCTCCACCACGGCGCCGTCCATGACGATGCTGCCCATGCCGATCAGGATGCGGCTGCCCACGGTGCAGCCATGCAGCATGACTTTATGGGCGATGGTCACGTCGTCACCGATCAACAGCGGGAAACCGTCCGGGTTGAACGGGCCGGCGTGGGTGATGTGCAGCACACAGCCGTCCTGCACGCTGGTGCGCGCACCGATACGGATGCGGTGCATGTCGCCGCGAATCACCGTCAATGGCCAGACCGAGCTGTCGGCGCCGATTTCGACATCGCCGATCACCACCGCCGAAACATCGACAAACGCCCCGGTGCCCAGGGTTGGCGTGTGATTCTGATAGGTGCGAAGGGTCACGATAGCCTCTCTCTGTTGTACTGATAGCTGCGGTGGGTGTTGATTGTAATTAAGATGGCCCCATCTTTGTCTTATCTGTTTCTTCAGCCAAGGTGCCAACCGTGAGCGCGAACAACCCTCTTCTGCAGCCCTACGACCTGCCGCCGTTCTCGGCGATCCGTGCCGAGCATGTCCAGCCGGCCATCGAACAGATCCTGGCCGACAACCGTGCAGCGATCGCAGACATCCTGCAAAGCCAGGGCAAAAATCCGACATGGGCGGGCCTGGTCCTGGCCATGGACGAGCTTAATGATCGCCTGGGCGCGGCCTGGAGCCCGGTCAGCCACCTCAACGCCGTGTGTAACAGCGCCGAGTTGCGCGAAGCCTATGAGGCTTGCCTGCCGGCATTGAGCGCCTACTCCACCGAGATGGGGCAGAACCGTGAACTGTTCCAGGCCTTCGAAGCCCTGGCCAACAGCCCCGAAGCCGCCGGTTTCGATGTGGCGCAAAAGACCATTCTGGAACACGCCCTGCGCGACTTCCGCCTGTCGGGTATCGATTTGCCGCCCGAGCAGCAGAAGCGCTACGCCGACGTGCAAAGCAAGCTGTCGGAGCTGGGCAGCAAATTCTCCAACCAGTTGCTGGACGCCACCCAGGCCTGGACCAAACACGTCACCGACCAGGCCACCCTCGCCGGTCTGACCGATTCGGCCAAGGCGCAAATGGCCGCCGCCGCCCAGGCCAAAGGTCTCGATGGCTGGCTGATCACCCTCGAATTTCCAAGCTATTACGCGGTAATGACCTACGCCCAGGACCGTGCCCTGCGTGAAGAAGTCTACGCAGCCTACTGCACCCGCGCGTCGGACCAGGGCCCGAATGCCGGTCAGAACGATAACGGCCCGGTGATGGAACAGATCCTCGACTTGCGTCAGGAACTGGCTCAATTGCTGGGCTACGCGTCGTTCGCCGAACTGAGCCTGGCCACCAAAATGGCCGAGTCGAGCGATCAGGTGTTGAGTTTCCTGCGCGACCTGGCCCGGCGCAGCAAGCCGTTCGCCACCCAGGACCTGCAGCAGCTCAAGGCCTACGCCGCTGAACAAGGTTGCCCTGATCTGCAAAGCTGGGACAGCGGTTTCTACGGCGAAAAACTGCGCGAGCAGCGCTACAGCGTGTCCCAGGAAGCCTTGCGCGCCTACTTCCCGATCGACAAGGTATTGGGCGGCCTGTTCGCCATTGTGCAGCGCCTGTACGGCATTGAAATCGCCGAACAGAAAGGTTTCGACGCCTGGCACCCGGACGTGCGCCTGTTCGAGATCAAGGAAAACGGCCAGCACGTCGGCCGCTTCTTCTTTGATTTGTATGCCCGCGCCAACAAGCGTGGCGGTGCCTGGATGGACGGCGCCCGCGACCGCCGCCGCACCATCGATGGCGTGCTGCAAAGCCCGGTGGCCAACCTGGTGTGCAACTTCACTCCGGCCGACAGTGGCAAGCCTGCCCTGCTGACTCACGATGAAGTCACCACCCTGTTCCACGAGTTCGGTCATGGCCTGCACCACCTGCTGACCCGCGTTGAACACGCCGGCGTATCCGGTATCAATGGCGTGGCCTGGGATGCGGTGGAGCTGCCGAGCCAGTTCATGGAGAACTGGTGCTGGGAGCCTGAAGGCCTGGCGCTGATTTCCGGTCACTACGAAACCGGTGAACCGCTGCCCCAGGACCTGCTGGAAAAAATGCTCGCGGCGAAGAATTTCCAGTCCGGCCTGATGATGGTGCGCCAGCTCGAGTTCTCGCTGTTCGACTTCGAACTGCACGCCACCCACGGCGACGGACGCAGTGTGGCGCAGGTACTCGACGGTGTGCGCGATGAAGTCTCGGTGATGCGTCCGCCGGCCTACAATCGTTTCCCCAATAGCTTTGCGCATATCTTTGCCGGCGGTTATGCGGCGGGTTACTACAGCTACAAGTGGGCCGAAGTGCTCTCGGCGGATGCCTTCTCCAAGTTCGAAGAAGACGGCGTGCTCAATGCCCAGACCGGTCGCGCCTTCCGGGAAGCGATCCTGGCACGGGGCGGTTCCCAGGAGCCGATGGTGTTGTTCGTCGACTTCCGCGGACGGGCGCCGTCGATTGACGCACTCTTGCGCCACAGCGGCCTGAGTGAGGACGCGGCAGCATGAGTGAAGGGCCTGTGATTACCAAAAAGCAATTTATCGCCGGGGCGGTCTGCCCGGCGTGCAGCGAGCCGGACAAGCTGAAGATGTGGACCGAGGACAACGTGCCGCACCGCGAATGTGTGGCCTGCGGCTATACCGATACGCTCAATGATCAGGGGCTGTCAGTGCCCAGGGAGTTGGGCACGCGGGTCAATACCTCGGCGTTGAAAGCGCCGGCGGACCCGAAGGTGCAAGCGGTGCAGTTCTTTCCTAACCCGAAGCTGAAAAAAGACTAAAGCGGCACTTAACTGTAGGAGCGAGCTTGCTCGCGAAAAACGTTAACGATAACGCGTGTTTCCCGGATAAACGTGGCGTAATCGAGTTTTTCGCGAGCGAGCGCGCTCCTACAATTCTTTCTCTTCCTTGCCCGTTGTGGTGATCCAATCTTTCATCGAGCACAGCGCAAACGCGCTGGTGCTGCAATCGCCATTCGCCAAGGCTGTGCGCAACTTGTCGATATCGGCTTTCATCATGTAACGAACGCCATCCTTGAAGCCGTTACTGCTGCCATAGCCGCCCAGAGTCATCTCGTTGAGTGCGTCTTCCTTGCTCCATCCCTGAATCACTACCCGATACATCGCGGCCATCAGCCCGGTGCGGTCAGAGCCGTGTTTGCAATGCATCAACACCGAGCCGTTGGCCTGAGCCTCTTGAATCGCTCGCAGTGCCGCCAGCACATCGGAATCGTCGACATGGTTGGTACGATAAATAATTTGCACCTGCTTTATATCCGCTGACTTCAGCCAAGCCGAATCGGACTCCGGCAAAAAGTTGATCACCGTGCCAATCTTCAGTTTTTCCAGCACGGGCACTGCATCACTGTCTGGCAACGCGCTGCGATAGAGCGTGGGCGTCATCTGGTGCAGATTGTATTGATCACCCACTGGCTGGGCCCACTCAGGCGAGCGAATGGAAGAGGTGGTGCTATCGGCGTGGACATTAACGGCAGTGATCAGGGCCATCAGTGCCAAGCCGAAGGCCGGCAACAGTCGAATCTTGAACATTTTTAACGTAACCGAATTGGGCAATGTGGATGATGTCCAGAGTCGTACGCACGGGGTGAATGGGGCGTGAGGTGCTCGTCAAAGAATTGTGAATCATCAGATCTGATCCGCTGTTTTTGTTATTGAAGAGATTCTTCCCAATTCTTAGCCTGCTATCATTTGTAAATATTGTTTGCGAAAGTGTTCTGTCTTTGGATCCCACTCGTTGGCAAACCTTCACGCTGCTCCCAGAAGCGGCTGATATACCCGTGACCACATGATGAGGTGCACCCATGTCTGATCAAGATCAAGACAACCCCCGGCGTGATTTTTTGCGCAAATCCTTGACCTTGATCCCGGTGGTCACGGTTGCCAGTACCGGCCTTGGCGGTTCGATGCTGATGGCCACGCCCGAGCCTGTCCAGGCCGCGCCAGTCCAGCCGGCTCCCAGTGACAAGGCGTATGAACCGACTTATTTCACCGCCGAGGAATGGGCGTTTATCAACGCCGCCGTCGAGCGTTTGATTCCCGCCGATGCCCAGGGCCCAGGCGCTCTGGAAGCCGGTGCGCCGGAATACATCGACCGTCAGATGAACACCCCGTACGCCAGTGGCGCGCTGTGGTTCATGCAAGGCCCCTTCAATGCCGACGCCGCGCCGGAGATGGGCTGGCAGAGCAAATTGGTGCCCAAGGAGATCTATCGCCTGGGTATCGCCGCGACGGATGCCTGGTCGAAGGCGTTCAACGGTAAAGCTTTTGCTGCGCAAGACAGCGCTACCCGAGACGACATGTTGCGCCGCCTTGAGGCGGGTGGCAGTGAAGTGAGCGCTCACTTCGCGGCAGTGCCGCCAAAGATGTTCTTCAACCTGCTGTTGCAGAACACCAAGGAAGGCTTCTTCTGCGACCCCATCCACGGTGGCAACAAAGGCATGGTCGGCTGGACCATGATCGGTTTCCCCGGCGCCCGCGCCGATTTCATGGATTGGGTGGAGCGCAACGAGCAATACCCCTTCCCGGCTGTTTCCATTCGCGGCGAGAGGGCATGAGCGTGGCGACCATCATGAAGAAAGTGGACGCGGTGATCGTGGGCTTCGGCTGGACCGGTGCGATCATGGCCAAGGAACTGACCGAGGCCGGCCTCAACGTGGTAGCGCTGGAGCGCGGCCCGATGCAGGACACCTACCCGGACGGCAACTATCCCCAGGTCATCGACGAATTGACCTACAGCGTGCGTAAAAAGCTCTTCCAGGACATTTCCAAAGAAACCGTGACCATTCGCCATAGTGTGAATGACGTCGCCCTGCCCAACCGTCAGCTCGGCGCCTTCTTGCCGGGTAACGGCGTCGGCGGTGCAGGCCTGCACTGGTCGGGCGTGCATTTTCGCGTCGACCCCATCGAGTTGCGCATGCGCAGCCACTACGAGGAACGCTATGGGAAGCACTTCATTCCCAAGGACATGACCATCCAGGACTTCGGCGTCAGCTACGAAGAACTGGAGCCGTTTTTCGACTACGCGGAAAAAGTCTTTGGCACTTCCGGCCAGGCCTGGACCGTCAAGGGTCAATTGGTCGGTGAAGGTCGCGGCGGCAACCCCTATGCACCGGATCGCTCCAACCCTTTCCCGCTGGAAGCGCAGAAAAACACGGTCTCCGCGCAGCTGTTTCAGAAAGCGGCTGCTGATGTGGGTTACAAACCCTACAACCTGCCGTCGGCCAATACCTCCGGGCCCTACACCAACCCTTACGGCGCGCAGATGGGGCCGTGCAACTTCTGCGGCTTTTGCAGTGGCTACGTGTGCTACATGTACTCCAAGGCGTCGCCGAACGTGAACATCCTGCCGGCGTTGCGCCAGGTGCCGAATTTCGAGTTGCGGCCCAATTCCCATGTGCTCAAGGTCAACCTCGACAGCACCGGGAAGAAAGCCACCGGTGTGAGCTATGTCGACGGCCAGGGCCGGGAGTGCGAACAACCGGCGGATCTGGTGATTCTCGGCGCATTCCAGTTTCACAACGTGCGCCTGATGCTGTTGTCGGGCATCGGCAAGCCTTACGACCCGATTACCAATGAAGGCGTGGTCGGCAGGAACTTTGCCTACCAGAACATGGGCACCATCAAGGCGTTCTTCGACAAGGACACCCACACCAACAACTTCATCGGCGCGGGCGGCAATGGCGTGGCCATCGACGACTTCAACGCCGACAACTTCGACCACGGCCCCCACGGCTTCGTGGGCGGCTCGCCGATGTGGGTCAACCAGGCGGGCAGCCGGCCGATTGCCGGCACTTCCAACCCGCCGGGCACGCCGGCCTGGGGCAGCGCGTGGAAGCGTGCCACCGCCGATTACTACACCCACCAGGTGTCGATGGATTCCCACGGTGCGCATCAGTCCTACCGCAGCAATTACCTGGATCTGGACCCGGTTTACCGCGATGCCTACGGCCTGCCGCTGTTGCGAATGACCTTCGACTGGCAGGAAAACGACATCAAGATGAACCGCTTCATGATGGAAAAAATGGGCAAGGTCGCCCAGGCCATGAATCCCAAGGCCATCGCCGTGTTGGGCAAAAAAGTCGGCGAGCATTTCAATACCGCGTCGTACCAGACCACGCACCTCAACGGTGGCGCGATCATGGGCACCGACCCGAAAACCAGCGCGTTGAACCGCTACCTGCAGAGCTGGGATGTACACAACGTGTTTGTCCCGGGGGCGTCCGCTTTCCCACAAGGTTTGGGCTACAACCCTACCGGTCTGGTGGCAGCTTTGACCTATTGGTCGGCTCGCGCGATCCGCGAACAGTACCTGAAAAACCCCGGCCCGCTGGTTCAGGCATAAGGAGCGATGACCATGAAAGCACTCGTTATCGCCTCTCTGGCGCTGCTGAGCAGTTGCTCGGTCAGCGCGGCTGAAACCGACCTGATCAAGCAAGGTGAATACCTGGCCCGCGCCGGTGATTGTGTGGCTTGCCACACCGCCAAGGGCGGCAAGCCATTCGCCGGCGGGCTGCCGATGGAAACCCCCATTGGCGTGATTTACTCCACCAACATCACACCGGACAAGACCGGCCTGGGTGACTACAGCTTCGAAGACTTCGACAAGGCCGTGCGCCATGGCGTCGCCAAGAGCGGTAGTACGCTTTACCCGGCAATGCCTTATCCGTCTTACGCACGCGTCAGCGACAGCGATATGCAGGCGCTATATGCCTACTTCATGAAAGGCGTCGAGCCGGTCGCCCAGCAGAACCGGGACAGTGATATTCCCTGGCCGTTGAGCATGCGCTGGCCCCTGGCGGCGTGGCGCTGGATGTTCGCGCCATCGGTCGAGGAGCATCAGGTACAAACCACCGCCGATCCGGTGGTCAGTCGTGGCGCCTACCTGGTCGAAGGCCTCGGCCATTGCGGTGCGTGCCATACACCCCGCGCCCTGACCATGCAGGAAAAAGCCCTGAGCGCCGCCGACGGCAGTGCATTCCTGTCCGGCAGTGCGCCCCTGGAAGGCTGGATTGCGAAAAGCCTGCGCGGCGACCACAAGGACGGCCTCGGCAGCTGGAGCGAAGAGCAACTGGTGCAATTTCTCAAGACCGGTCGCAGTGATCGAAGCGCGGTGTTCGGCGGCATGAGCGATGTGGTGGTCCACAGCATGCAATACATGTCCCAGGACGACCTGACCGCTATCGCCCGTTACCTCAAGAGCCTGCCGGCGGTGGACCCCAAGGACAAGCCGCACCAGTACGACCAACACGTGGCCCAGGCGCTCTGGAAAGGGGATGACAGCAAGCCGGGCGCTTCGGTGTATATCGACAACTGCGCGGCCTGCCACCGTACCGATGGGCATGGCTATACCCGGGTGTTCCCGGCGCTCGCGGGTAACCCGGTGCTGCAGACGGCGGATGCCACGTCGTTGATCAATATCGTGTTGAACGGCGGCACCTTGCCCGCTACCCACGCTGCGCCATCGACCTTCACCATGCCGGCATTCGCCTGGCGCTTGTCGGACCAGGAAGTGGCGGACGTGGTCAGTTTCATCCGCGGCAGCTGGGGCAATCAGGGCGCACCCGTGAGCGCAAGCGACGTGGCCGACCTGCGCAAGAGCGATATGCGCACCACCTCGGGTGACGATCTGGGGCAGGTCACGCAAAAGCACTGACCGCCAAACGGCACTGGTCAGATAGCGCGCGCCTCGATACTGTATATAAAAACAGTATCGAGGCGTTTTCATGACCACTGCACTGCCACCCCGTGGCCGGGGCACGGCCACCAACCTGCACAACCGTTTCGCCCCCACCGTCAGCGTGGCCGAGGACGACGGCTGGTTCCAGGAAGTGCCGCCCACCCAGGGCACCGAAGTGCGCATCGAAACGGCCAAGACCATCATCACCCGCAATAACTCGCCGGACTTGCCGTTCGATCGCTCCATCAACCCCTATCGCGGCTGCGAACATGGCTGCATCTACTGCTATGCACGGCCCAGCCATGCCTACTGGGACATGTCACCGGGGCTGGATTTCGAAACCCGGTTGATCGCCAAGAGCAATGCCGCCGACGTGCTGGAGCAGCAACTCTCGAAGCCGGGATATGTGTGCGCGCCGATCAACCTGGGCTCCAACACCGACCCGTACCAGCCTATCGAGCGTGAATACAGGATCACCCGGCAAACCCTCGAAGTGCTGCTGCGCTATCGGCACCCGGTGACTATCATCACCAAGGGCTCATTGATCCTGCGCGACCTGGACCTGCTCGCCGAACTGGCCCGCCAACGGCTTGTGGCGGTGATGATCAGCCTCACCAGCCTCGACGATGAGCTCAAGCGCATCCTGGAGCCGCGTGCGGCGGCACCCAAGGCGCGGTTGCGGGCGATACGGGTGATGCGGGAGGCGGGTATTCCGGTCGGCGTGCTGTGCTCGCCGATGATTCCGATGATCAACGACAGCGAGTTGGAAAGCCTGCTCATCGAGGCCCATGCCGCCGGTGCGCAAAGTGCCGCGTACATGATGCTGCGCCTGCCGCTCGAGGTGGCGCCGCTGTTCGAGGAGTGGCTGGCGGCGCATTACCCGCAGCGCGCGGCGCATGTGATGAGCCTGGTGCGTCAGGTGCGTGGTGGCGAGGTGTATGACAGCCGCTTCGGGGTGCGCATGCGCGGTGAGGGCCCGTTTGCCGATCTGCTGGCACAGCGTTTCAGCAAGGCGATCAAACGCCTGGGGCTCAATCGCCGGGAAGGCTTCAATCTCGATTGCACCGCATTTTGCCCACCGGGCAGGCAAATGGCATTGTTGTAGGAAGAAGACAAATGGGAAACTACCGTACGAATAGTCGCGTTTTAATATCACTGAAACCCTCGATCTAGAGCGGTTCATTCAGTTTGAGTTAAGTTTCGACGGGTACCTTGTTCGACGAGTGACTAATGAGTCGGCGCCCTGGTCGTTGGA
Organism: Pseudomonas sp. 44 R 15; assembly: GCF_900004965.1. NCBI lineage: Bacteria > Pseudomonadati > Pseudomonadota > Gammaproteobacteria > Pseudomonadales > Pseudomonadaceae > Pseudomonas > Pseudomonas sp. 44 R 15. The sequence continues at coordinate 79,004 of NZ_CVTU01000117.1, forward strand.
GTTTCCCAACTATTTCACCGCCCGAGCGTCGAACTGACTTGAACACTTCCCCTGCATTGATCAAGAGGTTGAATCATGAGTGATAAGGATAAACAGCCGTTGGCTGCGTCGGCTTCAGCCCCTCAAGTGGCGGAAACCGCCGATGCAGCGCTGCAGCATATCGTCGACGGTTTTTTGCATTTTCATCACGACGTCTTCCCCCAGCAGGAAGAACTCTTCAAGAAACTCGCCACGGCCCAGAGCCCGCGCGCGATGTTCATTACCTGCGCCGACTCGCGCATCGTGCCCGAGCTGATTACCCAAAGTTCGCCCGGCGACCTGTTCGTGACCCGCAACGTGGGTAACGTGGTCCCTCCTTATGGCCAGATGAACGGCGGTGTTTCTACGGCCATCGAGTACGCGGTACTCGCCCTTGGCGTACAGCACATCATCGTGTGCGGGCATTCCGATTGCGGCGCCATGCGCGCGGTGCTCAATCCCGACAGCCTCGAGAAGATGCCGACGGTCAAGGCCTGGTTGCGTCATGCCGAGGTCGCCAAGACGATGGTCCACGACAACTGTGACTGCGCCAATGAAGGCGAAAGCATGAAGGTACTGACCGAAGAAAACGTCATCGCCCAGTTGCAGCACTTGCGCACCCACCCTTCCGTGGCTTCGCGCATGGCCAATGGCCAATTGTTTATTCATGGCTGGATCTACAACATCGAGACCAGCGAAATCCGGGCTTACGATGCGGATCAGTCGGCGTTCCGACCGTTGGGCGGCGAAGGCCCGATTCCATCCGCGACGCCTAAAGCGCGCTTCTAACACACTTCCCTGCCGGGTAATGCGGTGGCTGCCATGGATGCAGCCAGGCTTTACCGCGCCCGGCGAATGCCTCGGGAGAGTCATCATGCGTGCTGCTCAATTAAAAGCTGTTCTGCCTCGGGAGCTGCTTGCCTCCGTGGTGGTGTTCCTGGTCGCCCTGCCCTTGTGCATGGGGATTGCAATCGCGTCCGGCATGCCGCCGGCCAAGGGCTTGATCACCGGTATCATCGGTGGTCTGGTGGTGGGCTGGTTGGCGGGGTCTCCGCTGCAAGTCAGTGGCCCGGCAGCGGGCTTGGCGGTGTTGGTGTTCGAGTTGGTGCGCCAGCACGGCATGATGATGCTGGGACCTATCCTGCTGCTGGCGGGTTTCCTGCAATTGGTGGCCGGGCGTCTGCGCCTGGGCTGCTGGTTCCGCGTGACGGCGCCGGCGGTGGTATACGGCATGCTGGCGGGGATCGGCGTATTGATCGTGCTGTCGCAGATCCATGTGATGCTCGACGGTGCGCCCAAACCGTCGGGGTTGGATAACCTGGCGGGCTTTCCGGCCGCGTTGGTCGACGCGATTCCCACCCTCGGCGGCGGGCTCGGCTGGCAGGCGGGCCTGCTCGGTGTGTCGACCATGCTGGTGATGTACCTGTGGGATAAATTCCGGCCGCAAAAACTGCGCTTTGTGCCAGGCGCTCTGCTGGGCGTGGGCCTGGCGACGGTGACCAGCCTGGTGCTGGCATTGCAGGTCAAGCGTGTGGAAGTACCGGCGAACCTGTCCGATGCCATCGATTGGTTGCGCCCCAGCGACCTGCTCAACCTGGCTGACCCGCAACTGCTGATCGCCGCATTTGCCGTCGCGTTTATCGCCAGTGCCGAGACGCTGCTGTCCGCCGCAGCGGTCGACCGCATGCACAGCGGGCAGCGCTCGGATTTCGATAAGGAGTTGTCCGCCCAGGGCGTGGGCAACATGCTGTGCGGATTGGTCGGTGCCTTGCCGATGACCGGTGTGATTGTGCGCAGTTCGGCCAACGTCCAGGCGGGCGCCACCACGCGGTTGTCGGCGATGTTCCATGGCGTGTGGTTGCTGGGCTTCGTGCTGTTGCTGTCGAGTGTGCTGCAAAGCATCCCGGTGGCGAGCCTGGCCGGCGTGCTGGTGTATACCGGGATCAAGCTGGTGGACGTGAAGGCGTTCAAGGCCTTGGGACGTTATGGCCGGATGCCGATGTTCACCTATGCCGCCACGGCGTTGGCGATCATCTTCACCGACCTGCTGACGGGGGTGCTGGTGGGCTTCGGGCTGACGCTGGTCAAGCTGGCCTTCAAGGCATCACGGCTGAAAATCAGCCTGGTCGATTTGCCTCAGGACGGTGAGATGGAGTTGCGCCTGACCGGAGCGGCGACGTTCCTCAAAGTACCGGCGTTGACGCAGGTGCTGTCGACCGTGCCGACCGGAACCACCGTGCATGTGCCGCTCAATAACCTGAGCTATATCGACCATTCCTGCCTGGAGTTGCTGGAGGAATGGGGACGGGCCAATGCGGCCAAGGGCTCGAAGCTGGTGATCGAAGCGCGTGGCTTGAAGCGTCGGTTGGAAGGTCGAGTGCGAACGACGGTGGGAATTGGTTCGGCGCCGTCTACTACCTGATACCTGACGAAACCGGATAAAAAGTGTGGGAGGGGGCTTGCCCCCGATTGCGGTGGACCAGTCAAAATCTCTTTGGCTGACACACTGCTATCGGGGGCAAGCCCCCTCCCACATTGGAGTTTTTTATCGGACTCGAGATTCAGGCAGGCTGATCCAGTGCCAGCTCAACGCCCAACTGGCGCGACAGGCATGGCCAGCGCTTCCACGCGGCTTCTGTGTTCGGGCTTTTGAGCGTTTCGCGATAAGCCTCGACCGACTCCAGCGCAAAGCTCTCCTCGTTAAGCATCTCATCCACCGCCAGGTGCACGGCTTCATCCAGCTGGTTGGCGAAACCTTCACCGATCAATTGATGGGCAATCAGGTTGGCGACGGTGGTATCGGCCGGAATCAGCGGCTGGCCGAAATGCTTGATGTACAGATCGTTGACCTCTTCCACCAGACGATGGGCCAGGTAGGCCTCGTCCAGCAGGCCGTCCAGGCCTTCGTGGCCGGCCAGAATCGCCGGCGGCTGCAGGAAGAAATGCTCGGCGATCTTCAGCACGGGCTTTATCTGGCTTTCGATCCCGGCTTCGCGTGCCACGTCATTGGCAGCGTCGAGCAACTCGGGGACAAGGTCGATGTAGGCGGTGACAAAGCGGGTCATGACAATGTTGCGATCACCGTCAGCCAGGGAAATGGCCGAATGCAGGTGCGGCAATTGTTTTTCCAGTTGCCGGGCAAGCTGGCCCGTCGTGGCTTCGTGTTGATGGGCACGGGAAATCTGCTCGCGCAATGCGGCGGTGTTCATGAAGGCTCCAGTCATGCAGGTGTAGGAAAAGGGAGAGGATAAGGTAGCTCGTTTATACGAGCGCCTAAGACGCATTTGTCATAATTATTTCATGGTTATACGTAGACGTTATATCGAAATACCACCCTTGGCCGGATAAACGATTCTGCCGCCCATTGCATTGGGCCCCGGTCCGTCTGTTTTCACTCATTTGCCCCTACACATTGCGGGGTCGCTACGGCTGTCTATACTCGGATTTGTACGCAATTAGCTGATGACGCCCAACTGCAGAAGCAGGCAAGGCTTGGCGGTTGTAAGCAGTCTGGAAGCCGCTCCCTTGGCCGCAGGTGCAAACCGGCGGGATAACAAGAAACATAAAGGGGAACCCGCAATGACGCGACATCCACACGTTTGGATGGGCTTACTGTTGTGGTCGGTATTCGGCCAGGCCCACGCGGCCTGGACAACGAATATGGCGCCAGGGGCCACTGAAGTCAGTCACGCTGTGTTTGACCTGCACATGACCATTTTCTGGATTTGTGTGGTGATCGGCATCGTCGTGTTTGGCGCGATGTTCTGGTCGATGATTCTGCATCGCCGGTCCACGGGCCAGGTAGCGGCCAAATTCCATGAGAGCACCACCGTAGAAATTCTTTGGACCGTGGTGCCATTGCTGATCCTGGTGGCCATGGCCATTCCAGCGACCAAGACCCTGATCAACATCTACGACAGCAGTGAGTCGGATATCGATATCCAGGTCACCGGCTATCAGTGGAAGTGGCATTACAAATACCTGGGCCAGGATGTGGAGTTCTTCAGCAACCTGGCCACGCCCGCCGAACAGATCCATAACCAGGCCACCAAGGGCGAACATTACCTGTTGGAAGTCGACCAGCCGCTGGTGTTGCCGGTGGGCGCCAAGGTGCGCTTTCTGGTGACCGCCGCCGACGTGATCCACTCCTGGTGGGTGCCGGCCTTTGCCGTCAAGCGTGACGCCATCCCCGGCTTCGTCAACGAGGCCTGGACCCGTGTCGAGAAGCCCGGCATCTATCGCGGCCAGTGCGCCGAGTTATGCGGCAAGGACCATGGGTTCATGCCCATTGTGGTCGAAGTCAAATCCAAGGCTGACTACGACACCTGGCTCGGTGAGCGCAAACAAGAGGCGGTCAAGCTCAAGGAGCTGACCTCCAAGGAGTGGACGCTGGAAGAGTTGGTCGCGCGCGGCGACAAGGTCTACCACACCACCTGTGTGGCCTGTCACCAGGCCGAAGGCCAGGGCCTGCCGCCGATGTTCCCGGCGCTCAAGGGCTCGAAAATCGCCACCGGCCCCGCCGCCGATCACCTGAACATTGTCTATCACGGCAAACCCGGCACCGCGATGGCGGCCTTCGGCAAGCAACTTTCGGAAGTCGATATCGCCGCTGTCGTGACCTACGAGCGCAATGCCTGGGGCAATAACAAAGGCGACATGGTCACGCCCAAAGACGTGCTGGCTCTGAAACAGGCGCAAAGCAAATGACTACCTTCATTGCACATGCACTGAATCGCCCCGCTTACTCGCTTGCAGGAGAACGGCCATGAGCACTGTGATCGATGACCATGGTCACGCCGACCACGCCCACGGCCCCGCCAAAGGGTTGATGCGCTGGGTGCTGACCACTAATCACAAGGACATCGGCACGATGTACCTGTGGTTCGCCTTCACCATGTTCCTGCTGGGCGGTTCGTTCGCCATGGTGATCCGCGCCGAACTGTTCCAGCCCGGCCTGCAGATCGTGGAGCCGGCGTTCTTCAACCAGATGACCACCATGCATGGCCTGATCATGGTGTTTGGCGCGGTGATGCCGGCCTTTGTCGGCCTGGCCAACTGGATGATCCCGCTGATGATCGGCGCGCCGGACATGGCCCTGCCGCGCATGAACAACTTCAGCTTCTGGCTGCTGCCGGCGGCGTTCCTGCTGCTGGTGTCGACCCTGTTCAGCCCCGGCGGCGGGCCGAATTTCGGCTGGACTTTCTACGCCCCGCTCTCCACCACCTATGCGCCGGAAAGCGTGACGTTCTTCATCTTCGCCATTCACCTGATGGGCATCAGTTCGATCATGGGCGCGATCAACGTGGTCGCAACCATCCTCAACTTGCGCGCACCGGGCATGACCCTGATGAAAATGCCGCTGTTCGTGTGGACCTGGCTGATCACCGCGTTCCTGCTGATTGCGGTGATGCCCGTGCTGGCCGGTTGCGTGACCATGATGCTGATGGACATCCACTTCGGCACCAGCTTTTTCAGTGCGGCGGGCGGTGGTGATCCCGTGCTGTTCCAGCATGTGTTCTGGTTCTTCGGCCACCCCGAGGTGTACATCATGATCCTGCCGGCCTTTGGCGCCGTCAGCTCGATCATCCCAACCTTCTCGCGCAAGCCGTTGTTTGGCTACACCTCGATGGTCTACGCCACGGCCAGCATTGCGTTCCTGTCGTTCATCGTGTGGGCGCACCACATGTTCGTGGTCGGCATTCCGTTGGTGGGCGAGCTGTTCTTCATGTACGCCACCCTGCTGATTGCGGTGCCTACCGGGGTCAAGGTGTTCAACTGGGTCAGCACCATGTGGCAGGGCTCGTTGACCTTCGAGACGCCGATGCTGTTTGCGGTGGCCTTCGTGATCCTGTTCACCATCGGCGGCTTTTCCGGGCTGATGCTGGCGATTGCGCCGGCGGACTTCCAGTACCACGACACCTACTTTGTGGTGGCGCATTTCCATTACGTACTGGTACCCGGCGCGATCTTCGGCATCTTCGCGTCGGCGTACTACTGGCTGCCGAAATGGACCGGCCACATGTATGACGAAACCCTCGGCAAGCTGCACTTCTGGCTGTCCTTCGTGGGCATGAACATGGCGTTCTTCCCGATGCACTTCGTGGGCCTGGCCGGGATGCCGCGCCGGGTGCCGGACTACAACCTGCAGTTCGCCGACTTCAACATGGTGTCCTCGATTGGCGCCTTCATGTTCGGCGCCACGCAGATTTTCTTCCTGTTCATCGTGATCAAGTGCATCCGCGGCGGCCCGCCCGCACCGGCCAAGCCGTGGGATGGCGCCGAAGGGTTGGAATGGAGCGTGCCCTCGCCCGCGCCGTACCACACCTTCACCACGCCGCCGGAGGTCAAATGAGTACGCTCGTGATCCCCTGTGGGAGGGAGTTTGCCCCTGATAGCTATGTCACAGCCAGTGTTAGTCTCGACTGGTACACCGCCATCGGGGGCAAGCCCTCTCCCACATTGATTGTGTTCGCTTTGGGTGGGTGTCATGGCTGACTCCGTGCCGCTCAAACGCCTGGTCACACGCCTGCTGATCCTGGTGCTGGCCATGTTTGCCTTCGGCTTTGCCCTGGTGCCGATTTACGACGTGATGTGCAAGGCGTTCGGCATCAATGGCAAGACTGGCGGGCAATACGAAGGCGAGCAGGTCGTCGACCCGTCGCGTCAGGTGCGGGTGCAGTTTTTGTCCACCAACGCCATCGATATGGTCTGGGATTTCCATGCCAAGGCCGACGAAGTCGTGGTCAATCCGGGCGCGGTGACCGAGATGCTGTTTGTGGCCTACAACCCCACCGACAAACCGATGACCGCCCAGGCAGTGCCCAGTATTTCCCCGGCCGAAGCGGCGATGTACTTCCACAAGACCGAGTGCTTTTGCTTCACCCAGCAAGTGCTGCAGCCGGGCGAACGTATCGAGATGCCGGTGCGCTTTATCGTCGATCGCGCGATGCCCAAGGATGTGAAGCATTTGACCCTGGCGTACACGCTGTTCGATATCACCGCGCGCCAGCCGCCCGGAGCGGCCCGCAGCGGCGGCTAGCTACTGTTTGCCCGCTCAATCAGGAGAGCGAATACATGTCGACTCATGATACGTACTACGTACCGGCGCAAAGCAAATGGCCGATAATTGCCACGATTGGCCTGTTGGTGACCGTGTATGGACTGGCCGTGTGGTTCAACGACCTCAAGGCCTTGCGCGCGGAATCCCACGGCCCGTGGATCTTTTTCGTTGGCGGCCTGTTGCTGGCCTACATGCTGTTCGGCTGGTTCGGCGCAGTGATCAAGGAGAGCCGCGCCGGTTTGTACAGTGCGCAAATGGACCGTTCGTTTCGCTGGGGCATGAGCTGGTTCATCTTTTCCGAAGTGATGTTCTTCATCGCGTTCTTCGGCGCGCTGTTTTACGTGCGCACCTGGTCGGGGCCATGGTTGGCGGGCGAGGGGCCCAAGGGCATCGCGCATATGTTGTGGCCCAATTTCGAGTTTGCCTGGCCTTTGCTGAACAACCCGGACCCCAACCTGTACCCGGCGCCCAAAGGCACCATCAGCCCGTGGGGCCTGCCGCTGGTCAACACCATCCTGCTGGTCAGCTCCAGCGTGACCATCACCATTGCCCACCATGCCCTGCGCAAAGGGCATCGCGGTGCGCTGAAGCTCTGGCTGGCGCTGACCGTTTTGCTGGGCCTGGCGTTTCTCGGGTTCCAGGCCGAGGAGTACATCCACGCCTATAAAGAGCTGGGCCTGACGCTGGGTTCGGGCGTGTACGGCGCGACTTTCTTCATGCTCACCGGGTTTCACGGCGCCCACGTGACCATCGGCACGATCATTCTGTTTGTGATGCTGATGCGCGTCCTGAAGGGGCATTTCAATGCCGAGCACCAGTTCGGTTTCGAAGCGGCCAGTTGGTATTGGCACTTCGTGGATGTGGTGTGGATTGGGCTGTTTTTCTTTGTGTATGTGCTGTGAGCCGTTCTACCACGGCGCATGCGAGACCAACTGGCCGCTGAAAAAGCCCCAGGCGATCAGCCCCACGGTGATTGCGGCCAACACCACACGTACGGTCAGGGCAGTGACGAGGCGGTTGGAACGACCCTCGTCCTTGACCAGGAAGAACAAGCCACTGAACAGGCTCGCAACGGTCGCGATCAGCATCAGGGCAATCAGTGCTTTGAGCATGGTCTGGCTCCGGGCCATACGGGGAGGGGCAATGAAATCCAGTATAGCCAGTGCCCGGCAGTGCTTCAGGCCCGGCATCGCACCGACGTTGGTGGTGCTGATGCTGCTGCCGTTGATGATTGGCCTGGGGTTCTGGCAGCTGTCGCGCGGTCAGGAAAAACAGCAGCTGGTCGACACCTACGCCGAGCGGCGTGCCGCCGAGCCTATTGGCAGCGAGCAGCTTGAGACGAGCGCCGATCCAGCCTTTCGCCGGGTGCATCTGCGTGGCAGCTTCGATGCCGACCACAGTGTGTTGCTCGACAACCGTATGCGCGACGGCAAGGCCGGTGTCGAGTTGCTGCAACCCTTTCATGATCAGGCCAGCGGCCTTTGGGTACTGCTCAATCGCGGCTGGCTGCCCTGGCCGGATCGCCGTACGCCACCGGCGTTCGCCACGCCGGGTCAACCGGTGAATCTGGTCGCCTGGGTGTACGTCGCTCCCGGCGAAACCTTCCAGTTGCAGGTTGATCCCGCGACGGTGCAATGGCCGCGCCTGCTGACCGCGTTGCATCCCGTCGCCCTGTGGGCCGAGTTGGGCCGCAATGGGTTCGCCTTTGAACTGCGCGCCGAAGCCGGCCCCGGTACGTACGACACCCACTGGCCTGTGGTCGCCATGGGGCCGGAAAAACACCTGGGGTATGCGGTGCAGTGGTTTGCCATGTCACTGGCGCTGCTGGCGCTTTACCTCTACCTCGGATGGCACAACGCAAAGGAGAAGCACCATGGGAGCCGTCATGAATCCACTCAACGTGTCTGAAGCGCCGGACCGGCGTAAGGGCCGCTGGCAGTTGATCCTGATCCTGCTGATGGTGGTGGGGCCGATGGTGCTGGCGACCTTTATGTACAAACTGCAATTCTGGGTGCCGGAAAGCCGCAGTTATCACGGTGAACTGATCGGTAACGGTCAGACCCGCGCAGACATAGGCGTGCAGGCCGCTGAGGATCGCTGGCAGTTGCTGGTCACCGCGCCCGCCAGCTGCGCCGCCGAGTGCCAGCAACTCGTGTACCTGGCGCGCCAGCTGCAGATCGGCCTGGGTCGCGATGCGTCCCGCGCCAGCCACGCGCTGGCCAGTGCGCAGCCGGTCGGCACCGACTACGACACCCGGCTCAAGGCCGAATACCCGCAATTGCAGCGCTATTCACTGGACCTGTCGACCTTCAACCGCAACGCCGCCGCGCCTGGCGATGCGCAACTGTGGATCGTCGACCCCCACGGCAACCTGGTGCTGCGCTACGACGCCAAGGTCAACGGCAAGGACTTGCTCAACGACCTGCGCCTGCTGCTGAAACTGTCGAACATCGGATAAGGGCATCGTCATGGCCAAGCCTGGATTTCGCCTCGCGCTGTTTGCCACCCTGCTCGCGCTGATTGTCGTGTTGCTCGGTGCCTATACCCGCCTGACCCATGCCGGCCTGGGTTGCCCGGACTGGCCGGGGTGCTATGGCTTTATCGGCGTGCCGCAAAGCGCAGCCCAGCTGGCCCATGCCGAACTGCACTTTCCTGATACGCCAGTGGAGGCCGACAAGGGCTGGGCCGAGATGACCCATCGCTACTTTGCCGGCACCCTCGCCATCCTCATCGCGCTGTTGGCGGCGCGGGCCTGGAGCCACCGGCGTGACCCGGGCCAGCCGGTGAAATTGCCGCTGTTCGTATTGATAGTGGTGTGCGCCCAGGCGGCGTTTGGCATGTGGACGGTGACGCTGAAGCTGTGGCCGCAGGTGGTGACGGGCCACTTGCTGGGCGGCTTTGCCACCTTGAGCCTGCTGTTCCTGTTGAGCCTGCGTCTGTCCGGCGTGCTGCCGGCTTTGATCGTACCCAGGCGCCTGCAATATTGGGCAACGGCGGGGCTGGTGCTGGTGATCGGGCAGATTGCCTTGGGCGGTTGGGTCAGCGCCAACTATGCGGCGGTGGCCTGTGTCGATTTGCCGACGTGTCACGGTCAATGGTGGCCGGCGGCGGACTTTGCCAATGGCTTTCACCTGACCCAGCATATCGGCCCCAATTACCTGGGCGGTCAGTTGGACAGCGATGCGCGCACGGCCATTCATCTTACCCATCGCGTGGGTGCGGTGCTGGTCACGCTGGTGCTGCTGGGCCTGGCCTGGCAGTTGCGCGCGGTGGGCATGACGCGCCTGGCGGGCTTGCTGTTGATCGCCCTGGCGGCGCAAATCAGCCTGGGCCTGAGCAATGTGGCGTTCGGCTTGCCGCTGCCGGTGGCGGTGGCGCACAACGCCGGGGGCGCAGCGCTCTTGCTGACCCTGGTGCTGGTCAATTATCACGCGCGCACCAGCCTGGTTCGGGTGCGCTACCCACACCCAATCACCTGGCGGTTCATTGCGCGAAAACCGGCATCGGGCCTGATAACCCTTAAAGGAGAGTTGCCATGGCGTCCCTGACCGGCGCGCGTCACGGCCAGGCGGTCTGGCGTGACTATCTGGAGCTGACCAAGCCGAAAGTGGTGGTGCTGATGCTGATCACCTCGCTGGTGGGCATGTTCCTCGCCACCCGCGCCGGGGTGCCGTGGACGGTGCTGGTGTTCGGCAACCTGGGCATTGCCCTGTGTGCGGGCGCAGCGGCGGCGGTCAACCATGTGGTGGATCGGCGCATTGATGCGCTGATGGCGCGCACTCACAAACGACCACTGGCCGAGGGGCGGGTCTCAGCCGTTGCGGCGCTGGTCTTTGCGTTGGTGCTGGCGGTGACGGGCCTGGCGCTGTTACTGGCGTTCACCAACCCCCTGGCGGCCTGGCTGACCCTGGCTTCGTTGCTGGGCTACGCGGTGATCTATACCGGGTTCCTCAAGCGCGCAACGCCGCAGAATATTGTCATCGGTGGCCTGGCCGGTGCCGCGCCGCCGTTGTTGGGCTGGGTCGCCGTGACCGGGCATGTCAGCGCCGAGCCGTTGCTGCTGGTGCTGATCATCTTCGCCTGGACGCCGCCGCACTTCTGGGCGCTGGCCATCCATCGCAAGGAGGAGTACGCCAAGGCCGACATCCCGATGCTACCGGTCACCCACGGCGAGCATTACACCAAAGTGCATATCCTGCTCTACACCTTCGCCCTGCTGGCGGTGAGCCTGATGCCCTATGTGATCCATATGAGCGGGCTGTTGTACCTGGCCTGTGCGACGGTATTGGGCGGGCGCTTTCTGCAATGGGCCTGGGTGCTGTACCGTGGCAGCCAGCCGCACGCGGCGGTCAACACCTTCAAGTACTCTATCTGGTACCTGCTGGTGCTGTTTATCGCCCTGCTCGTAGACCACTACCTACTGTTGAACCTATGACTCGAACTCAAAAAACTGTCTTCATTCTGGTGGCCCTGGTGGCATTGATCATGGGCCTGACCGTCAACAAGGTGCTCTCGGGCAAAGGCCAGGGCGACCCGACCGCGCTGATCGACGCCGGCATCATCCTGCTGCCGCAAAGCCGCCAGCTGCCTGCGGTGAGCATGACCGACCAGGACGGCCAGCCGGTGCTGGTCAATGAGCTCAAAGGCAAGTGGAGCCTGCTGTTCTTCGGCTACACCTTCTGCCCGGACATCTGCCCCACCACCCTCGCCCAACTGCGCCAGATCAAGAGCGAACTGCCCAAAGAGGCGGTGGACAAGCTGGAAGTGATCCTGGTCAGCGTCGACCCGAACCGCGACACCCCAACCCAGCTCAAGCAGTACCTGGGCTACTTCGACCCGCAATTCCAGGGGTTGACCGGCACCAATGTGCAGGAGGTGCAGAAGGTCTCGAATGCCGTGAGCATTCCCTTCATTCCTGCGGACACCAGCAAGCCGAACTACACCGTCGACCACAGCGGCAACCTGGCGCTGATCGGCCCGGATGGCACCCAGCGCGGGTTCATCCGTGCGCCGTTGAACAACCAGAAGCTGGTGGCGCAGTTGCCGGGGTTGCTGCAGCGTAAATAGCTCACGCCAAAAAACAAATGTGGGAGGGGGCTTGCCCCCGATAGCAGGGTGTCAGTCGATGAAGATGTTGACTGACCCGCCGCTATCGGGGGCAAGCCCCCTCCCACATTTTGATCTCCAGTGTGTTGGAGATCGTTGATCGTTCCCACGCTCTGCGTGGGAATGCCGCCCTGGACGCTCTGCGTCCGCTTTGAATCAGAACGCCGGCTTGATCGCGCCTTTGTACTTCTCTTCGATAAATTGCTTCACTTCAGGCGTGTGCAGGGCTGCAACCAGCTTCTTCACGGCGTCCGAATCCTTGTTGTCTTCGCGGGTCACCAGGATGTTGACGTAAGGCGAGTCGCTGCCTTCGATCACCAGGGCGTCCTTGGACGGGTCCAGCTTGGCTTCCAGCGCGTAGTTGGTGTTGATCAGCGCCAGGTCGACCTGGGTCAGTACGCGCGGCAGGGTGGCGGCTTCCAGTTCGCGGAATTTCAGGTTCTTGGTGTTACCGGTGATGTCCTTGATGGTCGACAGGATGTTGGTCGGGTCCTTCAGGGTAATCAGGCCGTTGTTGGCCAACAGCAACAGGGCACGGCCGCCGTTGGTGGCGTCGTTCGGGATCACCACGTTGGCGCCGTCAGGCAGGTCGGCGAGCTTCTTGTATTTGCTCGAGTACGCGCCCAGCGGTTCCAGGTGCACGCCGCCGACGCTCACCAGGTGAGTGCCCTTGGCCTTGTTGAATTCATCCAGGTACGGCTGGTGCTGGAAGAAGTTGGCGTCCAGGCGCTTTTCAGCCACCTGTACGTTCGGCTGCACATAATCGGTGAAGACTTTGACCTGCAGGTCTACGCCTTCTTTGGCCAGCGCAGGTTTAACGAATTCGAGGATTTCCGCGTGCGGCACCGGCGAAGCAGCGACCTTGAGGGTCTCGGCATGGGCGGAAAACGCGGCAACGGCGGCGAAAGCAACCAGTAGTTTTTTCATCCAGCAAGCTCCTTGTTCGGGCATCTGCCGGCACAAGGCCGGCCATGGCCGTTATTTTCGAGAAAAGTGCACCACCAGCTTGTCGCCGACGGTTTGCAGAATTTGCACCAGGATCACCAGCATCACCACGGTGACTACCATTACATTGTCTTGGAAACGCTGGTAACCGAAACGGATCGCCAGGTCGCCCAGGCCACCGGCACCGACCACGCCGGCCATCGCTGTGTAGGAAACCAGTGTAATCGCCGTTACGGTAATTGCCGCAAAAATGCCGGGGCGTGCTTCGGGCAGCAAGGCGTTGGTGATGATCTGGCGCGTGCTGGCCCCCATCGACTGCGTGGCCTCGATGATGCCACGGTCCACTTCACGCAGGGCGGTTTCTACCAGGCGTGCAAAGAACGGTGTGGCGCCTATAACCAGCGGCGGAATCGCGCCCGCAACGCCCAGCGAGGTGGGCTCGTCCATGTATATGCCAGTGATCAGTTTGGTTAATGGAATCATCACGATCAGCAGGATGATGAACGGCAGCGAACGCAGGATGTTTACAATCAGCGACAGAAAGGCGTACAAGCCTTTCTGCTCGAACAGCTGACGTGGGCTGGTCAAGAACAACAGCACACCTATGGGCAGGCCCAGCACGACCGTGAAGAACAGCGAACCGAACAGCATGGTCATGGTGTCGCCGGTGGCGAGCCAGATTTCTGACCAATCGATGTCGGCGAAGAAATTCAGGAACAGGTCCATTAGCGCAGCACCTCCATATGAACGTCGGCGGCGGTGAAGCGCGCAAACGCGGCGTCCATGTCACCGCCGGTGACGGCGAGGGTCAATTGCCCGTAGGGAATGTCTTTGATGCGGTCGATACGACCGGCGAGGATGCTGTAGTCCACCCCTGTTTCTCGGGCGACGGTACCCAGCAATGGCGCGTAGGTCGCGTCCCCCTGGAAGGTCAGGCGTACGATACGGCCCGGCACGTGGGCGAAGTCGTCGCGTTGCTCGCCTTCGTCGACCTGTTCAGCTTCCTGGACGAAGCGCTTGGTGGTCGGATGCTCTGGATGCAGGAACACGTCGGCCACCGAGCCTTGCTCGACGATCACGCCGGCGTCCATCACGGCGACCTGGTCGCAGACGCGGCGAATCACGTCCATTTCATGGGTGATCAACACGATGGTCAGCTTGAGTTCGCGGTTGATCTCGGCCAACAGTTGCAGGACCGAGGCGGTGGTCTGCGGGTCGAGGGCGCTGGTGGCCTCGTCGCACAGCAGGATCTTGGGTTTGGTGGCCAGGGCGCGAGCGATGCCGACGCGCTGTTTCTGACCGCCGGACAATTGCGCCGGGTACTTCCTGGCGTGGTCCGACAGGCCGACGCGGGCGAGCAGTTCAGCCACGCGCAGGTCGATGTCCTTGCGCGACAATTCGCCGGCCAATGTCAGCGGCAGCGCCACATTGTCTGCAACGGTCTTGGACGCCAGCAGGTTGAAGTGCTGGAAGATCATCCCGACCTGCTGGCGAAAACGGCGCAGGCCGTTGGCATCCAGCGCGGTGACTTCTTCACCATCAACCGTGATCTTCCCGCCACTGGGTTCTTCGAGGCGGTTAATCAGGCGCAGCAGGGTACTTTTTCCCGCACCCGAGTGGCCAATCAGGCCAAACACCTGGCCGTTTTCGACGCGCAGGCTGGTGGGGTGCAGGGCGGGAATATCCTTACCGGCGACGCGGTAGGTTTTATGGACGTTTTGAAACTCGATCACGTAGCGAACCTTGTGGGGCGCATGGAAAAGGGATCAGCGGTTAGCCGGGCGCGCATTTTAGCCTGTCCGTATAGCGTTTCTTAGCATTTATTTCGCATCCATCCAGCGATTTGGCAATAACGAGACCAAAGGTCATAAAAAAGGAACGGCTCAAAACCCTGTCAGTCACTACTTAAGCAATTCGATCTCCCGGGTGCCGTGTCCGGGGTTTCGCTCAAATGAGCCGGGGACCGCTCTGGCCACTTTGACTAAGGAGTTTTGACTGATGAGTACCAAGAAGCCAGCCACCCCGCCGAAGAGTGAACTCGCGGGCACTGATACCCTGGACCGAGGCAATACCAACGCCAAACTGCAGGCGCTGGAAGAATTCCGTTCCGATGCGACCGGTCAGGCCCTGCGCACCAACCAGGGCGTGAAGATCTCCGACAACCAGAACACCCTGAAGGTCGGCGCGCGTGGCCCGTCGCTGCTGGAAGACTTCATCATGCGTGAAAAGATCACGCACTTTGACCATGAGCGTATTCCGGAGCGCATCGTGCATGCCCGGGGTACTGGCGCCCATGGCTATTTCCAGAGCTACGGCGACCATTCGGCGCTGACCAAGGCCGGTTTCCTGCGGACTCCAGAGCATAAAACGCCGGTGTTCGCGCGTTTTTCCACAGTGCAGGGCCCGCGCGGTTCCGGTGACACCGTGCGTGACGTGCGTGGTTTCGCCGTGAAGTTTTTCACCGACGAAGGCAACTTCGATCTGGTGGGCAACAACATGCCGGTGTTCTTCATTCAGGACGCGATCAAGTTTCCCGATTTCGTGCATGCCGTTAAGCCCGAACCGCACAACGAGATTCCTACCGGCGGGTCGGCGCACGACACATTCTGGGATTTTGTCTCGCTGGTGCCGGAATCGGCGCATATGGTGGTGTGGGCAATGTCTGACCGCGCCATTCCAAAAAGCCTGCGTGCCATGCAGGGCTTCGGTGTACATACCTTCCGTTTGATCAACACCGAAGGCAAATCGAGCTTTGTGAAGTTTCACTGGCGGCCGACAGTCGGCACCTGCTCGCTGGTATGGGACGAAGCGCAAAAGCTGGCCGGTAAAGACACCGACTACCACCGTCGCGACCTGTGGGAGTCGATCGAAAGCGGCGATTACCCTGAGTGGGAGCTGGGTGTTCAGATCGTTGCAGAAGAAGACGAGCATAAGTTCGACTTCGACCTGCTCGACCCGACCAAGATCATCCCCGAGGAACTGGTACCGATCACTCCGCTGGGCAAGATGGTGCTCAACCGAAACCCGGACAACTTCTTTGCCGAGGTCGAGCAGGTTGCGTTCTGCCCGGGCCATATCGTGCCGGGTATCGACTTCACCAACGACCCACTGCTGCAAGGTCGTCTGTTTTCCTACACGGACACCCAGATCAGCCGTCTCGGCGGCCCGAATTTCCATGAGATCCCGATCAACCGCCCAGTGGCGCCGTTCCATAACGGCCAGCGCGACGCTCAGCATCGCACCGTGATCGATAAAGGGCGTGCGGCTTATGAGCCCAACTCCATCGATGGCGGCTGGCCGAAGGAAACACCTGCCGGTCCTACGGATGGTGGCTTCGAGACTTACTACGAGCGCGTGGATGCCAACAAAGTGCGCGAGCGCAGCGAATCGTTCGGCGACCACTTCTCCCAGGCCACGCTGTTCTTCAACAGCATGAGCCATCACGAGAAAGAGCACATCATCGCCGCCTACAGCTTCGAGTTGGGCAAGGTCGAGCGCGAGCATATTCGTGCCCGCCAGGTGAATGATATTCTGGCCAACATCGACCTGGAACTGGCCAAGCGCGTTGCGCAGAACCTGGGCTTGCCGGCGCCGACCAAAGGCACGGTGCCTGTGCGTGAGACCTCGTTGAAGGAATCGCCGGCCTTGAGCCAGGTGAACTTGCTGTCGGGCGATATCAAGACGCGCAAAGTGGCAATTCTGGCGGCGAACGGTGTGGACGGTGCGGCGATTGCTGCACTCAAGGCAGCCCTGGAGGCTGAAGGTGCGCATGCCAAGTTGCTCGGGCCGACGTCGGCGCCTGTGACCACGGCCGATGGCAAGTCGCTGCCGGTGGATGCGTCGATGGAAGGCATGCCGTCCATTGCGTTCGACGCGGTGTTTATCCCGGGCGGCAAGGAGTCGGTCAAGGCCCTGAGCGGCGACGGCGTGGCATTGCATTACGTGCTGGAAGCGTACAAGCACCTGAAGGCCATTGCGGTCGCCAGCGACGTGAAGCCATTGCTCGACCTGTTGAAGCTGGAAGCGGATGCGGGGTTGATCGTGGGGGCGGATGCCAAGGCGTTCAAGGCGTTCTTTGCCGCGATTGCTCAGCACCGGGTATGGGAGCGGGAGCCGAAGGCTAAGGCGATTCCGGCTTAATTTGTTGGTTGTTTGTTAGATCGTCATCGGGGGCAAGCCCCCTCCCACACTTGAATGTATTCACAGTTCAAATGTGGGAGGGGGCTTGCCCCCGATGCTTTTAGTCCGCTTTACGCGGAATCAGCACAACCTGCGCCGGAATGTGCTTCAGAATCTGCCGGTGAATCTTCAGGTCATACCCCGAATCAATTCGCTTCACCCGTTTGGTCAGCAATGTGGCCAGCCACGGGTAATCCTCGGTGCGTGGCACCTGGATGCTGACGTCGCACTGGTAATTCACCACGTCGGTGGCGATGGCATCCAGCTGATGGCGCATGGCTTCGACATCCGCCAAATTCAACGCCACGGTGGTGCTCGGCGCCGCCGGGTCGATGACCTTGGCGGCGGGCTTGGCTTCGGCCGCTTTCAGGGCGGCCTCGGCCTGATCCAGCTCGGCTTTGCGCGCATGACTGATGGCGCTGTTGACGCCGCCGGTCAGGGCCGGGGCCTTGGGCATCAGCGCGCGGGCACGGCTTAGCGCCGTGGCGGCGGCGTTGACGTCACCCTTTTGCAGCACGATCTGGCTGCGCTGCAAGTAGGCTTCGGCCAGCTGGCGCTGGTAAGCCTCGAGCGCCGGGTCATTGGGCGATTGGGCCTGCAAGGTGGCGAGCTGGTCTTCGGCCGTGGCCAATTCGCTGCTGGCCAGGTTTTGCTCCAGCTGCGCGATGGCCGCAGCGCGCGGGTCCGGCGCTTCGGGGGCGGCGGGCGGTGTGCTTTGACAGGCGCCCAGCAGCAGGGAAAATGCGGCAAGGAGCAGATAACGGAAAGTGAACGGCTTCATTCCTGCGACTCTCTATTTGCGCAAAAAGCGAGCAAGTCTACACCCCTCGACGGGGCAGGACAAAACTCAGCAGAAACAGGGCGGCCGCCGACACCACAATCGACGGCCCGGCCGGCGTGTCTTTGAACCATGACAAGGCCAGGCCCCCACACACTGCCAGCATGCCCAGCAGACTGGCGCCGATGGCCATTTGCTCCGGCGAACGGGCATGGCGCTGAGCGGCGGCGGCTGGAATGATCAGCAGCGAGGTGATCAACAATACGCCGACAATCTTCATCGCGACAGCGATCACCACCGCGATCAACAGCATCAGCGCCAGGCGCAGGGCCGGCACGGGCAAACCTTCGACCGTTGCAAGCTCCTCGTGCACGGTGATTGCCAGCAGCGGGCGCCACAGGCTCACCAGCAGCACCAGCACCGCCGCGCTACCACCGAGGATCCAAGCCAGGTCGGTAGGACTGATCGCCAGCAGATCGCCAAACAGGTAGGCCATCAGGTCGATGCGCACTTCATGCATGAAGCTCAGCACCACCAGGCCCAGGGACAGGGTGCTCGGCGCCAGGATGCCCAGCAGCGTGTCGGACGCCAGCGGCTGGCGCTGCTGCAGCGTCACCAGTAACACCGCCAGCAGCAGGCAGCCGACGGTTACGGCGATGGTCGGGCTCACGTCGAGCAGGAAGCCCATGGCCACGCCAAGCAGTGCGGCATGGGACAAGGTGTCGCCAAAGTACGCCATGCGCCGCCAGACCACGAACGAGCCCAGCGGGCCCGCCACCAACGCCAGAGCCAAGCCTGCCAGCAGGGCGTAGAGCAGAAAATCAGCCATGCTTGCAGCTATCTCCATGAACGTGGGGGGTAGAAGTGTCATCGACAACGGCGCCATGCAGATCGTGGGCGTGGTCGTGATGGTGGTGATAAATCGCCAGGCTCTGAGCGTTCTTGCCGAACAGCTCGACAAACGCCGGGTCGCCGCTGACCTGTTCCGGGTGGCCGGAGCAGCACACGTGACGGTTGAGGCAGACCACTTGATCGGTGGTGCTCATCACCAGGTGCAAGTCGTGGGAGACCATCAGCACGCCGCAGCCATGGCGGTCGCGCAAACGGGTAATCAGGCTGTACAGCTCGGCCTGGCCGGCGACGTCGACGCCTTGCACCGGCTCATCGAGCACCAGCAGCTCCGGCTCGCGCAGCAGGGCGCGGGCCAGCAGCACGCGCTGCATTTCACCGCCGGAGATGCTCTGCACCGGGCTGTCGATCACCTGTTCAGCGCCGACTTCCTTGAGCGCCGCCTGGGCGCGGGCGCGGTCTACACCTGGCACCAGACGCAGAAAGCGCAATACCGACAGCGGCAATGTGGGGTCCACGTGCAGCTTTTGCGGCATATAGCCCACGCGCAGCCGGGGCTTGCGCCATACGCTGCCGCGGTCGGGTTTGAGCAGGCCGAGCACGGCGCGCACCAGGGTGGTCTTGCCGGCGCCGTTGGGGCCGATCAGGGTCACGATCTGCCCCGGCTCCACGCTCAGTGCAATGTTGTCCAGCACGTGTTGCCCGGCGAACGTGACCCCGACCTGCTCCAGGCGGATTAACGGGTTGCTCATCAAGCCCCCTGACAGCCCGAGCACAGGCCGACCACTTCGACCGTTTGCCCTTCGACGCTGAAGCCGACTCCGGCGGCGCTTTTGACGATGGCATCACTGATGCTTTTCTGTTCAAGCTCGATGGCGGCGTGGCACTCGCGGCAAATCAGGAACTGGCCCTGGTGCGCGTGCTCCGGGTGGTTGCAGCCGACAAATGCGTTGAGCGAGGCGATGCGGTGCACCAGACCGTTTTCCAGCAGGAAATCCAGCGCGCGGTAAACCGTAGGTGGCGCGGCGCGGCGGCCGTCCTGTTCGCTCAGCACGCCAAGGATGTCGTACGCGCCCAGCGGCTTGTGGCTTTGCCACACCAGCTCCAGCACGCGTCGACGCAGCGCGGTCAGGCGCAAGCCCTTCTGCGCGCATAGGGTGTCGGCCTCCGACAATGCGGTGTGAACGCAGTGAGAGTGGTCATGGGGACGGCTGGCAAGCGGTGTTATAGGCATGAGCGGCGACAGATATTTGATAGAGACGTTATTATGTTACCTGTTCCTATGCCATTGAGTGGTCATCGTGTCCCGACTTTTTCCCGTTTTTGTCGTATTTGTCACCAGTTTGTTCGTGGCTGGCGCCGCTCAGGCCGACGTCAAGGTGCTGACCAGCATCAAGCCGCTGCAACTGATCGCCGCGGCTGTGCAGGACGGAGTGGCCGTTCCGGAGGTGTTGTTGCCGCCGGGTGCGTCGCCGCATAACTTCGCCTTGCGTCCATCCGACGTACGGCGCGTGCAGTCGGTCGACCTGCTGTACTGGATCGGGCCTGACATGGAAACTTTTCTGCCGCGCGTGCTGAAAGGCCGTACCGCGGCGACGGTCGCCGTGCAGGACCTGCCAGGCATGAAACTGCGCCGTTTCGGCGAAGATAGCCACTCCCATGCCGACGAAGCCGACGAGCATGATCACGATCATCGTCCCGGCAGCGTTGATGCGCATTTGTGGTTGTCGACGGTGAACGCGCGTGTCATCGCGGCGCGCATGGCGGCTGACCTCAGTGCGGCCGACCCGGCCAACGCCGAGCGTTACCAGAGCAACGCCAAAGCCTTTGCGGGTCGCCTGGATGCTTTGGATATACGCTTGAAGAAGCGTCTGGCAGGTGTTGAAGGCAAGCCTTACTTTGTGTTTCACGAGGCCTTTGATTACTTCGAAGACGCTTACGGCTTGAAGCACACCGGCGTGTTCAGCGTAGCCGCCGAAGTGCAGCCCGGCGCCCAGCATGTGGCGGCGATGCGTACGCGGCTGCAGGAAGTGGGCAAGACGTGCGTGTTCAGCGAGCCGCCGCTGCGGCCGCGATTGGCCGAAACATTGGTTGCCGGGTTGCCGGTTAAATTGGCAGAGCTGGATGCGCTGGGCGGCTACACCCCGGCCACTGCGCAGGGGTATGAGCAGGTGCTGGAGAAATTGGGCAACGACCTGGCCGGGTGCCTGGAGTCACTCTAAATGTGGGGCAAGCGTTAAGGCTTGTTGTAGGAGCGAGCTTGCTCGCGAAAAACTCACAGGCGCCGCGTTCATTCAGAAAGCACGCGTTATCGTTGACGTTTTTCGCGAGCGAGCTCGCTCCTACATTTGGAGCGAGCAGGTCTTTAGAGCGCGAACGGCAGATGCACAGCCACCTGTTGGCGCTGCAGCAGGCGATGCTCGAATTCGGCAGGGTCGTGAATAAGCACATCCTGCCCGGCAAACGACTCGGCTGCGATCAGCCGCGACAGCCAGAACCGCACGCACGCCACACGCAACATGGTCGGCCATAGCTCGGCTTCCTTGGCGGTAAACGGCCGCAACCCCGCATAAGCACCCAGCAGCGCACGGGCGCGCGGCCCATCAATCACGCCGTCGGCGTTCGAACACCAGTCATTCAAGGCGATGGCGACGTCATACAGCATCGGCCCGGAGCAGGCGTTGTAGAAGTCGATCAGGCCGGTCAGGTGCGTGCCTTCGAACATCGCGTTGTCGCGAAAGAGGTCGGCATGAACGTTGGCGCGTGGCAGGGCGAGAATCTGCGCCTTGTGGGCTTCTATCTCGTTCAACGCGTCCTGCAACAGGCGCTGTTGTGCGTCGTTCAGATGCGAAATCAACTGCGCGCCTTCACTGAGCATCCACTCCAGCCCGCGATCGGTCTTGCGCTCCAGGACCTTGTCGCCCTGGGTCGCCAGGTGCAGGTGGCCGAGCAGGTCGCCGACCTGGGCGCAATGCTGGGCGTTGGCGTGCGTGATGTGCTTGCCGGCCAGGCGCGGTTGCAGCAAGGCGGGTTTGCCCTTGAGTTCGCGCAAAGCGATACCGTCGGTGGTACGCAGGGCGTAGGGCACCGGCAGGTCGGCGTCGTGGAGCACGTCGAGCAGTTCGATAAAGAACGGCATTTCTGCCACGGGGCCGCGCTCGACCAGGGTCAGGACGAACTCGCCCTGCTCCAGGCTGATAAAGAAATTGGTGTTTTCGCTACCGGCGGCAATCCCCTGGAAATCAAGCAGGCGGCCGAGCCCATAAGGGGCAAGAAAGGTTTCCAGCTCGGACCGAGCCAGGGGGGTGAACACAGACATGGTTAAAACTGCCGTTACGGGCGCCGCTCAGGGCGGCGCCGGTTGAAATTAGGGAATCATTTCCATTCGAAGATCTTCCATGACGGGATCAGCATATCCGGCTGGTCAGAACGGATGAAGTTCGCGTCAGTTCCATCCGCGCGTACCAGGAAATACGGTGGAGCGCCTTTTGGCGTTACCTTGATGGCATACAGGAAGCCGTTTTGACGGTACTCCTGGATGGTCTTGTCGCCTTCCGTGCGAATGGTCACTTCCGGATCGCCCGATGGCGCATCGTCTGCCGCCATGGCAGCCATCGGAGCGAGTGCAATCAAGCCAGTCAACAGCAGGCGATTGAATGTACGCATGATAACCTTGTCCCTTTGTTTTCATTGGTCCGGCTATTCTAGCGCCTGACCCGCCGAAAAGGTTGATCCTGCTCATGAGCCAAGCGCCCCTCGTCCTGGTGGACGGTTCTTCTTATCTGTACCGCGCCTTCCACGCGCTGCCACCGTTGACCACCTCCAAAGGCCTGCCGACCGGTGCGGTCAAGGGCGTGTTGAACATGCTCAAGAGCCTGCGCAAGCAATACCCGGACAGCCCGTTCGCCGTGGTATTCGACGCCAAGGGCGGGACCTTTCGCGATGAAATGTTCGCCGACTACAAGGCCAATCGCCCGAGCATGCCCGATGACATGCGCCTGCAGATCGAGCCCCTGCACCAGAGCGTGATCGCCCTGGGCTTCCCGTTGCTGTGCGTCGAAGGCGTCGAGGCCGATGACGTGATCGGCACCCTGGCCCGCAGCAGCGCCGCCGCTGACCGTCCGGTGGTGATCTCCACCGGCGACAAGGACATGGCGCAACTGGTGGACGGGCACATTACCTTGGTCAACACCATGACCGGTAGTTCGATGGACATCGAGGGCGTAAAGGAGAAATTCGGCGTCGCTCCGGAGCAGATCATCGATTATCTGGCGTTGATGGGCGATTCCTCCGACAACATCCCTGGGGTGCCCGGCATCGGTCCGAAGACCGCCTCCGGTCTGCTGGTGGGGGTCAATGGCGGTCTCAAAGAGCTGTATGAGCAGTTGGACATTGTGCCGACCCTGCCGATTCGGGGCGCCAAGACGCTGCCGGCCAAGCTGGAAGAGCACAAGGAGATGGCGTTCCTGTCCTATCGGCTGGCGACGATCAAAATCGACGTGCCCCTGGACATCGGCCTGGACGACTTGCACCTGATCGAGCCGGATCGCGAAAAGTTGCTGGAGCTGTACACGCTGCTCGAGTTCAAGAGCTGGTACGACGAGATCCAGCGCGATAGCAAGCGTGTCGAACTCAAGGCGACCAACGAAGTTGCACCTGCCGCCGAGCTGCCTGCCGAGGCGGTTCTCGCGGTGCCGGTGGAGACGGTGTACACCACCATTCTTGACCAGGCCACGTTTGATCTGTGGCTGAAGAAACTCAACGACGCGACGTTGTTTGCCTTCGATACCGAGACCACCGGGATCGACGCCCAACAGGCCCAATTGGTTGGGCTGTCGTTTGCGGTACAGGCCCACGAAGCCGCCTATATCCCGCTGACGCATGCCTACACGGGTGCGCCGGAGCAATTGGACCGTGACACCGTACTGCTGGCCTTGAAGCCCTTGCTGGAAGATCCGGCCAAGCTCAAGGTCGGCCAGCACGCCAAGTTCGACATGAACATCCTGGCCAACTGCGCCATCGGTGGCGACCCGGCGCAGGGCATCACCGTGCGCGGCATCGCCTTCGATACCATGCTCGAATCCTACGTGCTGAACTCCACCGCGACCCGCCATGACATGGACAGCCTGGCGAAGAAGTACCTGGACCACGCCACCGTCAGCTTCCAGGACATCGCCGGCAGGGGCGCCAAGCAGCTGACCTTCGACCAGATCGCTCTGGAGCAAGCCGGCCCTTACGCGGCCGAAGATGCCGACGTGACCTTGCGCCTGCATCAGGCACTGCACGCGAAGTTGACCGCGATCCCGAGCCTGGCCAGTGTGCTGACGGATATCGAAATACCGCTGGTGCCGGTGCTGGCGCGTATCGAGCGCCAGGGCGCCTTGGTGGACAAGGACCTGCTGGGCATCCAGAGCATCGAGCTGGGCAACAAGATGATCGAGCTGGAGCGCCAGGCCTTCGAAATCGCCGGTGAGGCATTCAACCTGGGTTCGCCCAAGCAGCTCGGGGCGATCCTTTACGAGAAGCTCGGCATGCCCGTGTTGAAAAAAACCGGCAAGGGCCAGGCATCCACCGCTGAAGAAGTGCTGGCCAAGCTGGCGGAGGATGATTTTCCATTGCCCAAGGTACTCATGCAGTACCGCAGCATGAGCAAGCTAAAAAGCACCTACACCGACCGTCTGCCGGAACAGATCAACCCGCGTACCGGGCGTATTCATACGTCCTACCACCAGGCGGTGGCGGCGACCGGGCGTCTGTCCTCCAGCGATCCGAACCTGCAGAACATCCCGGTGCGCACCGCCGAGGGGCGACGCATTCGCCAGGCGTTTATCGCGCCCAAGGGTTACAAGCTGCTGGCGGCGGACTACTCGCAGATCGAACTGCGAATCATGGCGCACCTGTCCAAGGACGAAGGGTTGATGAATGCCTTTCGCAACGACCTGGACGTGCACACCGCCACGGCTGCCGAGGTGTTCAAGGTTGAGTTGAGCGAGGTCACCTCCAACCAGCGCCGCAGCGCCAAGGCGATCAACTTCGGCCTGATCTATGGCATGGGCGCCCAGAAGCTGGGCAAGGACATTGGCGTCGACACCAAGACTGCCAAGGCCTATATCGATGTTTACTTCGCCCGCTACCCCGGTGTGCGCGAGTACATGGAGCGCACCCGTGCCCAGGCGGCGGACCAGGGCTACGTGGAAACCTTCTTCGGGCGGCGCCTGTACTTGCCGGACATCAACTCCAACAAGCCCCAGGAGCGCGCGGCGGCAGAACGCACCGCGATCAACGCGCCGATGCAGGGCACGGCAGCGGACATCATCAAGAAGGCCATGGTGAAGGTGGACGACTGGCTGACTGAGTCAGGCCTGGACGCCAAGGTTATCCTCCAGGTGCACGACGAACTGGTACTGGAGGTCCGTGAGGATCTGGTCGCCGAGGTCAGCGAAAGAATTCGCGAGCACATGAGCGCTGCGGCTCAGTTGGACGTGCCTCTGGTGGTGGACGTGGGCGTGGGCGATAACTGGGACGAGGCGCATTGATTCTGCGGTTTCGCCGTCACACCCGGTGATGGCGAAACGCTTTAGATCGGAAGCTACCGTCAGTTATTTCCAAGTGTTTTTTGAACCTGCCGGAACTTAACCTGTGAACTGCCACTCAGAGTTACTGAATGGGTGGTGAAGCCCTTCAATGCTCCTATGTTGTGTTAAGTGTTGGCAGATATCCGGACCCCGCCCTAGCGGTTCGGAACTTGGACCCCGAACTTCCCCTCCCCATACGAAGTCCGGGGTTTTTTTTGCCTGCGCAAAAGTTATTCGGCGATTTCCGCGCCCTTGTCCGCCAATTCCATCCAGCCGGCCAGTACGGTGTAGGCGTCTTCCAGGCCCATGCGCTTTGGCGCGGAGAACAATTGGATGGTGATGGCATCGCCCCAACCCTTGCGGATTTCGGACTGCACCTTGAGCAGGGTGTTCTTGGCCGCGCCGTAGGTCAGCTTGTCGGCCTTGGTCAGCAGGATATGCATCGGCATGCCGCTGGCGACCGCCCAATCGAGCATCAACAAGTCGAAATCGGTCATTGGATGACGGATGTCCATCATCAGGATCAGACCTTTCAAACTCTCCCGACCACCCAGGTAAGCCTCCAGGTGACGCTGCCAGTGCAGCTTCAACGGGATAGGGACTTTTGCATAACCGTAGCCCGGCAGGTCGACCAGACGCCGATCATCGTCTAGCTTGAAGAAATTGAGCAACTGCGTGCGACCCGGGGTTTTCGAGGTGCGTGCCAGGCTGGCATGGGTGAGCGTGTTCAGTGCGCTGGACTTGCCAGCGTTGGAACGGCCGGCAAAGGCGACTTCAAAGCCTTCGTCATCGGGGCATTGGTCCACTTTGGCGGCGCTGAGCATGAAGGTGGACTGTTGGCACAGGCCGAGGATGGGATTCTTGAGTTGCATGAGATTTCCGATGTGGGCGGTGCCGAAAAAGGGTGCGGCAAGCGGTGTCGTTTCCGTTTCAGTAGCGCCAGTATATAATGCCGCAGATTTTGTGTGTGCTTTGTCCCAGCGAAGGATGACGTTCACGGGAGCGAAAAGACCTTTATTGCGCATTAGAACGCAAAACGCTCTCAAACCCTGAATTGATCGCCACATGATCAAGTGATTGCCCCAGGGTTTCAAGGCAATGCCGCCGCGTGGTTTGTGCATGGACTGCAGTACCGAGGATTACCAGGCCATCAATGAGTTGATGGTGAGTAAACCCGGTAGATAACTCTTAAACCCTTAGCCGTAGTTGGATTAGCTGATGAACAAACTGATCGTGAGTCTGCTGTTGACCTTGGGCATCACCGGTGTTGCCCATGCCGCAGGCGACGCTACCGCGGGGCAGGCGAAAGCCGCCGTGTGTGGTGCTTGCCATGGACCGGACGGTAACAGCCCGGCGCCGAACTTCCCCAAGTTGGCCGGCCAGGGTGAACGTTACCTGGCCAAGCAGATGCGCGAAATCAAGGATGGCAAGCGCGTGGTGCTGGAAATGACCGGCTTGCTGGCCAACTCCAGCGATCAGGACATCGCTGACATCGCGGCGTATTTTGCCAGCCAGAAAGGCAGTGTGGGAGCTGCTGATCCGAAACTGGTCGCCCGCGGCGAGAAACTGTTCCGTGGCGGCGACCTGGACAAGGGCCTGCCCGCCTGTACCGGCTGCCATTCGCCAAATGGCGCAGGCAACGCCGCCGCCGGCTTCCCGCACTTGAGCGGCCAGCACGCTGCCTACATCGCCAAACAGCTGACCGACTTCCGCAAGGAAGACGCCGGCCGGGCCAATGATGGCGACGCAATGACCATGCGCACCATCGCCCGCAAACTGAGCGATGAAGACATTGCTGCAATCTCCAGTTACATCCAGGGCCTGCACTGACAGACGGCAACGTTAACGCTCGATTAATCCGTCGATGCAAGCATAAAAAGGGTGGCCACGGCCGCCCTTTTTTGTGGCCGCTGCCGTTACACTAACGAACTCATGTCCGCGTAGACCTGTCACACATAAAGGTCGCGTGAGGCGACTTTATTTGTCCAGGAGTAAAGCATGCGTAAACTGATCCTCAGCGCCGCTCTCGTCACTGCCAGTCTCTTCGGCATGACCGCACAAGCTGCCGACGTGCCGCTTGAAGCCGGTAAAACCTACGTTGAACTGACTAACCCGGTCCCGGTTTCGGTGCCCGGCAAAATCGAGGTGGTGGAGCTGTTCTGGTATGGCTGCCCGCATTGCTACGCCTTTGAACCGACCATCAACCCTTGGGCCGAGAAGCTGCCCAAGGACGTGAACTTCAAACGCATTCCGGCCATGTTCGGTGGCCCATGGGATGCCCACGGCCAGCTGTTCCTGACCCTGGAAGCCATGGGTGTGGAGCATAAGGTCCACAACGCGGTATTTAACGCGATCCAGAAAGAAGGCAAGCGCCTGACCAAGCCGGAAGAAATGGCTGACTTCGTGGCCACCCAAGGTGTCGATAAAGACAAGTTCCTGGCCACCTTCAATTCCTTTGCCATCCAGGGCCAGATCAAGCAGGCCAAGGAACTCGCGCAGAAGTATGGCGTGCAAGGCGTACCGACCCTGATCGTCAACGGCAAGTACCGTTTTGACCTTGGCACTGCCGGTGGTCCTGAAGCGGTCCTCAATGTCGCCGACCAGCTGATCGCCAAAGAGCGCGCAGCCAAGTAAGGGGCTCGCCATGCGTCGTTGGGGTACCGAGCGTGTCGTCGGCCTGCATGATCCGCAGGTCAACGAACATCACCTGGAGTCCACAGGCCTGCCGGCGGACAGCCGCTTGCGCCTGCTCAGTTTCAATATTCAGGTGGGTAACAGTACCGAGAAATATCGGCACTACCTCACGCGTGGCTGGCAGCACTTGCTGCCCCACAAGGGGCGTACCGGCAACCTGCAGAAAATCGGCGACCTGCTCAGCGACTTCGACCTGGTCGCCCTGCAGGAAGCCGACGGCGGCAGCCTGCGCTCCGGCTACATCAATCAGGTGGAGCACCTTGCCCAGCTCGGTGCCTTCCCCTACTGGTACCAGCAACTCAATCGCAACCTCGGGCGCCTGGCGCAGCACAGCAATGGTGTGCTCAGTCGCCTGAAGCCGACAGTCATCGAGGATCACCCGTTGCCAGGCCCCAAGGGGCGTGGTGCGATCCTGGTGCGCTTCGGCGAAGGCCCGGAAGCCTTGGTAGTGGTGATGATGCACCTGGCCCTCGGCGGGCGTACGCGCAACCTTCAGTTGGCCTACGTGCGCGACTTGATTGGCAACTACAAGCACCAGGTGTTGATGGGGGACATGAACACCCACGCCAACGACCTGCTGCAGAATTCCCCGCTGCGTGACCTCGGCCTACTGGCGCCGCAAGTCGAAGCCACGTTTCCCAGTTGGCGCCCGCAGCGCTGTCTGGACCATATCCTGCTCAGCCCGAGCCTCACACTGGAAAGTGTGCAGGTGCTGGCGCACCCCATTTCCGATCACCTGCCGGTCGCGGTGGAAATTCGTCTGCCGGGCTTTCTGACGGCTGATGCGTTCCCCGCGTTGAGTCCTGGCCCCGGCGGACCTGTTGCATGAGCGACGACGCCCAGCGCTGGAAAGAAAAGTACCTTAAAGGCGTTGAGCAGCAAGACAAGCTCGAACGCCGCTGGGCCGCCCGCCTCGATCTGTTACGTCGAGGGCTGGTGCGCAGCACGCTGGCGGCGGAAGGGACTGACCGCGCTGTCGATCAATGCATGAAGGAAATGCGCGATGTCGTGCGCACTGACGACATGGACGCTGCCCTGGCCGCCCTGCTGCCGCGTCTGGAAAAGGCCGTGCTGGATTCCGAGCAGCGCCGCGAAACCCGGGTTGACCAAATCAGTACCGCCCTCACCGCCCTGGTCGCGCAGTTGCAGAAACTGCCGCTGCCCCGTGAGGTGGCGCGCCCGCTGAAAACCTTCGCCAAGCAGCTTGACGGTCGAGTCGGGCAGGCACGGGAAATACCGCTGCTGCTCAGCGAGTTGAGCAGCCTGCAGGAACAGGCGCTGAATAACCTGGAGCCGGATGGCGAAACGCCGCGCTCCGGGCCCGGGTTATTGCAGCGCCTGTTTGGTGCCAAGGAGCACTCGAGCGAAGCGCCCGAGCCCGAGACACCCCCTGCGCCGCTCTCCGTCGCGCCCTCGCCTGCAGCGCCTGAAGCCCCGGAGCCCGCGCAGTCCGAGGAACTGACCCAGGCATTGCGAGCTTTCGCGCCGTTGCCGCCGACAACGGACGTCTCTGCGCCTGAGCCTGCGGCCGCCGTCAAAGAGGCACCGGCCAGCGTAAAGTCCGAGCTCCAAGTGCCTGCTCAAACGTCGCTCGCGCCCATGCCCGACGAAGCCTTCGATCGTGAGGCGCCTGACACCCCAGCCGAAGACGCCGCTGCCGAAAGCGCACTCGCGGCTTTTATCGAAGCGCCCCAAGACCCCGTCGATACGCCAGAGGAAACGCTGATCGGCAGCCTTTCACTCCCGCCCGTATTGGATACCGCAGAGCCTGACTCCGACGCCCTGCAGTCGGATGGTCTCTACGCCCTGCCCGATTCGCCCGAGCCTTCCTATAGCTCGGTTGCCAAGCATATTGAAGACACCTTACTCGGCCTGCTGGAAGACCTGGCCCTGCCCGAGGGCCACCGACCACAGGCCGAAGCCATGCGCGAACGTCTGGCCCATGGCTTGAACTGGTACGAGCTGCTGCCGATCCTCGATGACCTGGCGGTGCTGATGCTGGCGGTTACCGACAGCGGCCAGCATGAGTTCGAGGCTTACCTTAAGCAGCTCAACGAGCGTCTTGAGGCATTCCAGGGTCACCTGCAGGTCGCCAGCGAAGGGCACGCCGACAGCCGCTCCGCCGCGCGGGAGCTGGACACGCAAATTCGCGAACAGGTAGACGGCCTGCAAAGCAGCGTGCAGGACGCCGCCGATCTGGACAGCCTCAAGCAGGTGCTGGAGAGCCACC
Source organism: Pseudomonas sp. 44 R 15 (assembly GCF_900004965.1). Taxonomy (NCBI): domain Bacteria; kingdom Pseudomonadati; phylum Pseudomonadota; class Gammaproteobacteria; order Pseudomonadales; family Pseudomonadaceae; genus Pseudomonas; species Pseudomonas sp. 44 R 15. The sequence continues at coordinate 109,438 of NZ_CVTU01000117.1, forward strand.
TCGAGGGCTTGCTCGGCACCATGGACGAGCACCGACAACAGCGCGACCAGCGCGAGCAGGAAGTGGCCGCGCGGCTCCAGGGCCTGGCTGAACGGGTGGCGAACATGGAGCAGGAAGCCCAGGGCTATCGTGAGCATTTGGAGATACAGCGCCAGAAGGCGCTGATCGATCCGCTCACCGGCCTGCCCAACCGCGCGGCCTGGAGTGAGCGCCTGGATCATGAGGTCAATGCCTGGCACCAGCGTGGCAACAGCCTGTCACTGGCCATGCTGGACCTCGACCACTTCAAGCGCATCAACGACGGCTACGGCCACCTGGCCGGCGATAAAGTCCTGAAGATCATCGCCAATGTGCTGCGCAAACGCCTGCGCCCGACTGATTTCATTGCGCGCTTCGGCGGCGAAGAATTTGTGTTGTTGATGCCCGATTCAGCCCTGGCGGATGCCTTGGCTGTCGGTGACGTGTTGCGAGTGGCCATCGAGGCTTGCCCGTTCCACTTCAAGGGCGAGCCGGTGACCATCACGGTATCCATGGGGGTGGCGCAGTTCCAGCCGGGCGAGCGCAGTGACCTGGTACTCAAGCGTGCCGATGAAGCGCTTTACAGGGCCAAGGCGGCGGGGCGTAATCGGGTGCAGGCGGCGTAAAAAATGTTCTGAATATGTAATTTGACCGCTTGCCCGCCAGCGGTACGTTACACTGTTGCATTATCGTCCTTTGTGTAATGCCTTCTCCTATGAAATCTTTCTTCATCGCCGTTGCCGTTGTTCTGCTCGCCGGCTGCTCCAGCGGCCCGCGCCTCAATACCAGCCATCCTTCCGTGAATCACGACAACCGCGTGCAGTTCGTAGTGGTGCACTACACCTCTGCCAACCTCGAGCGTTCCCTGGCGCTGCTGACCCACGGCCAGGTCAGCAGCCATTACCTGATCGGCGATGACGCCTCAGGCACAATTTACAAGCTGGTTGATGAAAGCCAGCGTGCCTGGCATGCGGGGGAAAGCGAGTGGATGGGGCGTACCTGGCTCAACTCCAGCTCCATCGGCATCGAAATCGTCAACCCCGGCTATAGCGATACTCCGACCGGCCGGGTCTGGTACCCGTATTCCGAGGCGCAGGTGAAGTCGCTGGTGGTGCTGCTCAAGGACATCAGCAAGCGTAACGGTATCAACCCCAGGAACATCATCGGGCATAGCGATATCGCGCCGCTGCGCAAATTGGACCCGGGCCCGTTGTTCCCATGGAAGCGCCTGGCCGATGAGGGCCTGGGGGTCTGGCCGAATGCCCAGGCAGTGGCTCAATTCCAGCAGCAGTACGCGGTGCAGTTGCCGAGCATCACCTGGTTCCAGGAAGAACTGGCGCGTCTGGGCTACCCGACGCCGCAAACCGGTGAGCTGGACGTGGCCACGCGTCACGTGATCGCCGCATTCCAGATGCGTTTCCGCCCATCGTTGTTCGACGGAACGCCGGATGCACAAAGCGCGGCGATCCTGCGCGCCTTGAACCAACGCTGAATGGGTGCTTACAGAGGCAAGGCCATATAGAACTGTGTGCCCTGCCCCGGCCGTGAATACACGCCCATGCGGCCGCCGTGCAATTGCACGATCTCCTTGCACAGCGCCAGCCCCAGGCCGGCGCCGCCTTTCTTGCGCCCTACCTGCACGAAGGGCTCGAAAATGCGCCCTTGCTGGCCGTAGGCAATGCCTTCACCGTTGTCCTCGACGCTGATAATCACCCGTTCGCCATGACGTCGCGCCTGCAGGCGAATCTGCCCATCCTCGGCAGTATGCCGCAGGGCATTGCCCAGCAAGTTGTCGAGCACGCGCTCCAGTTGCGCCTGGTCGGCGTACAGGCGTGGCAGGCCTGACTGGGCTTCCACCAGCAGTTCGACGCGTTGCGCGTTCGCCGGCTCGGCGAACCGGGCCCGGGCATGTTCCAGCAGGTCGGTGACGTCGCACGGCCCCAGCGTGAGTTTCTGCAGGCCGTTCTGGTAGCGCGAGAAGTTGAGCAAATCGTTGATCAACTGCATCAACCGCTGCATTTCTTCGTTGACCGTGTCCAGCAGGTCGGCTTCGCGTGACTCAGCCGGGAACTTGGCTCGTTCGCGGAAAAGTCCGAAGGCCATGTGCATACCGGTCACCGGTGTGCGCAATTCATGGGAGGCGCGCAACACGAACTCGCTGCGCACCCGCTCAAAGGCACGTTGCTCGGTGACGTCATGCAGCACCATCACGGCGCCCAGAATATGCCCCTCGGTGTGGCTTACCGGGGTCAGGCTGTACGTCAGCAGGCGCAGCTCACCTTCGACTTCCACTTCCAGATCTTCCGGCGCCCGCTCCAGGTTGCCGCCGCGCAGCACCAGATGCAGTTGTTCATCCATTTCCGGGCGGCCCAGCGCTTCGCCCAGGCCCTGGCCGAGGCGTTCTTCGTCCCAACCCAGCTGGCGTTGCGCGACGGGGTTGAGGTGTTCAAGGCGGCCTTGGCGGTCGATCATCAGCAGGCCATCGTCGATGCTGTCGAGCACCGCCTGCAAGCGCTGCTGACCGGCGAGCAACTCATCGACATTGGTGGCCTGGTGTTGGCGCAAGGCCTCGGCCATGATGCCGAAGCGACGGGTCAGCAGGTTCATTTCCGCAGCCGTCGATATCGGTAATGTCACTTCGAAATCGCCTTGCCCGATTTTATCGGCAGCCTTGGCCAGCGCTTCGATGGGCGCACCGAATCTCCGGGCAATGCCATGGGCGGTCACGAAGCCGATGATCAACACCGCAAGGCCCACCAGCCCCAGCAAGCTGGCGACGAGCAGCGCACGTTCACGGGATTTATGCTCGCTGGTGCTGATATTTTCCAGCGCCAGCTTGTGGTGGACGATCAGCCCGTTGCGCAGGGTATTGAAGGCTTCAGTGAGCTTTTGCCTGCTGCTCGGCAGAGACGGGTTCTGTTGAGACTCGTCAAAAGCCTGCAGCAGGTTCTGATAGTCCTCGCGTGCCTGCTCGAAACCGTGGGTGTGACCGTCACTCTGTTCATGGGCTATGCCCTGGTCCAACAGGTCAAAGTAGCGCTGTTTGGAGGCTTGCAGGGCAGCCGGATCAGGCCGCTTTTCGAGCATCATGATCAGTTGATCGCCCAGGCTCTGGCGCAACTTCACGCCCAGGTCGAGGGTGACGAAATTGCTGCGAATCAACGACTCCTGGGTCTTGGCCATCTGCATCACGCTGACCAGGCCCAGGATCAGCCCCAGCAGGGCCACGGTGATCAGCGCCGAGATGCTCAGGAATAACCGGGTGCGCAGTTTCATCGCGAGCTTCATGAAGTACAGCTCATAAGTTGTACTGTTTGCGTTTGCGATACAGGGTCGACGCATCGATGCCGAGGGTGCGGGCGGCTTGATCCAGCGTATCGCTGGTGGCAAGTACCGCGCCGATATGGGCTTTTTCCAATTCGTCCAGGCTCAGTGCCGCACCGATGCGTGGGGCGTTGTTGGTCGGTTGCTCGGCCATGCCGAGGTGGCTGATCTCGACCTTCTCCTGAGGGCAGATGATGCTGGCGCGCTCCACCACGTTGCGCAGCTCGCGGATGTTGCCGGGCCAGCGATAGTTGAGCAGCGCTTCGCGCGCCTGATCGCTGAAGCCGCGCGCCGGGCGGGCATATTCCTTGACGAAACGCGCCAGGAAGCGGTCGGCCAGGGTGAGGATGTCTTCGCTGCGCTCGCGCAGCGGCGGCAGGTGCAACGTGATGACATTGAGGCGGTACAGCAAGTCTTCACGGAAGCGGCCGTCGCGCACCATGTCTTCCAGGTTCAGGTTGGTGGCGGCGAGAATACGCACGTCCGCGCGACGGGTAACCGGGTCGCCCACTCGCTCGTATTCCTTGTCCTGAATGAATCGCAGCAACTTGGGTTGCAGAGTCAGCGGAAAGTCGCCGATCTCGTCGAGAAACAGCGTGCCGCCGTCGGCCTGGTTGACGCGGCCCAATGTGCTCTCGCTGGCGCCGGTAAATGCGCCGCGGCTGTGGCCGAACAGTTCGCTCTCCATCAGTTCTGCGGTCAACGATGGGCAGTTGATGGTCACGCAGGATTTTTTCGAGCGTTTGCTCCAGCCGTGAATGGCCCGCGCCAACTCGCCTTTACCGGTGCCTGACTCGCCGAGGATCAAGATATTGGCATCGGTGCCGGCGACCTGCCGTGCGGTTTCCAGTACCACCATCATGGCCGGGCTATGGGAGTCGAGGCCGTCCTTGGGCTGGCGCACCGCGCCTTCCAGGGCTTCCAGCCGTGCCGAGAGCTGGCGTACTTCCAGCTGCTTGGCGGTGGCCAGGCGCAGTTGATCCGGGCTGCAGGGCTTGACCAGGTAGTCGGCGGCGCCGGCCTGGATCGCATCGACTGCAGTGTCCACCGCCGAATGGGCGGTAACGATCACGACACGCATCCATGGCGCTTGAATACGCATATGCGCCAATACATCCAGGCCGTTGTCCTCGCCCAGGCGCAGGTCGAGAAAGCACAGGTCGAACACTTGGCGTTGCATCAAGGCATCGGCTTGGGCTGCGCTGTTGGCGGTGGCGACGGTGTAGCCTTCATCTTCCAGGCAATAGCGGAAGGTCCGGAGGATCGCGGACTCGTCATCCACTAAAAGAATGCGGCCTTGAAGTTCCTTGGCTGATTCCATCTGTCCCGCGCTCCTTAACTGTGAATGTTGGTGTTTAGTCCCGGAATAATCGGGCAAGTTGCATGGTTTATTCTGATCGATAAAAGGAAGCATCGCGTAGCTATCTGCACATCTTCCTACACGCCCTAGTAAAAGGCCCGATCTAGTGGCGTTTTCATAGCTTCTCGCCCCTTCGGCAATCGCCCATTCGCTTTCGATCCCTCGACCCGACCACTGACCATCGTGCATTTCGCACGGCCCCTGACAGTGCATCGTGCAGGATGCTGTGCTGTGTGCCGATAGACAATTCCTAACTATATGATTTTATTGAGTTTTATTTTGTAAAAAAGCTGGCATGAGCTCTGCAATAAGTACTGCATAGAGCGTCATGACCGAATAATCAGAATGCGGGAGAAAGCAGTATGACTCGCCAAAGCCTCAGCCAATTGCGTGTATCGCCGCTTCATGTGCAGCAAGGTCTGTTCGCCAGCCTGGCGTTGATGGTCACGCTGATTGCCGGCCAGCAGATGCAGCATTGGCAGCAGAGTCAGCAGCAGGCCCCGCAGTTCGAACGCCCCGTCATGACCCAGACCCATTTCCGTTCCGTTGGCAGCACGACTGCTGATGCAACAGCCCCGCAACTGCGACTGGCAGACCAGGAGTCCACCCTGAGCGAACTGCCGGTTCAAGAACGCTGGGTGTTCTAAGCAATACATCGTCGCTCGCGTCGAGCGACTGCATGGCATCACCGCTGTTACCCCTATGAAAGCTTAAGGAGAATCACCATGTTGAGTTGGGCAATCACATTTCTGATCATCGCCATTGTGGCTGCAGTCCTGGGCTTCGGTGGTATCGCCGGCACCGCTACGGGTATCGCCAAGATTCTCTTCGTGGTCTTCCTGGTGATGTTTATCGCGTCGTTCTTCTTTGGTCGCAAAGGCCGAGGCTGAATATGACCACTGTGCCTTTTAAAGCCATAGCCGCCGCCCTGCTGTTGGGCGGCAGCAGCCTGGTGATGGCCGCCAACGACGGCCAATCCCGGGCCAATGAATTGCTTAGCACGGATGCGCAATACCGTGAAACCTGGCAAGGCGTGGTCAAGAAAGAGCAGCGCCTGCCCGAATGGGTGATGAACCTGTCGGGCGCGGCGGAGCAGATGAACGCTGTCGAAGAAGACGGTGAGAAGTACCTGGTAGGTCCGCTGTGTGAAACGGCAGATACCTGCCGGAACAAGCGCCTGATCGTCGCCTTCAGCTTCGATAAGGAAGATGCCTACGCCATGTTGGTGGAAGTCCCGGCCGGTTTGCCGGCGGACAAATCGCCGACGCGGCATGCCGATTACCGCTTTATCGGTAAGCCGGATGAAGGTATGCAGAAGCTGCTCATGGAGCAGCTCAAGAAAGATCCGAATTGGTACTAGGTTCCGTCTTACGGAGCCGGCGTCCATAGAAAGAAGCCAGTTCGCTTCTTTCTGTTTGCATCGCATACCAAATGCGATGCATGACCAGGGGGCCGGGTTGCTCTGATCGATCAGGATCGGCGTGACCTACGGGCACAGGGAGTGCCTGCGCAAGGGCCGGGTCAGGTGAAAAGCTGCGACGCAAGTTCACAAGTCCTCAAGCTTGCTGAACTTGCGGCGGGCTTATGACTCTCAAAGCCCGGGCATCATGCCGGCCATAGCTGGCATTCCTCGTTTTGCCTCTCGCCAATCATTACGTAGTGTGTCGGCGCGACCATCCATCGATAAATTTTTCCGAGCGCAATAGGCTATTTCTCACGCCATGCCGCGGATATTCCAAGCATTTCTACCCAACACCCCAAGTCCTCAGCTACCTCTGCGCAAGCCGGAATTGGCAGCTTCACGGCCGGTTCACCCGCTTCAATGGCATATCCGAACTGACCGTTCAGACAATTATTTTCAAAAAAAACCATGCCGATTCGGCATAGGGTAGGCGTTTACGGCATTAGACGTCGCCGCCTTGCATGGGAATAGTTGCGCCTTTTTTCGCCTGCCAGTAAGCCATTTCGGCCACGCTGCGGTGACCTTCCATGGAGGCAGATGCTCACACTTTTTCGCTTTCGAGCGGTCCAGCTGGCGCATTTGCCTTAAGTTCACTTGAAGTAAGGGTAATGACATGAAGAAGGCAAAGCTAAGCCTCGCCTGGCAGATCCTCATCGGTTTGGTGCTGGGGATCGCAATCGGTGCAGTGCTCAACCATTTCAGTGCTGAAAAAGCCTGGTGGATCAGCAACGTGCTGCAGCCGGCAGGCGATATCTTTATCCGCCTGATCAAGATGATCGTTATCCCAATCGTGATTTCGTCGCTGATCGTCGGTATTGCCGGTGTGGGTGACGCGAAAAAGCTGGGTCGCATCGGCGTCAAGACCATCCTTTACTTTGAAGTCGTCACCACCATCGCCATCGTGGTCGGCCTGTTGCTGGCCAACCTGTTCCATCCGGGCGCGGGCATCGACATGAGTACCCTGGGTACTGTCGATATCTCCAAGTACCAGGCCACCGCCGCCGAAGTGCAGCATGAGCATGCGTTCATCGAGACCATTCTCAACCTGATCCCGTCGAACATCTTCGCGGCCGTCGCCCGTGGCGAGATGCTGCCGATCATCTTCTTCTCGGTGCTGTTCGGCCTGGGCTTGTCGAGCCTCAAGCCGGAACTGCGCGAGCCGCTGGTGACCATGTTCCAGGGCGTGTCCGAGAGCATGTTCAAAGTCACTCACATGATCATGAAGTACGCCCCTATCGGCGTATTTGCGCTGATCGCGGTGACGGTCGCCAACTTCGGCTTCGCCTCGCTGCTGCCATTGGCCAAGCTGGTGATCCTGGTTTACGTCGCGATTCTGTTCTTCGCGTTTGCGGTGCTGGGCCTGATCGCCCGCCTGTTTGGTTTCTCGATCCTGAAGCTGATGCGCATCTTCAAGGACGAGCTGGTGCTTGCCTACTCCACCGCCAGTTCCGAAACCGTACTGCCGCGTGTGATCGAGAAGATGGAAGCCTACGGCGCGCCCAAGGCGATCTGCAGCTTCGTGGTGCCGACGGGTTACTCGTTTAATCTCGACGGTTCGACCCTGTATCAAAGCATCGCCGCGATCTTCATTGCGCAGCTGTACGGCATCGACCTGTCGATCGGCCAGCAACTGATGCTGGTGCTGACCCTGATGGTCACCTCCAAAGGCATCGCCGGCGTGCCGGGTGTGTCCTTCGTGGTGTTGCTGGCGACCCTGGGCAGCGTGGGCATCCCACTGGAAGGCCTGGCGTTTATCGCGGGTGTCGACCGTGTGATGGACATGGCGCGTACCGCGCTGAACGTGATCGGCAACGCCTTGGCCGTGCTGGTTATCTCGCGCTGGGAAGGCATGTACGACGATGCCAAGGGCGAGCGCTACTGGAATTCGCTGCCGCACTGGCGCAGCAAAGAGGTGCTGCCGGCCGGCGAGATCACTCGCGGCTGATCGCTCGAATGCTCTGACACAAACCCCGGATAATTCCGGGGTTTGTCGTTTCTGCCAGCCCCGTTATCATTCGCCCATCTTTCGGGGGATTCAACTGATGCTCAATGGCCTGTGGCTTGGCTTCTTTGTGGTGGCAATGGTGTCAGCACTGGCGCAATGGCTGGTGGGCGGTAACGCCGGAATTTTTGCGGCGATGGTGGAAAGCATTTTCGCCATGGCCAAATTGTCGGTGGAGGTCATGGTGCTCTTGTTCGGCACCCTGACGTTGTGGCTGGGTTTTCTGCGTATCGCCGAAAAAGCCGGGATCGTCGACTGGCTGGCCAGGGCGCTGGGCCCGCTGTTTCGTCGCCTGATGCCGGAGGTGCCCGCCGGCCACCCGGCTATCGGCTTGATCACCCTCAATTTCGCCGCCAACGGCCTGGGCCTGGACAACGCCGCCACGCCGATCGGCCTCAAGGCCATGAAGGCGCTGCAGGAACTCAACCCCATCCCCAATACGGCGAGCAACGCACAGATCCTGTTCCTGGTGCTCAATGCGTCCTCGCTGACGCTGTTGCCGGTGACCATCTTCATGTACCGCGCCCAGCAAGGCGCTGCCGACCCGACGCTGGTGTTCCTGCCGATCCTGCTGGCCACCAGCGCGTCTACGCTGGTGGGCCTGCTGTCGGTAGCGGTGATGCAGCGCCTGCGCCTGTGGGACCCGGTCGTGCTCGCCTACCTGATTCCCGGCGCGTTGGTGCTGGGGGGCTTCATGGCGCTGCTGGCGACCCTGTCCGCCACGGCGCTGGCCGGGTTGTCTTCGATCCTGGGCAACCTCACGCTGTTTGGCTTGATCATGCTGTTCCTTGTGATCGGCGCCTTGCGCAAGGTCAAGGTGTATGAGGCCTTTGTCGAAGGTGCCAAGGAAGGTTTTGACGTCGCCAAGAACCTGCTGCCCTATCTGGTGGCGATGCTCTGTGCGGTGGGCGTATTGCGTGCCTCCGGCGCGTTGGACTTCGGCCTGGAAGGGATTCGCCACCTGGTGGCCTGGACCGGCATGGACACGCGGTTTGTCGACGCGCTGCCCACCGCGATGGTCAAGCCGTTCTCCGGCAGCGCGGCGCGGGCGATGCTGATCGAGACCATGCAGACCCAGGGGGTGGACAGCTTCCCGGCGTTGGTGGCGGCGACGATCCAGGGCAGTACCGAGACCACGTTTTATGTGTTGGCGGTGTACTTCGGCTCAGTGGGCATCCAGCGGGCGCGGCATGCGGTGGGGTGTGCGTTGTTGGCGGAGTTTGCCGGCGTGGTCGCGGCTATTGCGGTGTGCTACTGGTTCTTTGGTTAAGGCTCAGGTAGCTATCGGGGGCAAGCCCCCTCCCACATGTCGATCTGTGAACACATTAAAAAATGTGGGAGGGGGCTTGCCCCCGATGAGGCCTTCAGTGTTTCGCAGCAGTATTGCCTTGCGCCACAACCCAATCCACTACCTGCCTATTCAGTTGATCCCCGGCTTGCCCAAAAGCAGCCACCACCGCCGGCACCTTGGTATCCCCCACCTTCTGCCTTACCTCAAACCGCCGGCTGGCAATAATCCGCTGATCACTGCCGCGCACCAGCCGCGCATCCAGGCGAATCACCACCTCCACTGCCGTGCCATGGTATTCGCTCTGAAACGCCTGTAACTGGCCTCCCAGCTCATAGTCCGCCTGCAGGTTGGTCTCATCGGTACTCAACAGCGTCACCCGCCCATCACGCTGGAAGCCATCCAGCAGGCGATTGCGCAACAGCACCGGCGCCGGGTCGCTCCAGCGCGAGTGGGCATAGCTGCTGATCAGATCGCCATTGGGCACCACCGCGATGCGTGGGCTGTCGAGAAATTCGCTGGTCTGTGCCTTGGTCACGCGCAGTGACCAGCTCACCGGCGTACCTTGACTGACGGGCTGGGTCGACGCCAGGCGGTAGACGTCGGACGGGTCCGGCTTGGGCAGGATCGAGCACGCGCTCATCAATGCAAAGGCCACGGGAGCGATGATTCGGTAAGCACGCTTCATGGCGTGAACTCCTTGTTCTTGTCACTGCCCAGCAGGTAACCGCTGGGGTTGGCTTCCAGGCGGCGGGAGATGGCGCGTAGCGAACCGAGGGTTTCGCGCAGTTCGCGCACGGCCGGCGCCAGTTCATTGAGGCCCTGCAGGCCGCTGTTCACCGAGTCCTTGTTGTTGGCCAGCAAGGTGTTGAGGGTGGCGGTGCTTTGCTCGAGGGACTTCATTGCCTGCTCCGCGCTGCCAAAGGCTTGCTTGCCTTGGTCGTTGAGCAAACCGTTGGCGTTGCGCATCAATACGGTGGTCTGTTCCAGCGCGCCGCCGGCCTGCTTGCTCACTTGCATCAATTGCTGCATCACCACTTTGATGTCGCCGCGCTGTTCTGCAATGGCGCCGGTGGTTTGCTGCAGATTGTCCAGGGTGGTGCTCAAGCGTTCGACATTTTCCCGGGAGAACAGCTGGTTGGCGTTATGCAGCAGTAGGTTGACGCTGGTCATCAGGTCGTTGCTGTTATTGAGCAGGCGGGCGATGGGCGACGGCGACGCGATGATCTCCGGCAGGTTGCCGTCCTTGCCCTTGAGTTCCGGGCTCTGCGGGGTGCCGCCGCTGAGTTGGATGATCGACGTGCCGGTGATGCCGGTCAGTGCCAGTTTGGCCTGGGTGTCTTCCTTGATCGGCGTTTGCCCGGCGAGGCGGATGCGCGCCAGCACGCGGCGCGGGTCCTTGGGGTCCAGGCGCAGGCTGGTGACATCGCCCACCTTGATCCCGCTGTACTGCACCGAGCTGCCCTGGGACAGGCCGCTGACCGCTTCGTTGAACACCACCTCATAGTCCTGGAAGGCGCTGTCGACGCTGGATTTGGCCAGCCACAGGCCGAACAGCATCGCGCCGACCACCACTATTACGCTGAACAGTCCGATCATCACATGATGGGCTCGGGTTTCCATGTCATACCTCGTTGAGCGATTGAGCGGCATCCAATGCCGCGCGGCCTCGGGGGCCGTGGAAATAGTCGTGGATCCAGGCGTCATCGGTTTCCGAGACGACATCGATGGCGTCCGCCACCAGGACTTTCTTCTGCGCCAGCACCGCCACGCGGTCGGTGATGGTGTACAGCGTGTCGAGGTCGTGGGTGACCAGGAACACACTCAAGCCCAGCGCGTCGCGCAGGGTCAGGATCAGTTGGTCGAATTGCGCCGCGCCAATCGGGTCGAGGCCGGCGGTGGGTTCGTCGAGAAACAGGATGTCCGGGTCCAGGGCCAGCGCGCGCGCCAGGGCGGCGCGCTTGATCATGCCGCCGGACAGCGACGCCGGGTACTTGTCGGCCGCCGACAACGGCAGCCCGGCCAGGGCCAGCTTGACCGCCGCCAGATGCTCGGCATCGGCGCGGCTGAGCCCAGCGTGCTCGATCAACGGCAAGGCGACGTTCTCGGTGACGGTCAGCGAGGAAAACAAGGCGCCCTTCTGGAACAGCACGCCGAAGCGCCGTTCCACCAGTGAACGTTCATGCTCGGACAAATTCGGCAGGTCCTTGCCCAATACCCGCACTTGCCCCTCGCTGGGTCGCCGCAGGCCGACGATGCTGCGCAGCAACACCGACTTGCCGCTGCCGGAGCCGCCGACCACCGCCAGGATCTCGCCCTTGTACAAATCCAGGTCGAGATTCTCGTGCACGCTCTGGCTGCCAAAGCGATTGCACAGGCCGCGAACTTCAATCACCGCCTCAGTGGGCGCTCGATGCAGACGACTCACCAGCCCATCTCCATGAAAAACATTGCCGCGACCGCGTCCAGCACGATCACCACGAAAATCGACTGCACCACGCTGGAGGTGGTGTGCGCGCCGACCGACTCGGCACTGCCGCTGACCTTGAAGCCTTCCAGGCAACCGATCGCGGCAATCAGGAACGCGAAGATCGGCGCTTTCACCATGCCCACCAGAAAATGCTGCACGCCGATGTCCGATTGCAGCAGCGACAGAAACATCGCCGGCGAAATATCCAGAGCCACCGCACACACCACGCCACCGCCGACAATCCCCGAGAGCATCGCCAGGAATGTCAGCATCGGCAGCGCCACCAGCAATGCCAGGACCCGCGGCAGCACCAGCAGCTCCATCGGGTCCAGGCCCAGGGTGCGGATCGCGTCGATTTCTTCGTTGGCCTTCATCGAGCCGATTTGTGCGGTAAAGGCGCTGGCCGTGCGACCGGCGATCAGGATGGCGGTGAGCAACACGCCAAATTCGCGCAGGAATGAAAACGCCACCAGGTCCACGGTGAAGACCGTCGCGCCGAAGCTCTTGAGCACGGTGGCGCCGAGGAAGGCCACCACGGCGCCGACCAGAAAGGTCAGCAGCGCAACGATCGGCGCGGCATCCAGGCCGGTCTGTTCGATATGCGCGACCACCGGCGTCAGGCGCCAGCGCTTGGGCCGCAGGATGCCGCGCACGAAGGTTTCGAGGATCAGGCCGATGAAGCCCAACAGTTTCATCCCGTCTTGCCAGACGGTGTCCACGGCGCGGCCGATGCGCGCCAGCAGTTGCACACCGGCGCCCTCTTCCGGCTCCTTGAGCGGTACGCAAAAATCATTGAGCGAGCGGTAGACCGTCTTGAGCAGTGCCCGGTCGGCGGCGGACAGGCTGCAATCGCTCTGCTCGGCGGAGCGTTCGATACGTTCGGGGCCCAGCAACTCCACCAGCAGCGAAGCGCCGGCAGTATCCAGGGCGCCGAGGCCGTTAAGGTCGATGTGCGCGCCGGCGTCGTATTGGCCGTCGAGTGTGTTCGACAGCTTCTTCAGCTTTGCGTAATGGGCAAGCGTCCAGTCACCGGTAATGCGCAGCAACGGCGGTGTGCGGGACGTATCGAGTTGGGCCGCGCCGGCCGTCGTGGGAGTGGTCATAAGCTCCGAGCGTATTTGGCTGTCCACAATTGCTACGTAATAGCACGATCGGGCCTATTGCGGGTTGTCCGTTTGTGCTGAGTCGGTGACGTTAAAGCGCAGCACGCCAATCACTTGCCCGTCTTCGGTGAGCACCCGCACCTGCCAGCGGCCTACCGCATCCGGCGGGAAGTTCTGCTTGTGCGTCCAGGCGCGGTAGCCCTCCTTGCGGCCGCCATGGATATCCAGGGCAATGCGGTCGACTTCCTTGCCGTTGAATTTCCACACATGGTAGATCCGCTCATCGAGGCCGCGGGGCGCGTTGATTGCGGTGTAGGCGTACAGTCCGCCGCTGCGCAGCTGGGCGGCGCTGACTTGCTTGAGGTCGTCGCCCGGTGTGCGGTCTTGCAGCTGGGTGCTGATGGCCACTTCAGTCATCCACAGGGTGGCAGGTGGCACCCAGCTACGCAGCAACCAGCCGGCGCAGCCAATAGCGGCTGTCACCCCCAGCAGCATTGCCCAGCCTTTGACGCTGCGCAGCGGCAGGCTGGCGGCCAGGCTCGGAATCGACAGGGCCATGGCGACGCCCAGTGCCAGTTTGTAACTTTCGGCGGTCGTCAGGTGCAGGATGATCGGCAGCGCGGTCAGCAGTGCGGCGAACAATGTCAGCGTATGCAAGGCGAGGAACAGCGAGCGCTTGGGCGCCAGCCACTTGTAATACAGCGGGTCGATGATCGAGACCAGCGCCGCCGCGCCGAGCAGGCCGGTGAACGCCGATTGGCCGCTGTTCCAGGCCGTGGTGACGAAAAAGAACGGCAACACGAAAAACAGACTTTCCTGGTGGATCATCTGGGTCGCATAGCGCAGCAGCGGTTCCGGTATCTCGCGGTTGAACAGCTTGGTGAACAGCTGGGTGAAGCTGTTTTCCAGCATCAGCCACAACCAGCTCACCAGCAGGATCACGGCGATCCAACTGGCCATGCCTTGCTGGCGGTCCACCAGGATGAAGCTGCCCACACCCGAGATGAAGCCACCGAGTGCGATCACCCCAGGGTAGCGCTTGATCAGTTCTATAACGCGCTGGATAAGGGGCGGCAGGTTTGGCATGGGCGATTCACAATAAGGGTTAGAAAAATCCGCGACAGAATAACGTCTTGGTCCGCTGTTCGGCGCCTCATTACGCGAGCCGTTTGCGATAAAACCGCAGGGTAATCCACGCAAGCCCGATCAGTCCCAGCACGCCCGCGCCTATCCAGCTCAGGGCGTTGTAGCTCAACAGCGGTTTTTCGATGCGCCAGTAGCCCGGCTGCTCCAATACCTGGCGCATGGCCTGATTGGTCTGGGCCAGGGTCACGGCCTTGATACGTTTGGCCGGGTCGCTGAAGCGCCCATCGTCATATTCGCCGGCGGCGCTCCAATAATAGTCGGCCAGCGCGCTGTTGCCCTGCACGGCCCAGGCCTGACGTGCAATGGCGGCTTGCTGCAGGCGCGCGAACACCGCCGGGTCGAGGCCATCCTTGAGCAAGCGGGCCTTGAGGTCTTGCAATACCTGCTCGGCTTGCTCGAGGTTTTCCCGTTCGAGGTCGGCGTTCAGGCTCAGGAAGCCAACGCCGCCGAGCACTTCACGCTCGCTCCAGGGCCCGTAGGACAGGCCGTGCCTGAGGCGCAATTGGCGGTACAACGCCCAGTCGAGGTAGTCCTTGAGCAGGTCGTAGGTTTCATCATGCTGGTCTTCCAGCACCGGCTCCGGGAACAGCCAGTGCAGCTTGGCATTGTCGCCGACCCAGCCGTGGATCAGGTCGCGATGACTGGCGGCGGCCTGCTGGATTTGCGGCAGCGGTCGATGTTCGCTCGGCTCTACCGGGTCGAGCTGGCCATAGGTGCGTTCCAGGTAGGCCGGCAGCAGTTTGTCCAGGTCGCCGACGACGATCAGGGTCATGTTGTTCGGTGCGTACCAGTTTTTGCGCAGCGCCTCCAACTGGTCGCGGGTCAGCGGGTCGACCTCGGCGCGTTCGGCGCACTTGAGGCCCAACTCGACGGCCAGCTGGTTGCTGGCGTTGTGGCCCAAGTCCTGGCGGTCCAGCAGGCGTTGCAAGTGGGAATAATGGCCACCGTCCTCGCGCTCGACCACCTGCTTGGCGGCGTTGATATTGGCGTCGGTCAGTTGGGTGCGGGTGACGATTGCCAGCAGCAGGTCCAAAACCTTGCGCTGGTTCTGCGCGGGCGCCTCGATCACGAACGTGGTGTCGGCGTTGCTGGTGTAGGCGTTCCACTCCCCGCCCAGGGCCTGCATGCGGTCTTCGAGGTCGCCTTCGTTACCGCCGTCGATGCCGCTGAACAGCAGGTGCTCGAACAAATGCGGCAGCTCTTTCTGGTCGCAGCTGAAATCGTCCAGGCCCACGCCGACTACCAGGCGGATCGCCACATGCCCGCGCTCGGTGCCCGGTTTGAGCAGCAATTGCAGGCCGTTGGGCAAGGTATAGCCTTCGACCTGCAGGCGGTCAAAGGCAAAGGTGTGTGCCGAGCCCATGAGCAGGCAGGCGAGTAACAGGCGACGCATAACAAGCTTCCTGGCGAATGAGGTCCGTTGTTAACTGACTTCGCTCGCTGGCGTACGTTCAGGGCGAATGGGTGATGTCGGCAATATCGTCGGCGGAGAGTGCGCCGGTGTCGGATGTTTCCAACACGACATAAGCGCTGCTGCAAAACAACGAGTTCAGGCGCTTCATGTCGGCGATCAGCTCCAGGTGCAGGGAGCTGGTTTCCAGGCTCTGTACGATTTTACGCTGCAAGCGGCTGACGTGAGCGTGGGCCAGGCGCCGCTCCTGGGCGCGAAAGCGGCGTTTCTCCCGCAGTAATTGGCGGGCGCTTTCCGGGTCGCCGCTGAGGAATACCGACAGGCCCAGGCGCAGATTGGCGATCAGTTGGCTGTGCAGGCCGCTGAGTTCTTCCAGGCCGACTTCGGAAAATTGCCGGCGCTGGGACGTCTTCTGCTGCTGCACTTTGCGCAGCATGCGCTCGATCAGGTCGCCTGCCAGCTTCAGGTTGATCGACAGTTCGATGATTTCTGCCCAGCGTCGATTGTCCTGCTCACTCAGGTCTTCACGGGGCATTTGCGCCAGGTAAAGTTTGATCGCGCTATAAAGCGCCTCGACGTCATCGCTGAGGCTGCGCATTTGCTGGGTAATGGCGGTTTGGTTGCCGCGCAGCACTTCCTGCATCGAGGTGAGCATGTTGTCGATCAGGTCGCCGAGCCGCAGGGTTTCGCGGGCGGCGTTGGCCAGCGCCAGGCTCGGCGTGTTCAGCGAGGCCAGGTCCAGATGGCGCGGCTTGGCTTTGCCGTTGGTCTCGGGACGCTCCGGCAGCAGCCATTCGCACAGCCGCGCCATCGGGCCAATAGTGGGCAACAGAATCAGGCAGCGGCTGACGTTGTAGAGCAGGTGAAAGGTGATGACCATGCCTTGGGTGCTGTAGTCCAGGCCGTCCATCCAGCGGACGAGTGGGTCGAGTACCGGAATGATCAGCAGCAGGCCGATCAATTTGTACAACAGGCTGCCCAAGGCGACTTGCCGCCCGGCGGTGTTTTGCATGCTGGTGCTGAGAAAGGCCAGGATGCCACTGCCGATGTTGGCGCCGATGACCAGGCCGATGGCCACGTGCAGACCGATCACGCCGGCACCGGCCAGGGTTGCCGTAAGCAGCACTGCGGCGAGGCTGGAGTAGGAAATCATCGCGAACAGCGCACCGACCAGGGCGTCGAGCAGGATATCGCCGGTCAGCGAAGCGAAGATGACTTTGACGCCCTGGGCATGGGTAATCGGCCCGGCGGCTTCTACGATCAATTGCAGGGCCAGGATGATCAGCCCGAGGCCGATCCCGACCCGGCCCAACTGCCCTGCCCGCGTCTGTTTGCGCGACAGGAAAAAAATCACCCCGAGGAAGATCAGCAGCGGTGACAACCACGACAGGTCGAAGGTCAGCACCCGCGCCATCAACGCGGTACCGACGTCGGCGCCGAGCATGGTGGCCAGGGCGGGCGTAAGGCTCATCAACCCCTGGCCGACAAAGGACGTCACCAGCATTGCCGTGGCATTGCTGCTCTGCACCATGGCCGTCACCAGGATACCGGCGACAAACGCCAGCCAGCGCTTGGACATGTTCTGCCCGATGACTTGGCGCAAGTTGGAGCCGTAGACCCGCAGGATGCCGGTACGGACGATGTGCGTGCCCCAGATCAGCAGGGTCACGGCGGAAAGCAGATTGAGCAAGGTCAGCATGCTCGGCCCCCCGTGTGGGTGAGCTCCAGCAGGAGCGAAGGAAAGTTGCCGCGTGCCGTTCTACGTCTTGTGGTTAAGCTGTAGTTGGCGAATGGGCTCTGCGCCAGCATCGCATAGCTGAACGCGGGATTGAAACAAAACTGTCATGAAGATCGGGACGCGAAGCGTCCGAGGCGGCATTCCCACGCGGAGCGTGGGAATGATCGACAGCGGGTTGAATTTATTGACCCGGGATATCTTTGCGCAGTTTCACCGGATCCTGCTGCTTCTTCTTTTTCGCGATGGCGGTGCGCATCTTGATGTTCACCGCTTCCACCGCCAGTGAGAACGCCATGGCGAAGTAGACGTAGCCTTTTGGCACGTGAACGTCGAAGGATTCGGCGATCAGCACGGTACCCACCACCAGCAGGAACGACAGCGCCAGCATCTTCAGCGACGGGTGCTTGTCGATGAATTCGCTGATGGTGCCGGCGGCCAGCATCATCACCAATACGGCAACCACGATGGCGGCGACCATGACCGGCACATGGGAAACCATGCCGACGGCGGTGATGACCGAGTCCAGGGAGAACACGATGTCGATGATCGCGATCTGGATGATGGTGTAGATGAACTTGCCACCCTTGCCACCCGGTTCGTCGTGGGTTTCGTCTTCACCTTCCAGGGCGTGGTACATCTCCTGGGAGCTTTTCCACAGCAGGAACAAGCCACCGAAGAACAGGATCAGGTCGCGACCGGAGATGCCCTGGCCGAAGACCACGAACAGGTCGGCGGTCAGTTGCATGACCCAGGTGATCGACAGCAGCAACAGGATGCGCGTGACCATCGCCAGGGCCAGGCCGAAGATCCGGGTGCGCGCCTGCATGTGCTTGGGCATGCGGCTGACCAGGATCGAAATCATGATGATGTTATCGATGCCCAGGACGATCTCGAGCGCCGTCAGGGTGAAGAAGGCAATCCAGATTTCCGGATTGGTCAGCCATTCCATGTGTATTCCTTTGAGCAAGTATTAGACCGCGCGGACTGTAGCGCCGCGCGGTGAGTGAGTCGGTACGATTATAGAGTGCTGAACAGCGGAAAAATCCCCATCAGCAGCGCGGCGAACATTATGCACAGGCATACCAGCACTGCCCACTTGAGGGTGAAGCGCTGGTGATCACCAAACTCGATACCTGCCAGGGCGACCAGCAAGTAGGTGGAGGGTACCAGTGGGCTGAGCAGATGCACCGGTTGCCCGACGATCGACGCACGCGCCATCTCCACGGCGGTGATGCCGTAGTGGCTGGCAGCTTCGGCCAGCACGGGCAGCACGCCATAGTAGAACGCATCGTTGGACATGAAGAAGGTAAACGGCATGCTCACCAGCGCCGTGA
Organism: Pseudomonas sp. 44 R 15; assembly: GCF_900004965.1. Classification (NCBI taxonomy): domain Bacteria; kingdom Pseudomonadati; phylum Pseudomonadota; class Gammaproteobacteria; order Pseudomonadales; family Pseudomonadaceae; genus Pseudomonas; species Pseudomonas sp. 44 R 15. The sequence continues at coordinate 128,094 of NZ_CVTU01000117.1, forward strand.
TGACCGCCAGGTACGGTCCCAAGGCTTCAGGGATAACCGCCAGCAGGCTCTTGGACATGGCGTCGACCATGCCGGTGCCCGACAGGATGCCGGTGAAGATGCCGGCGGCGAAGATCAGCCCGACCACCGCCAATACGCTGCCGGCGTGGGCGGCGACGCGGTCTTTCTGCTGCTGCAGGCATGGGTAGTTGACGATCATCGCGATACTGAACGCCACCATGAACAGCACGGGCAGCGGCAGCAGGCCGGCGATCAGCGTGCACATCAGGGCAAGCGTCAGCGCGCCGTTGAACCAGATCAGCTTCGGACGGCGGGCGTCGGGAAATTGCGACACGCTGATTTCGCTGTGGTCGATCTCGTCGCCTTGCAGATGCAGTTCACCCAGGCGTGCACGCTCGCGCTTGCCGTACATATAGGCAATCGCCAGGATCGCTACCACGCCGGCCGCCATGGCCGGGATCATCGGTACGAAGATGTCCGAGGGGTCCACATGCAGCGCGCTGGCGGCGCGAGCGGTTGGGCCGCCCCAGGGGGTCATGTTCATCACGCCACCGGCAAGAATAATCAGGCCGGCCATGATGCGCGGGCTCATGCCGATGCGCTTGTACAGCGGCAGCATCGCAGCGACGCAGATCATGTACGTGGTGGCGCCGTCACCGTCGAGGGACACCACCAGGGCCAGCACGGCGGTGCCGACCGAGACTTTCAGCGGGTCGCCCTTGACCATCTTGAGAATCTTGCGCACGGCCGGGTCGAACAGGCCGGAGTCGATCATCAGGGCAAAGTAGAGGATGGCAAACATCAGCATCACGCCGGTCGGCGCGAGCTTGGTGATGCCTTCGAGCATCATCGGGCCGATCTTCGGCGCGAAGCCGCCGAACAGCGCGAACAGGATCGGCACGATGATCAAGGCGATCAGCGCAGACAGGCGCTTGGTCATGATCAGGAACATGAACGTGATGACCATGGCAAAGCCAAGGAAAGTCAGCATAGGAATACTCCAGGCGTAGCGCGGCTAGGGAATGGCGAACCGGGTGGGGTCAGCGCAGAACGAAAGGCACGAGGCGTACGGGGGGAGTAGGGAAAAACAGACGGGTACGGGCGGACATCGGGAATCACCATTGTTGTTGTTAACAGTCGGTCTATTGCCGACAGTGGGGCGATCCTAGACGGGTAAGCTTTCAGCCAGCTTTCGCCGGGAAAACAGGTGACATTCGGTCTTGAGGCTTATGCGGATAAAAAAATGTGGGAGGGGGCAAGCCCCCTCCCACATTGGAATTACTTGATTCGCTGAGTGTTTACGGCAGTTCGAGGCCGCCGGCCGCTTTATGCAACGCTCGCAGGTGTTCGCCCATTTGCTTGAGATTGGCTTCGCAAGCGGCAATCTCGGCAGCGCGGGACGGATCGAGCAGCGCCCTGACTTCTTTATCCAGCTCGCCGGTCAGCGATTGCAGTTGCTTCTGGCGCTCGGCACTTTCCGATTCCAGCCGCTTGGCCTCCGAAGGCTGCGGCAGGCCGTAGCCGCCACTGTCGAGCAATTCGGCGGGGCGACTGAGGAAGCCGCTGTTGGCGAGGATTTGCTGCAACGTGTTGTTGGCTTTTTCCATGCCACCGTTCTTCAGCTCCCGCGCATTGAGGTAGCGTTGTTTGACTTCGTCCTGGGCGAGCATCAATTGTTTGCGAAAGCTGGCCTGCTCCAGCAACAGCAGCGCGGCGCTGGTTCGCAAGTCGGCCTGGCTGAACCATTGGCGGCGCTCCTGCGCATTCAGCGACAGCCAGTCTTCGACTTGGGTCTGCTTGATCGGCAGGCGCTTGCGCAGTACATCGAACATCGCCTGGTAGCGCTCGCGGAACGAGTCAAAGTGATAGCCCAGGCGCAACGCTTCGCGCTTGTCATTCAGTACGCTGGTGTCGGCCAACCCGCGTGCGCTGAGCACCTCCAGCAAGCCGTTGGGGGTGATGTTGTCCAGGCCGGTCAATTGCGGGTTGGCGCTGCCACTGCGCAACAGCTTCAAGCTTTCCACCGCACAGTTGTTGGAAATGAAGAAGTAGTTGCCGTCGTAGCTCCAGTGCATCTCGGCGGCGTGTTCGACTGTTTCGTTGATTTCCTGGCGATTGAGCTTGAGCGGCACTGACGCCAGGCCACGCAGTTCGGTCTTGGTGTACTCGTCGATGACTTGGGCCAGCGGCAGGACAAACAGTCGCGACGGGTATTTGCCCACCAGGCCATCCCAGCTCGACAGCTGTACGTCACCGACGAAGGCGCGGTAGGACAGCACCAGGTGCTGATCCAGGTCCAGCCGGCAATCCGGCCCGCGAGGACGGCCGGGCGCGCAGATCACCAGGCGCAGCATGCTATGGCCCCAGCGGCTCACCAGATTCTGGTTGGCTTCGGCGAGCAGGTAGTCGATTTCGTACACACGTTCCGGGTCGATCTGGCCGAGCGGGGTCTTGGCGAAATCGTTGCCAGCGTTCAGAAAGGCGTAGGTATTGCCGCACTTATCCTGCCCCGGCGGCGCCCAGCCGAAATGTTCCTTGTAATAGCGCGCCAGCGCGGGACGGCGACAGGCGTAGCTGGGGTCGAGGAGGAAGTACTCCATGTTGACCGCGACGAATTCCAGCGGGCTGGTGGTTTCGTAGATATCCGGGCTGCGAACCACCTGGTTGTTGTGCTGCTCGCGTTCGCCGCGACGGCCGACGTATTGCGGCCAGCCGGCGAGGTCCAGCAGGCGAGGGTCGTCACTCAGGGTGAAGCGACGGTCGTTCTGCCCACGGCATTGATCGGGCAGGCCAATCAGGCCGGTGATGTTGTTCTGGCGGCTGCAGCGCTGGATCAGGGCGCGCTCGTCTTTGGACCACAGGCGCGCACGGTCATAGATGTGGGTCAGTTCATGCAGCACAGTGGCGAGCATTTCCCGGCGCACGGTGCCGTGGGGGCGGTTGGTTTTGCGGGTGGCGGCGCTGCCGTCGGTCAGGCTGGCCAGCAGGTTTCGGTTGAGGTCCAGTTCGGACACCAGGGAGGCCTGGCCGTAAGCGTTTTCAGGCATCTTGTCGGTCCAGCCGACCTCGATGCGGCGGTCCAGCTGCTCGATGAAGCGCGGCGGCAGGGCGCCCATCGCTTCATCGAGCAATGCCTGGCTGGCCTGCTGTTCAGCCGGGCTCAGGCCATCGGTCTTGAGCTGCAGTTGCAGGCTGGCCTGGGCCGCACCGGCACACAGCAGCACAGCCCCGGCCAGGAGCCAGGCCTTGATTCGCCTCACAGAGCGAGGATAGCTTCGGCGAGCGTCTGGTCGCTGGCATCACGGGCTTCTGGTACGCGGGTGCGCAGGGTGTCAAAGGCGGCCTCGAGTTGCGCGCCACGGATCTCGCCATGGGTGGCGACGAAACTGGCGGCATCATCATGGGCTTCGCGCACGATCTTGGAATCGCGGATCGAGGTGGTGGTGTCAGAGGTGAAATCAATGGTGCGCGCCGAAGCGCGAACCACGATGTTGCTGGTGGCCTTCAGGGTTTGCGCCTGGGCGACATCAGCCAGAAACAGCAGGCCGAGGGCGGCGACGATCAACGGGCTACGCATGGGGTGACTCCAATACAAAGATGGCTATACAAAGATGATTATTGGACGAGAATTGCCTGCGCCAGTTCAAGGTCGCTTGCATGAAGTTTTGGCTGGGTGCGGCGCAGGTAATCCAGCGCGGACTCCAGGCGTGCGCCCCGCCATTGGCCGTCTGTGGCAATGAAAGCAGCAGCATCATCCCTGGCGACCCGGACCAACTTGTTATCAAACGGCGCAGACGTCACCTTGCTGGTGGCGTACGCGCTGGCAACGGTGCTCTGAACAGAGACGTCAAAGGCCGAAGCCAATGGTGCCCAGCAGGCACAGAGCATTACTGGAACAATCAACAGGCGGTATGAAAAAGCCATGGCACTCGACAACTGAAAACGAGCGCCAAGGCTAGCGCAATGACCGGGTGAGAGCCAGTGCAGTGACGGCCCTTCCTGCCGGCCCTGGCGTTAGATCGCCAGGATTGCCTGGGCCAATTGAGCGTCAGTGGCGGTGTTCAATTGCGGTGCCTGCTGGCGGATCTGCGCCAGGGCGCTTTCCAGTTTCACACCACGGATGGCGCCTTCGCTTGCGACAAAGCTGGCGGCGTCGTCACGGGCGGCTCGCACCACCTTGTTGTCGCGCAGGGAGGAGGTGGCATCGGACGTGGCGTCGGAGGTGGCTTTCAGCGCGCCGACGATCGAATCGGTGGTAACGATAAAGCTGCTCGCGTTAGCGTTGGCAGCAACGGCCAACAGGGCGGCGGTGCACAGCAGGCGAAGACGGGACATGGGGTGACTCCTGTAGATGAGCAAATAAGGTGGCGTAGAACCGCCACAGTGAAACGGACGTTGGGCAATTGGGCATCTGACGCCCGTTCTACAAGGTTCGCCACGTGGTGACTGGATATTAGGTCACCGCTTGCTCATTCGGAAGCCTGCGGTTAACTGTTGTGGTGTTATTTATAAATAAGAAAACTGTACTGGTCCGGTAGATGGCTGCTGTTTCCGGTTCCCATATCCAGATACAACAAAGCCCGCCTCCGGTTACCCGGGGCGGGCTTTGCTTTGACAAATCAGAGTGCTGGCGGTGGACCCGGCGGGTCAGGGCCAGCGAGCGCCAATCAGCGCCAGAACGGCTTGCTCAGCTCTTCGTAGCGTTGAGCTTCGCTGATACCGGCATCAGCCAGCAGACGCGAATCCAGACGAGCCAATTGGTGGCGGCTGGAGATGCGGCGCTGCCACAACATCAGGTTGGCGAGAACGCGCAAAGGCAGGGAAGCCTGGGTGTTAACAGCTTTTTCTTCGAAGAACAGTTCGGAACTGAGTGTACGTTCCATGATGACATCCTTCCGCTTGTGGCGGGATTAGGTAGTGGTTTAACTGATGCCAATGATCCTCCTCGCACGCAAGACTCTCTAGATACAGTTCACCTGTATTGTGAGGGGCCAGTTAACTGTTTATAGAGGCTGTACGGTACGAAATGGGGGCAACTGTACCTGTTCGCACCGTAACGGTGCGAAATCGGCTTTTTCGGTGAGGGACGTGGGATATTTCTTTAGGAAATGACCGGTACAGCAGTACAGTTTTTGATAGATATAGCGATCAAACACCGGGCCGATGAAACTGTATTGGCACCAACCCGGTTGTATATCCCTCAAGCCTTGAGCATGTGCCCGGTTTCTTCCAGGTTAATGTGCCAGCTCAGTGCGTCGCGCAGGATATGCGGGGTATGCCCGCCGATAGCGCAGGCGGCAACGAAGTAGCCGTTCAGTGCGTCGCGATACGCCGGGTGCACACAGTTGTCGATGATCACGCGGGCACGCTCGCGGGGTGCCAGGCCACGCAAGTCCGCCAGGCCCACTTCGGTCACCAGGATGTCGACGTCATGTTCGGTATGGTCCACATGGCTGACCATCGGCACCACGCTTGAAATCGCACCGCCCTTGGCAATCGACTTGGTCACGAAGATCGCCAGGTGCGCATTGCGCGCAAAGTCCCCGGAGCCGCCAATACCGTTCATCATCCGCGTGCCGCAGACGTGGGTGGAATTGACGTTGCCGTAGATATCGAACTCCAGCGCTGTATTGATGCCGATGATACCCAGGCGGCGCACCACTTCAGGATGGTTGGAGATTTCCTGCGGGCGCAGCACCAGCTTGTCCTTGTAGTGCGCAAGATTGCCGAACACATCGGCATTGCGCCGCTCCGACAGGGTAATCGAGCTGCCGGAGGCGAAGCTCAGCTTGCCCGCGTCGATCAGGTCGAACGTCGAGTCCTGCAGCACTTCCGAATACATGGTCAAGTCTTCGAACGGCGAGTCAATCAAGCCGCACATCACTGCGTTGGCGATGTTGCCGATACCGGCCTGCAGCGGGCCGAGCTTGTTGGTCATACGCCCGGCATCGACTTCCTGTTTCAGAAAGTTGATCAGGTGGTTGGCGATGCCCTGGGTGTCGCTGTCGGGTGGCGTCACGGTGGAGGCGGAATCGGCCTGGTTGGTGATCACAATGGCGACGATTTTCTCGGGCGGGATGGGAATCGCCGGGCTGCCAATACGATCGTCGACTTTGACCAGCGGAATCGGCGTGCGAGTTGGCCGATAGGAAGGGATATAAATGTCGTGCAGCCCCTCCAGGTTCGGGTTGTGCGCCAGGTTGATCTCGACGATGACTTGCTTGGCAAAAATCGCGAAGCTGGCAGAGTTGCCCACCGAGGTGGTGGGCACGATATGGCCTTGTTCGGTGATGGCAACGGCTTCAATCACGGCGATGTCCGGCAACTTGAGCTGGTTGTTGCGCAGTTGCTCGACGGTTTCCGACAGGTGCTGATCGATAAACATCACTTCGCCGGCGTTGATTGCCTTGCGCAAGGTGCTATCGACCTGGAACGGCATGCGGCGTGACAGCACGCCGGCTTCGGTCAATTGCTTGTCCAGGTCGTTGCCCAGGCTGGCACCGGTCATCAGGGTGATTTTCAGCGGTGACGTCTTGGCGCGCTCGGCCAGGGCATGGGGGACGGCCTTGGCTTCACCGGCGCGGGTGAAGCCGCTCATGCCGACGGTCATGCCGTCCTCGATCAGTGCAGCGGCGTCTGCCGCGCTCATGACCTTGTTCAACAACGAAGGCAAGCGGATACGATCACGGTACATGAATGGTTATCTCAGGCTGCGGAAGCAAGTTGGGCAGTGTAGTGATTTCAAAAAGTTTCGGCCCGCTACCATGGTCGAATGCCGAGTGGCGATTTAGAGCCTTTGGTCGGGTTTCATCGGAGTGTGCACAGCGGGACGCAGAGCATCCCTGGCTGCATTCCCACGCAGAGCATGGGAACGAAAAAACCCCAGCCTATCTCAGGCCGGGGTTTCGGGTACTGCGCTGGCGCAGTGTTATTCGACAGCTTTGACCATATCTTCGATAACCTTTTTGGCATCACCGAAGACCATCATGGTCTTGTCCAGGTAGAACAACTCGTTGTCCAGGCCTGCGTAGCCGCTGGCCATCGAGCGCTTGTTGACGATGATGGTCTTGGCCTTGAACGCTTCAAGGATCGGCATGCCGGCGATCGGTGAGTTCGGATCGTTCTTGGCGGCCGGGTTGACCACGTCGTTCGCGCCCAGCACCAGTACCACGTCGGCCTGACCGAACTCGGAGTTGATGTCTTCCATCTCGAACACCTGGTCGTACGGCACTTCGGCCTCGGCCAGCAGTACGTTCATGTGCCCGGGCATACGGCCCGCCACAGGGTGGATCGCGTACTTTACCGTCACACCGCGATGAGTCAGCTTCTCGGTCAGTTCCTTGAGCGCGTGTTGCGCCCGAGCCACGGCCAGGCCGTAACCCGGCACGATGATCACGGTGTCGGCGTTGGTCAGCAGGAAAGTCGCATCGTCGGCCGAGCCGGACTTCACCGGCCGTGCTTCTTTGGAACCTGCCGCAGCACCGGCGTCCGGTGCATTGCCGAAGCCGCCGAGCAGCACATTGAAGAAGGAGCGGTTCATGGCCTTGCACATGATGTACGACAGGATCGCGCCGCTGGAGCCCACCAGGGAGCCGGCGATGATCAGCATCGAGTTGTTCAGCGAGAAGCCGATCCCTGCCGCTGCCCAGCCGGAGTAGCTGTTGAGCATCGAGACAACCACCGGCATGTCGGCGCCGCCGATGGGGATGATGATCAGCACGCCCAGTACAAAGGCCAGGGCCAGCATCACGGCGAAGGCCGTGAGGTTGCCGGTGAACATGAAGGCCAGGCCCAGGCCCAGCGTCAGCAGGCCCAGCACCAGGTTGAGCTTGTGCTGGCCGCCGAACTGCACCGGTGCGCCCTGGAACAGGCGGAACTTGTACTTGCCGGAGAGCTTGCCGAAAGCGATCACCGAACCGGAGAAGGTAATTGCACCGATGGCGGCACCCAGGAACAGTTCCAGGCGGTTGCCCGCAGGAATGGCGTCGCCCAGGTGCTTGACGATACCCAGCGATTGCGGTTCGACGACCGCCGCGATGGCGATGAATACCGCAGCCAGGCCGATCATGCTGTGCATGAACGCGACCAGTTCCGGCATCTTGGTCATTTCGACGCGCTTGGCCATGACCGAGCCGGCGGTGCCGCCGATCAGCAGGCCGACGATCACATAGCCGATACCGGCCGTCGCCAGCTCAGCGCCGAGCTTATAGATGAGGCCAACGGTGGTGAGTACCGCCAGCGCCATGCCGAGCATGCCGAACAGGTTGCCGCGCCGCGAAGTGGTCGGGTGCGAGAGGCCTTTGAGGGCCTGGATGAAGCAGATCGACGCAATCAGGTAGAGCGTCGTGACGAGGTTCATGCTCATTACTTGGGCGCCTCTTCTTTTACTTTCGGGGCTTTTTTCTTGAACATCTCAAGCATTCGCCGGGTGACCAGGAAACCACCAAACACATTGACCGCCGCCAGGGCCACAGCCAGGGTGCCCATGGTCTTGCCCAGCGGTGTGACCGTGAGGGCGGCGGCGAGCATGGCGCCGACGATCACGATTGCCGAAATGGCGTTGGTTACGGCCATCAACGGCGTGTGCAGCGCGGGTGTCACGTTCCAGACCACGTGGTAACCGACATAAATCGCCAGCACAAAGATGATCAGGTTGTAGATACCGGGGGAGATAAGCTCTTCCATCGTCTGAATCCCTGCTTAGGCGTTTTTGCGGATG
>NZ_CVTU01000021.1:0-16072 GCF_900004965.1 Pseudomonas sp. 44 R 15
CCGCCGATGACAATGGCGTGGCGGTCACCGCTGACCGGCGCCGGCCGTGCAAACCAGGGCTTGGCGCGTGCAGGCGCCGGACGGTCCTCGGGCCACCCCAGGAACTCCCCGCGCAGGATCTCCCACTTGTGACCAATGCCGGGCGTGCGTTTCATCTTGAACCCGGCGGCATTGATCAGCCGGCGTACCCAGCCGGTGCTGGTGAAGGTGCTGATGGTCGAGCCCGGTGCGGCCAGGCGCGCCAGTTCGGCGAACAGCTCGGCGGTCCACATGTCCGGGTTCTTCGCCGGGGCAAAGCCGTCGAGAAACCACGCATCTATTTGCGCGTCCAGCTGCGGCAGTTGCTCCAGGGCGTCGCCGATCAACAGGGTCAGGGTGACGCGGCCGTTGTCCAGCACCAGGCGCTGAAAGCCCTGATGGATGGCGATGTACTGGGCCAGCAACTGTTCGGCGTAAGGTTGCAGCTCGGGCCAGAGGGCGAGGGCGCGTTGCAGGTCGGCATGGCTGAGCGGGTATTTTTCCACGCTGACAAAATGCAGGCGTGCCCCGGCCACCGCCTGTTGGTCGAATAACTGCCAGGCACACAGGAAATTCAAGCCCGTGCCGAATCCGGTTTCGCCGATCACCAGGCGCCCGTCGGCCGGCAAGGCCGCAAAACGCGCCTGCAGGCGGTTCTGCTCAAGGAATACATAACGGGTTTCTTCCAGGCCCGACTGGTCGGAGAAGTACACGTCATCGAACACCCGCGAGTGCGGGCGGCCTTGGTCGTCCCAGTCGAGCTGGGCGTGGGTGATCGGGGTCATGGGGGCTCGTATAAATAACGGCAGGTTAAGACAAGGCGGCCATTCTAGCCGATCAACCGGTGTTGAATTGATCCACGGCAAGCGGCGGTTGAATTTCCTCCCGCGTGTCGTTGCCCAATCCGCTAGTCTTGAGCCATCTTGAAACGGAGCTGCCCATGTTCGAATCCGCCGAAATCGGTCACGCCATCGACAAAGACACCTATGACGCCGAAGTGCCGGCCCTGCGTGAGGCCTTGCTGGAAGTGCAGTACGAGCTGCAACAGCAGAAGCGCTTCCCGGTGATCATCCTGATCAACGGCATCGAAGGCGCGGGCAAGGGCGAAACCGTCAAGCTGCTCAACGAATGGATGGACCCGCGCCTGATCGAAGTGCGCACCTTCGACCAACAGACCGACGAAGAACTGGCCCGCCCGCCGGCCTGGCGCTACTGGCGACAGTTGCCCGCCAAAGGCCGCATGGGCATTTTCTTCGGCAACTGGTACAGCCAGATGCTGCAGGGCCGGGTGCATGGGCAGATCAAGGACGCGCGGCTGGACCAGGCCATCGCCGGTGCCGAGCGCCTGGAAAAGATGCTGTGCGACGAAGGCGCGCTGATCTTCAAATTCTGGTTTCACCTGTCCAAGAAACAGATGAAGGCCCGGCTCAAGGCCCTGGCCGATGACCCGCTGCACAGCTGGCGCATCAGCCCGCTGGACTGGCAGCAGTCCAAGACCTACGACAAGTTCGTGCATTTTGGTGAACGCGTGCTGCGCCGCACCAGCCGCGACTACGCACCGTGGCATGTGATCGAGGGCGTCGACCCGCATTACCGTGGGCTGACCGTGGGCAAGATCCTGCTCGAAGGCCTGCAAAGCGCGTTGAAGCAGGCCAGGGTCAAGGCCAGTGGCATGAACCCGGCACCGCTGCCGTCGTCGGTGGACCAGATGAGCCTGCTCAACAGCCTCGACATGAGCCTGCGCCTGGACAAGGACGATTACGAAGAACAGCTGATTACCGAGCAGGCGCGCTTCTCCGGCCTGATGCGTGACAAACGCATGCGCAGGCACGCGCTGGTCACCGTCTTTGAAGGCAACGACGCGGCGGGCAAGGGCGGGGCGATCCGCCGTGTGGCGGCCGCGCTGGACCCGCGCCAGTACCACATCGTGCCGATTGCCGCGCCCAGTGAAGACGAGCGCGCCCAGCCTTACCTGTGGCGGTTCTGGCAGAAGATCCCGGCGCGGGGCATGTTCACCGTGTTCGATCGCTCCTGGTACGGCCGCGTGCTGGTCGAGCGCATCGAAGGCTTCTGCACACCGGCGGACTGGATGCGCGCGTATGGCGAGATCAATGATTTCGAAGAGCAACTGCGCGATGCCGGTGTGATCGTGGTCAAGTTCTGGCTGGCCATCGACAAGGACACTCAGCTGGAACGCTTCAAGGCCCGCGAGGAAATCCCGTTCAAGCGCTTCAAAATTACCGAAGACGACTGGCGCAACCGCGACAAGTGGGACGACTACCGTGCGGCGGTGGGCGACATGGTTGATCGCACCAGCACCGAGGTGGCGCCCTGGACCCTGGTGGAAGCCAACGACAAGCGCTGGGCGCGGGTCAAGGTATTGCGCACCATCAACCGAGCGCTGGAAGACGCATTCGAGAAGACCGACAAGCACGACAAGAAGAAAAAGAAATAGCCTGGGCCTGACTCGGTCCACCTGTGGGAGGGGGCTTGCCCCCGATGGCGGTGGGTCAGTTGCAACTGCATCGACTGACAGCCTGCTATCGGGAGCAAGCCCCCTCCCACATTTGATTTGTGCACACTGGATAGACTGTATTCGCCGAAACCGACAAGCACGACAACGACGAGAAGAAATAGCCTGAGCCTGACTCGGTCCACCTGTGGGAGGGGGCTTGCCCCCGATGGCGGTGGGTCAGTTGCAACTGCATCGACTGACAGTCTGCCATCGGGGGCAAGCCCCCTCCCACATTTGATTTGTGCACACTGGATAGACTGTATTCGCCGAAACCGACAAGCACGACAACGACGAGAAGAAATAGCCTGAGCCTGACTCGGTCCACCTGTGGGAGGGGGCTTGCCCCCGATGGCGGTGGGTCAGCTGCAACTGCATCGACTGACAGCCTGCCATCGGGGGCAAGCCCCCTCCCACATTGGATTTGTGCACACTGGATAGACTGCATTCGCCGAAACCGACAAGCACGACAAGAAGAAAAAGAAATAGCCTGGGCCTGACTCGATCCAACTGTGGGAGGGGGCTTGCCCCCGATGGCGGTGGGTCAGTTGCAACTGCATCGACTGACAGTCTGCTATCGGGGGCAAGCCCCCTCCCACATTGGATCTCTGCGCATCAGGTAGACCTCACACAGGCCTCCATGCTTTTGCATCCATGCAGTGAATGATCATCGCGGGCAGCCGGGCCCGGCTCTATTCTCGATCCACAACCACAAGATCGAGGTAGCCCCATGCGTGAAGTAGTGATTGTCGACAGTGTGCGAACCGGCTTGGCCAAGTCCTTTCGCGGCAAGTTCAACCAGACCCGGCCCGATGATATGGCGGCCCATTGCGTCAACGCGCTGCTGGCCCGCACCGGCATCGACCCGGCCACGGTGGAGGACTGCATTGTCGGTGCCGGTTCCAACGAGGGTGCCCAGGGCTACAACATCGGGCGCAACGTGGCGGTGCTCTCGCAATTGGGCACGGGGACGGCGGGCATGACCCTCAACCGTTTCTGCTCGTCAGGCCTGCAGGCGATTGCCATTGCCGCCAACCAGATTGCTTCGGGTTGCAGCGACATCATTGTCGCCGGCGGCGTGGAGTCCATCAGCCTGACCATGAAAAGCGTCAACACCGACCACCTGATCAACCCGCTGCTCAAGGAGCAGGTACCCGGCATTTATTTCCCTATGGGCCAGACCGCCGAAATCGTCGCGCGTCGCTATAACGTCAGCCGCGAGGATCAGGACCTGTACGCCCTGCAAAGCCAGCAGCGCACCGCGCAGGCGCAGGCGGATGGGTTGTTCAACGATGAAATCGTGCCGATGGCGGTCAAGTACACAGTCGAAGACAAGAATACCGGTGAAGTGCAGGTGCTCGATGGCGTGGTCGACCGCGACGACTGCAACCGCCCCGACACCACCCTGGCCAGCCTCAGTGGCTTGAAGCCGGTGTTTGCCGAAGACGGTTCGGTGACCGCGGGTAATTCGTCGCAGTTGTCCGACGGTGCGTCGATGACCCTGGTGATGAGCCTGGAAAAAGCCCTGGCGCTGGGGCTCAAGCCCAAGGCGTTCTTTCGCGGTTTTACCGTGGCCGGTTGTGAGCCGGACGAGATGGGCATCGGCCCGGTGTTCTCGGTGCCCAGGCTGCTCAAGGCCAAAGGCTTGCAGGTAGCGGATATCGACCTGTGGGAGCTCAACGAAGCGTTTGCCTCGCAGTGCCTGTATGCGCGTAACCGCCTGCACATCGACAACGCCAGATACAACGTCAACGGCGGTTCGATCTCCATCGGCCATCCGTTCGGCATGACCGGCTCGCGGCAGGTGGGACACCTGGTGCGCGAGTTGCAACGGCGCAACCTGCGTTACGGCATCGTCACCATGTGCGTGGGCGGCGGAATGGGCGCAACCGGGTTGTTTGAGGCCGTGCGTTAGGCCTTGCTTGACGCTTGCAACACACGCTGACGGGGGGAGCTTTGCTCCCCCTTTTTGCATCTGTAGTTCAGCGAATGTCTCGGCTCGCCGGTCAAATAGTTAGTTGCAAAGCCGCCGTGAAGTTTATTGTTTTAAAGTGCATGTAGCCTTATTCTTACAGCTCTCTCCGTTGTTAAATAATTCTCATCTAACTTAGATGTAGGCCTATTCCTTCAGCTGTTTTTAAAGTTTTGGCAAATTGCCATAATTTTCCTGCAGGCATTGATATACAAGGGCTACGCCATTAAGGGAAAGAGCTGGCTTACGACTTCAAGTGTGCAGTGGATACTTGCCCGGCGTTGAGCGTGATCCTGAAATGCAATACAAGAAGTTGGAAAAGCACTTCAGGAACTCCCTTCGACGCATAGGTCAAACCGCTCTTTCAATCAGCCCTGCGCCAATCGGTGGCAAGGCTCTTAATGACACTTGTAAGTGGGAATCTGTAGATGAAAATCAAAATGAAAACTGTGCTGTTGTCTGTCGGTCTGCTGGCGGGTTCGATGTCGATGGCGCACGGGGCGGATGGAACGGTGACGTTTATCGGGTCGGTCCACTCGGGTGCCTGCTCAATCAAGCCTGACTCCGTCGACCAAACCGTTCGCCTGGGTGCGATTGCAAAGCATCAGTTGCAAGCGGGTGGCAAATCGGAAGCCCGACGCGTGCTGATCGAACTGGAAGGTTGCGACCTGGCCGGCCTCACTGACAACACTGTCACCACGACCTTCACCGGCGCGCCCTCCACGGTAGTGCCCGGCGCGATCGGTACGGTCGGCGGTGCGGGCAACCTGGGCATCATGATGACCCATGGTGGTGCCCTCGTTAAGTTGGGTGTTCCTACCGCCCCGCAAGTCATCAGCGTGGGTGATAACACGCTGGAATTCGGGGCTTACGTCCAAGGCGCCGCCACTGGGGACATCGTTCCCGGCGACTTCAGCGCGGTCACCAATTTCACTTTGGCTTATCAGTAAGTTTCACCCCCGCCACCCGGTGTGGCGGGGGGACGCTGACGGGAGATCCAGGTGAACACATTCATACGTCTGGCTATCGCCTCTTCATTAACGACACTCATCAGCCCTTGTGCCGTCGCCCAGGCGACTGCGCAAGGCGATGGGGTCGTGCTGCTGGGAGGGGAAGTGGTTGATTCCGCCTGCGGGCTGGAGCTTGCCAGTATCGATCAAACCATCGAGATGCCGCCCGAGCCGGTGGGGCGGCTGTTGCGCAACACGCGGGGCGAAGACCATCCCTTTCAACTGCGTCTGGTCAATTGCTCGTTGAGCCGCCCGGACCCTTCGCGCCCAGGTGCAAGCCTGCCGGATTGGGAACACATGCGCGTGACGTTCGAAGGCCCTACCGACAGGGCAGGGCTCTCCTTCGCAGTGTCTGGCGACTCCCAGGGGGTGGCCTTGCACATCATCGACGCCGCCGGCCAGGAAAGCCTGCCGGGGCAACGCATGGCGCCGGTTCCGCTGGCCGAAGGTGACATGACACTCAACTACCGGTTTTTCCTGGTCGGCAACGGCTTGCCATTGGTGGTCGGGGCTCACAGTGCCGCAGTGCGGTTCAAGTTGGAATACTTTTGAACAGTGATGGACAGGCTTGCATGTTGAATACGTCGAAGATCAAAAAAACGCTGCGTCCCGGGCTGTTCGGCGGGTTGATGTCACTGGCAGGTACGGCGATGGGCGCTGGGGATATCGAGTTCAATACCGACGTTCTCGACCTGAGCGATCGCGCCAATATTGACTTGTCTCAATTTGCGCGCAGTGGATTCATTCTGCCGGGCACTTACTCGATGGAAGTGCACCTCAATGCCCAGCCTATTGCTGAGCAATCGGTGGCGTTCTATCCCCCCGATAACGACCCCAAGGGCAGCCAGGCCTGTTTGTCGAGCAGTCTGGTCGAACAACTGGGGCTGAAAGTGTCCGCAGCCGGCCAACGGCTGTGGTGGAAGGACGGCGAGTGCCTGGATATAACCAGCTTGCCCGGCATGGAGGTCAGGGGTGATTTGGCCACCTCTACCCTGAGCATCAACGTGCCCCAGGCCTACCTTGAATACAACGCTATCAATTGGGACCCGCCTTCCCGATGGGATGAAGGGGTGCCGGGGCTGCTGGTGGACTACAGCCTGACGGCGCAGTCCAATTACCAGCGCAACGATGGCCGGCGGCAAAACCTCAGCGGCAATGGCACCGTGGGCGCCAATGCCGGTGCCTGGCGGCTCAGGGCGGATTGGCAGGGGCGTGTGGAGAGCGGTCGGCAGGAGGCCGCCGGCCCGCAAAAGCTGGAATGGAGCCGCTACTACGCGTATCGCGCCATTCCCGCGTTGCAGGCGCGCCTGGTGGTGGGTGAGAACTATCTGTATTCGGACCTGTTCGACAGCTTCCGCTTTACCGGCGCCGCGCTCAACTCGGATCAAAGCCAACTGCCCCCCAACTTGCGCGGTTATGCGCCGGAAGTGGTCGGTGTGGCCCGGACCAACGCCAAAGTCATCGTCAGCCAGCAGGGCCGTGTGCTCTACGAAACCCTGGTTGCGGCGGGCCCCTTTCGCATTCAGGACCTCAATGATGCGGTGACCGGCAAGCTGGATGTGCGGGTGGAAGAACAGGACGGTTCGGTGCATACCTTCCAACTCAATACCGCCGGCGTGCCTTACCTGACGCGCCCGGGCCAGGTCCGTTACAAGCTGGCAAGCGGGCGACCGTCCAACCTTCAGACGGGCTCCGATGGTGCCGTCTTCGGTACCGGAGAGTTTTCCTGGGGCGTGAGCAATGGCTGGTCGTTGTTCGGTGGCGGTATCACCGATAACAACTATCGGGCGTTATCCGTGGGCGCCGGGCGGGACTTGCTGGCGTTCGGCGCCGTCTCGCTGGATGTCACGCAGTCGCGTGCCAACGTATGGAACGAGACGCTCTCGGGCAAATCCTACCGCCTTCAATATTCGAAGAACTTCGAAGAGTACGACAGCCAGGTGACCTTCGCCGGCTACCGCTTTTCCGAGAAGAACTTCCTGAGCATGAGTGAGTACCTGGATGCCCGGCATTACGGGTTGAACGGCGAACTCGGCGGGCGAGGGGATTATCGCGACCTCAACGAGGGTTGGAAGCCTATCGGTGGCAGCAAGGCGCTGTACACGGTGACGGTCAACAAGCAGTTTCGTGACCTGGGCGCCACCGTCTACGCCAGCTACAACAAGCAAACCTACTGGGACCGGCCGGACACGCACCGCTGGAACATGTCGCTGTCGCGCTACTTCAATGTGGGCACGGTCAAGAACATGAGCCTGTCCCTGAACATGTACCGCACCCAGGAATATAATTACAAGGACAACGGCATGGCGCTGACGGTCAGCCTGCCGCTGGGGCGTACCGGCACGCTGTCGCTGGACGCCAATCGAGCCGCCGGCAAAAACGGCTTTACCTCGCGCTACAGCGATCGCCTCGATGAGCGCAACAGCTACCAGCTCAGTGCCAGCGACACCTCCGCCAGCGGATACCTGAGCCATATGGGCGACAACGTCGACCTCGATGTGAGCGCCAGCAGGCAGCAAGGCGGTTCCAGCAGCCTCGGCGTCTCCGCGCGCGGCGGTGCCACGCTCACGGCCCAGGGTGCGGCGCTTCATCGAACCACCAGTACAGGCGGCACCCGCCTGATGGTCGATACCGCCGGTGTGCCCGATGTGCCGGTGCGCGGTTATGGCGCGCCGACCCGCAGCAATGCCTTCGGCAAAGCCGTGATTTCGGACATCAGCAGCTATCAGCGCACTGCCGCCAGTGTTGATCTGGAGCGTTTGCCGAGCAATGTCGAAGCCACTCAATCCGTCACGCAATTGACCCTCACCGAAGGCGCGATCGGTTATCGCTCGCTGGATGTGATTGCCGGTGAAAAGGCCATGGCGGTGCTGCGCCTGGCGGATGGCAGTTCGCCGCCTTTCGGCGCGACGGTGCAGAACCTCAAGCAACAGGACACCGGCATCGTGAATGACGGCGGCGAAGTCTACTTGAGCGGCATTCAGGCCGGCGAGCAGATGACCGTCAGTTGGGGCGGGGACGCGCGGTGCCTGCTCACGCTGCCGGCCACTTTGCCTGCCGATGGTTTGACCGATGCCCTGCAACTGCGCTGCCAGCCGGTAGCCGCCGATCCATCCCTGCCCGAGCCCGCCGGGCTGTCCGGCACGCCTATCGATACGGAGAACACAGCCTCATGATGCCCACTACACGTCACCTCTTTCCAGCCTTCGCGCTGTTGGCCCTGGCCTTGAGCCAGAACGCCAACGCTGCCGTGGGCCTGGACCGTACCCGTGTGATTTTCGACGGTGGCAAAGACGCCACCAGCGTGAATATCACCAACAACAATACCCAGTTGCCCTATCTGGCCCAGGGCTGGATCGAGGACGAAACCGGCAAGAAAATCACCACGCCGTTGATTGTGCTGCCACCGGTCCAACGCCTGGAGCCGGGTAAACAAAGCCAGGTGAAGGTCCAGGCGTTGCCGGCGGCCAAGGCGCTGCCGCAGGATCGGGAGACGGTCTACTACTTCAACTTGAGGGAAATTCCGCCGCGCAGCGATAAGTCCAACACCCTGCAGATCGCGCTGCAGACCCGCATCAAGTTGTTCTACCGCCCACAAGCCATCGAGCCGAGCCAACAGGACTTGTCCAACCCGTGGCAGGAAAAACTGACCCTGACCCGTGAAGGCGATCAATACCGGGTGAATAACCCTACGCCGTATTACGTGACGCTGGTGGATGCGCGTGACAGCAAGGACGGCAAAACCGTGCCGGGTTTCGTGCCGCTGATGGTTCCCCCCAAAGGCACCCTGGCCTTGGGCAGCACCGCCAAGGCGTTGGGCAGCAGCCCTTATCTGGCCTATGTGAACGACTACGGCGGTCGCCCGCTCCTGGCCTTCACCTGCACGGGGGACACTTGCACAGTGAACCGGCAGGCCGCGCCGGCGAATGAGTAATGGTGCGGGAGAACGTCATGACGTCGCAAAAAGTGAAAGTGCTGGGCGGCCTGTTATGGGCCTTGGCCATGGGCGCACAGGCCGCGGACGAGGAGGATATCGAAGGCATGAGCGGCATGCTGAATGTGCTCGGGTCCATGCACGAGTCGCCGTGCAGCCTGGAAATGACCTCGCTGCACCAGACCGTCGATCTGGAGGCCGTGTCGACCAGCCAGTTGCAACGGCCCGGTGACCAGGCGACGCCCAAGGCGTTTCAGCTGCGCTTCACCGACTGCCTGCGCACCGCCGGTCGTATACGCAATGAGCGTACGGGCAACCTGACCTGGAGCGCTTACCAACCGGTGCTGTCGGTCACGTTCGAGGCGCCGGCCGATGCCGACGATCCACGCCTGGTCAGAGTGCAGGGCATTACCGGCATGGGCCTGCAGTTGACCGATGCCCTCGGTCGCGACGTGCAGTTGGGCTCAAGGGGCCAGCCGCTGTTTTTGCCCGTGGGCCGCAATACCCAGACCTGGCATGTACGGCCCACGCGCACCGCTGCGCCGTTGACCAGCGGGGCATTCAGGGCGGTGGTGGATTTCAGGCTCACTTATGAGTAAGGGTGCAACGATGGCTAAATCAATCGGCTTGATCGCCACCGGCGTGTTGCTGGCGGTCAGCCAGGGCCTGCAGGCCGACACCAATTTGACCATTCGCGCGGTGATCATCGCGCCCCCGCCGTGCGTCATCAACGGTGGCAGCACGCTCGACGTACCGTTCGGCAATGACCTGCTGACGTCACGGGTCGATGGGGTCAATTACCGGCGAGGGGTGCCGTATACCGTCACCTGCGATTCGCCTTTCAGCAATGCGTTGAGTCTGGAGCTCAAGGGCACGGCGGCGGCGTTTGACAACCGCGCGCTCGCCACCCGCAAGGCGGACCTGGGCGTGCGGCTGTTCGTGAATGGCGCTGACTGGCCGCTCAATACCGCGGTGAATTTTACCTACCCCAATTTTCCCGTGGTGCAGGCGGTGCCGGTCAAACGTGCGGGCAGCCAGCTGACCGGCGGGGCCTTCGACGCGACCGCGACCCTGGTGGTCGATTACCAATGATGGTTACCGATAAAAAGAGGAACGACCCATGACAGCTTGGCAGCCGCGAGCGCTACTCGCCCTGTGTGCCATCGGCCTGTGCAGTGGCGCGTCGGCCAACTTGACGTTCAGTGGAACGCTGAACGAACCGCCTCCCTGCACGATCGATGCGGGCAACACCATCGAGATCGACTTTGGCGATGTCGGGGTAAAACGCGTCGATGGGGTGAGGTATCGCAGAGGCGTCGGCTACGTCATCAATTGCGGCGCCGACACCCTGCCGTGGGCATTGAAGCTGAGCGTCAACGGCACGCCCACGGCGTTCGACGGTTCAGCGGTGCAGACCAGCGTGCCTGCGTTGGGCATCCGGGTTTTTCAGAACAACCTGCCATTTGCACTCAATACGCCCATGGACATCACCTTGTCGTCACCGCCGACCCTTGAGGTAGTGCCGGTGCAACAGCCCGGAGCAACGTTGCCTCCCGCCAGGTTCACGGCGGTGGCCACGTTGTTGGCCGAATACCAGTAGGAGCTTATTCGATGCGATATCAAAGGGTTCAACAGGCAGGCCTGGCCGTTCTGCTCGCCGTCGGCCTGACCCCCGTGGGGCAGGCGGCGGACAATCTGCGTTTCAAAGGCAATCTGGTTGAAGAGGCCTGCACCCTGCGCCCCGGCGACGAGGCCATCACGCTGGAACTCTGGGACCTCACCAGCAAGTACCTCTATATCAACACGCGCTCGGTGGGTAAGCGTTTCAAGCTGCACCTGGAAGACTGCGATACCACGATCGGCAACTCGGTGACCATCACCTTCGGCGGTACGGAGAACAGAGAGCTTCGCGGCTTGCTCGCGCTGGACGGTGGCAGCGGTGCCTCGGGCATTGGTGTCGGCATGGAAACCCTGAGCGACAAACCCTTGCCCTTGAATACCGTCAGCGACAAACAGGTGTTGAGCGACGGCAGCAATGCCATCGAACTCAAGGCTTACGTGCAGGGCGAGCCGACCGCCATCAAGGATCAAACCATCGGGCACGGTGCCTACACGGTGACCTCAACTTTTACGCTGGACTATCCATAGGCTTTGGCTGGGGAGAGCAGAGCAACGAGAGATTAAAATGAAACGACTTTATGGCGCTATGGTGCTTCTTGTCCTGCTGAGTGTGGCCACGACCGTACGAGCGGCTGATTGCCGCGTTAATGGCGGTGGGTGGCAATACGTTGGCGACGGTGGGATTCTCAACCTGCAGGTCCCTGTCACCGTCCGAGTAGGCTCGGACAGCACTCGCCTGATCCTTGAAGGTGCATGGTTGGAGTGCCGATTCACTCCTTCGCCTGCCCACCCTACACGCATAGACTTTTGGGGAACCTCTGCACAGGCCGGCCCCCCTTGGGTGCCCGGCCCGAAGTTTACCCGGCAGGGTACCGGCTTACGTATCAACGGCGCGTTTTATAACACCCCGGTGCCGTTCGATATTCGGATCGCGACCATGCCAAACAACGGTGGGGGGTATCCCATCAATATAGCCCCCTACATTTTGCTGCGTAACGATCCGAGCAACCCTATCGAGGTTCGGATAGGGGATACCCTGGGCGCGTTGAACCTCCAGCAGACCAATAATTACAGTTCGGGAAGTACACGGCTGGTGCTCACGTACACGGCCGCGAATAACTTCGGCATCTCTCCATCCACCTGCACGATCAATAACAACAATCCGATCAATATCGACTTCGGCCCCGTCAACCAGCGAGCCATCGGGACTGACCCGCTGACAACATCCATCGTCAGCAACCGCAGGCTCACATATTCCTGCCCGCAAGGCGGTATTAATACACCCATCACCATCACCTACAAAGGCAGCCCGTCGTCATTCGATTCACGTGTGTTGCAGATGAACAATCCGGACGTGGGCACGGCTCTCGTCCGCGCGGGTTCAGCGGTACCTGTGAATGGTTCGTTCCTGACACATATCAGCAACAGCACAGGCGGGGACGATGTGACGTTTGCTCTCGTTCGACGCAACGGGTCGCTGCCGGCCGCCGGAGCCGTCAGCGGGAGCGGTGTGCTGGTGATGGGAGTGCCCTGATGCATAAGACCACGCCCGCTAGCACAGGGGGATACGCACTTTTTTTCAGATGTTCGAGAGAGTTCAAGATGAAACGACTATTTGGCGTCATGGTGGTGCTTGCCCTGACGAGTGTGAGCATGACGGCAATTGCCGTTGATTGCCGCATTAATGGCGGCGGGTGGATTACCGGCAATCCCAACATGCAGGTCCCGGTCACGGTGACGCTGAGTGCAGACCGTACCCGGATCATGATGGAAGGGGCGCGTCTGGAATGTCGGTACTCTCCAGGGCAGGGCCCGGCGTGGGGAGAGGACTACTGGGCTACCGGGAACGCGTCAGGCACACCTTGGACGCCCGGGCCGAAATTCAGCGGCCAAGGGACTGGCTTGCGCATCAATGGGTCGTTCTACAATACCCCGGTGCTCTCTGGCTTGAGAGTAGCGACCATGCCCAACAACGGGGTGGCTTACCCGATCAATATCACCCCGTACATATTGGTGCGTAACTTTCCGTCCAATCCGATCAGTATTCGGGCAGGCGACAATTTGGGGCTTTTGCGTCTTACCAGTTCGAACAATTGGGACGCCAGCCGACCGCAGCTGACCCTCACCTATACCGCCGCCAACAACTTCGATATTTCCCCATCAACCTGCACGATCAACAACAACACTCCCATCGAGATCAATTTTGGCAATGTGCATCAACGGGGGATAGGCACCGACCCGCTGACAACGTCCATCGTCAGCAATCGCAGGCTTACCTATTCCTGCCCGGACGGCGGTATCAACACACCCATCACCATCACGTACAAAGGCACCCGCACCGGGTTCGATTCGCGCCTGCTGCTGATGACCAATGCCGATGTGGGTACGGCCCTGGTGCGTAACGGGGCCGCCGTACCGGTCAACGGTTCGTTCCTGACCCGCATCACCAACAGCTCGGGCGCCGATGACGTGACGTTTTCCCTGGTACGTCGAGCCGGCTCGCTGCCGTCCGCCGGCGCCATCAGCGGCAGCGGGGTACTGGTGATGGGCGTGCCCTGAACACAGCGTGATACCCAAAGCGCACCGCATGCCCCTAGAATGCCGGTTCCACTTCCTCTGGCATCTGGGGCACTCATGCACATCTCTTCGGGCCGCTGGGTCTACGGTTTTCTCCTGACCCTGTTGACCGCGCTGCTCTGGGGCATTCTGCCGATCAAGCTCAAACAGGTACTGCAGGTGATGGACCCGATCACGGTGACCTGGTTTCGCCTGATCGTCGCGGGCAGTTGCCT
Source organism: Pseudomonas sp. 44 R 15 (assembly GCF_900004965.1). Classification (NCBI taxonomy): domain Bacteria; kingdom Pseudomonadati; phylum Pseudomonadota; class Gammaproteobacteria; order Pseudomonadales; family Pseudomonadaceae; genus Pseudomonas; species Pseudomonas sp. 44 R 15. The sequence goes on from NZ_CVTU01000021.1 coordinate 13,859, forward strand.
GTTCATCTATCTGGCGTTCACGCGGCGCTTGCCCAGCCGCCGGGTACTTGGCCCCAGGGGCGGCTGGCTGGTGGCGATGGCCGTGTGCGGGCTGGTGGGCAACTACGTGTTGTATCTGGTGGGTTTGAAGATGCTCAGCCCCGGTACCGCGCAACTGGTGGTGCAGATGGGGCCGATTTTCCTGATGATCGCCAGCGTGTTTGTGTTCAAGGAGCGTTTCAGCCTTGGGCAGGGCGTGGGGTTGGTGGTGTTGATCATCGGCTTCGGGCTGTTTTTCAACCAGCGCCTGGTGGAACTGCTGACATCGATGGGGACTTACACCGCCGGGGTGCTGACGGTGCTGCTGGCGACCACCATCTGGATGTTTTACGCCTTGGGTCAGAAGCAGTTGCTGACGGTGTGGAATTCGCTGCAGGTGATGATGGTGATCTACCTCTCATGTGCGGTGTTGCTGACGCCTTGGGCGCACCCGTTGGAGGCGCTGCAACTGAGCCCGCTGCAAGGCTGGCTGCTGCTGGCGTGCTGCATGAATACCCTGGTGGCCTACGGCGCCTTTGCCGAAGCGCTGGCGCATTGGGAGGCGTCGCGGGTCAGTGCGACCCTGGCCTTGACGCCATTGGTGACCTTTGTGGCGGTGGCACTGGCAGCGTGGTTGTGGCCGGAGTTTGTGCAGGCCGAAGCGATCAACGCGTTGGGGTATTTTGGCGCGTTGGTGGTGGTGATGGGCTCGGCGATGGTGGCGTTGGCGCCTTCGCTGGTGGCGGGGCTCAAGGCTCGGCGTGCGCGGTTGGTCTAGGGGTATGGAGAGCCAACTGTGGGAGGGGGCTTGCCCCCGATGGCGGCCTCGGGGCTGGCCGGGATGTTGGATTGGACCGAGTACATATCCGTTTCTGCGGTAACGGCCACTTAGGGTTCCGCCCTGACGGCGGGTCACTTTGGAAAAGCCCCAAAGTAACCATGGACTTGCTCCCTCAAAACGTACGCCATAAAGCGAGCGTTAAGCAGTTTGCTTCAGTTGCTTTGCGTAGTCATTAGGTGAGCTGTATCCCAGCGCCGAGTGCAGCCGTGTCGGGTTGTAAAAACCATGGATGTAGCTCGCGATAGATGCGTGAGCCTGTGCTTTGCTGGGATACACACCGGTAGCTTCTTCCTTCTTGAGTGTGGCAAAAAAGCTCTCTGCTACAGCGTTATCCCAGCAGTTGCCCTTACGGCTCATGCTTTGCACAAAACCCCTGTCCAAGATCATGCTGCGAAAACCGCTGCCCGTGTATTGCCGACCTCTATCAGAGTGAAAAATTACACCCTGATCAACTGGTGTATTCGTCCAGGCGTTCAAAAAAGCCTGCTGCACCAGACCCTCAGGCATCCGTTCCGACAGGCTGTAACCGAGTACCTGGCGTGTTTGGATACTCAGCACCACGGCCAAATATAGCCACCCCTGACGCGTCGAAATATAGGTGATATCGCCCACCCACGCGGGAGTTGGGCTTGTCACAGAAAAACGTCGTTTCAACACGTTGTCGGAAATTGGCTGGATATACCGATTATCCATCGAGTGTTTGAACCGAGCCTTGATTTTCCCTCGCAACATTTCTTCTCGCATCAACCGGGCCACTCGCTTATGCCCAACTGAAAAAGATCGGTTATGAAGTGCCTTGACCATCCGCGGGCGCCCATAAGTGCCGCGACTGGCATGATGAATCGCACGAATTTCCAGGCGAATTTCAGCGTCTGGATCAGGACGTTCCCGGCGTTTCAAATAGCCGTGAAAGCCCGACACCGAGACCTCCATCACTCGACATAACAGCCTGACTGGAAAGTGAGTCCGTTCACGGGCGACGAAGGCGTATCTCAGTTGGACTCTCTGGCAAAGAACGCCGTCGCTTTTTTTAGGATTTCTCGCTCCATTTTGAGCGTGGCATTTTCAGCTCGAAGCCGAGCCAGCTCGCTTTCCAGGTCAGAGACCGGATGCCGGGCAGGAGAACTGAGAGGACGCCCGTTGCGTGCGGCGTCCAGCCAATTACCTAAGGTTTTGACCGAAATATCCAACTGTCGAGCTGCTTCTCCTCGACCAATGCTTTCAGCGAGTGTCACTGCCTGAGCTTTGAAGTCGTCGGTGTAACTGCGGCGGGTTTGCTGTGACATAGGTGCCTCCAAGGTTGCGATTAAAATATCGCTTCTTGGCGTCCGCTGCGAGGGAACAAGTCCACCAAA
>NZ_CVTU01000030.1:0-65841 GCF_900004965.1 Pseudomonas sp. 44 R 15
AGCAGCAGCGCCACCAGGCTCGGCGCCGCCGCCACCAGGCCGACGCCGGCCGGCAAGGTCAGCACGCTGGCGGTTTCCAGGCCACGCTTGAGCAGGGCCAGGCGTTCATCGCCCTGACGCCGGCTCATCATGCCCAGAAGCACTTGATTGAGGCTCATCAGCGCAATCAGCGGCAGGTTCATCAGCTTGCGTGCCAGGTTGACCCAGGTCACCGCGCCTTCCCCCAGCAGCGATGCCACCAGACGCTCGATCAACGCCAGGCCCTGACTGGCACCGTTGCTCAGCAACAGGGGGCCGATGCGCTGGCCCAGCTCGCGCAAGGGCGCGAGCGACAGCTGCATGCGCCAGGGTCGCCAGCCCTGGCGCCAGATCGACGGCAGCAACGCCAATGGCATCAACGCGCTGCCGACCAGGCACGCCAGCGCGAGGCTGTGGGGCTGGCTGGCGGTGCCTGCCAACGCGAGGTATGTCACCGGCGGCAGGTTGAACAGCAGCGAGCCCAACCCCGCCAGCACAAACCGCTCGCTGGCCTGCAACGGCACGCTGAACAGTGCATGCAGCATCAGGCCCGGTACACACCAGGCCACGATCTGCAGATTGCTCGCGGCCAGGTTCGTGGCGCCGGCGGCCAGCCCAGGGCCGAGCACCTGCACCAGCCAGGGCGCCAACAGCATCAGCAACAGGCTCGTGAGCAGGGCGATCAGCATCAATGCCGGGAACAGCACCGCCAGCCAGTCCAGGCGTTCGCTGTCCCGGCGTTGCAGATACAGCGGCAACGCGGCGGCACTCAATACGCCACCGGCCAGCGACATGCGCAGCGCCTCGGGCAGGAACAAGGCGATCAGGAACGCATCACTGCGCTCGCCCGCGCCCCAGGCAGCCACCAGCAACCACTCGCGCGCAAACCCCAGGCACAGACCCAACAGGGTCGCCACGGTCAGCCATACGGCGGAGCCGAGCATCAGGGCCGCGCGCCATCAAGCATCGGCTTTTGATACAGCACCGCCTTGACCTGGGGCAGGCGCGCCGGGAACAAGCGGCGCGCTTCCAGCACGTTAATCCCCACCATCAGCCAGAACAGCGCCACCATCACCACGGCAAAGCTGAAGTAGTGGTCAAACAAACCGCTGACCAGCGCCGACAGAATCCCGGCCGTGCTGCCCAGCCACAGCGCATTGTCCTTGGTCAGGCGGATCGGGCCTTTTTCCGGCCGGGCCTCACGCCACCAGCGCACGGTGACCGCGATAAACAACAGCATGCCGACCACGCCGGTCTTGTAGATGAAGTTCAGCCACAGGTTGGAGATGCCCAGCAAGTGCGTGTCCGGTACCGGCGGGTCGACTTTGAAACCGATGCCGAACGGGTACGCCGCCACGGCCTGCGGGAACATGCGGTACTCGTCGAAGCGCACTTCGGTACTGGCGTTGCTCGACGAGAAAATCGTCGCCAGGCGCTCCTGCAACGGCGGATACGCCATGACCAGCGCCACGGTCAGTGCCGCGCCGATCATCAGCAAGCGTCCGGTGTAAGGCACGCGCCGGCCGGCCAGCCATATGAGCACCAGCGCCAGGCTGACCATCGCCCCCCGGCTGCTGGCCAGCAGCAGCGCCGCCGCCCCCAGGCACGCCACGGCCAGGCCCAGCGCGCGTTTCCAACCCTGTTCGGTCATGCCGAAGCAGAAGGCCAGGGGCAGCAGCAGCGCCATGATCCCGCCGATGGCATTCGGGTGCATCCACGGCGAGCCCATGCGCGACGACATGGCTTCCAGGCCGAATTTCAACATGTCGAAGTTGCCGTAATTGAGCAGCGCCAGGATCGGCGCAATCCCCGCCCCGGAGCGCGTGCGCACGAACACCGCGATCGACATCACCAGCATCGCCAGAGTGCCCAGCAGCAGGGCGATCACCAGGCTTTCGCGGCGCTTGTAGTCCACCAGCAACTTGGCCGTGAGAAACACCCCCGACAAATTCAGCAACCAGCGCAGCCAGTTGGCCACGCCGCTGCTTTCGGCGTGGATGCTGACCTGGCCGACAATGAACGGGAACACACTGAACAGCATCAGCCACAACAGCGCCTGGTCGGTGGGGCGGCGGGCCAGGCGCGGCGCATCCGGCAGGCGTGACAGAAAACTGTGCCACAGCACCGCGCCCCAGGTCAGCGCAAGAATCGCTTCGCACACCGTACTGCGGATGCCCAGGTTAAGCGTGGAGTAGGGCATGAAGGTCGCCACCAGGGCGAACAGCAACAAGCCCCAGAAGGGAAAGCGCAGGATGGTCACGGCCGCCGCCAGGCCAATCACGGCGAGAAACGCCTTGGCCGGTGACAGCGCCAGGGCGATTACGCCAAACAGCACGCCGAGGAGGATAGCGACGAGGCTTGCCAGGGAGAGTCTCATTTCAGTTCCTCGATCAGTTCGGCCAGGCGCTGACGATAGGCGTGTTGATTGAAACGTGCGGCCCATTGGCGATGGTCTTCGGGTGTGCCTTCATCGCCGCGCTCACCCAGGCTCAGCATCAGTTGCACCAGGGCAGGGCCGTCGGTGGGCGAAAAGCGCGGTGCCGCCGGCGGGGTGATTTCGTCGAGCGAGGTGCCGCTGGCCACGGCCACGGGGGTGCCGACGCTCAGCGCTTCAATCACCGGTAAACCGAAACCCTCGGCGTAGGACGGTTGCCACACACGTGACGCCTGGCGGTACAGCCCGTGCAACTCGGCGTCAGAGACGCCACTCAGCGCATGAATGCCCGCCAGCGTGCGCTGGGCTTCGGGCAAATGCTCCAGGCTGCCCACCAGTACCAGTTCCGGCACGTTGACGGACAAGCGCCGCGCCTGTTGCCAGGCGTCCACCAGGAACGGCACGTTCTTGCGCAATTCACGGGTGCCCACCAGCAGCCAGAAGCCCTTGGGCAATGGGCGCGCCGACAGGTCCGCCGCCGGTTCGTTGAAACCGTTCACCTGATTGGGCAGCACGCGAATCTTGCCCGCCGCCTGGGGAAACAACCGCGCAGTTTCGTCGGCGCTGTACTGGGAGGGTGTCCACACCCGGTCGGCGCTGCGTACCGCATAGGCAATCGACAGGCGATCGGTGGTCTTGTACACCAATGCCTTCAGGCGATTGGCGTGGTAGTTGTCCAGGGTGATCTGGAACAGGTCGTGCAGCAGCACCACGGTACGCAGTCCATTGGGCCTGGGCGGCAGCGGCAGGCCCATATTGAAGGTGCTGATGTACAGGTCGATGTGCTGTTCGCGCAGGGCGCGGGGTAAAAAACCGGCTTCGAAGCGCAGGCGATTGTGCGGCTGGTGCATCGCCGTTTTCGCGCAGCCCCAGGCCGGGCAGTGCGCCTGCAAGCGTGTTTCATCGCCCAGGGGCGCCACGGTAAAGCGCTCCAGTTCCAGGTCCGGCACGCTGCGCAGGGCGCTTTCCAGCGCATACACCTGGCGGCTGATGCCCGATTGCGGGGAGGTGCCGACGGTGCGGTAATCCAGGCCTACACGCATACGGGCTCCTTTTGATTGAGCGGCGACAGGGTGGCGTACACCTGCTCCAGTTGGCTGGCGGCAACGCTCCAGTCGTGGGCCCGCCGCACATAGGCGCGACCGGCTTCACCCATGGGCGCGGCGGTTTCGGGCGACTGCAACAGACGCACCACGGCGTCCGCCAGGCCGGCAGCGGTTTGCCCGCCGAGGTAATCCAGGCCGTCCACCAGGTCCAGGCCCGACACCCCCTGTTCGGTGCTGGCCAGGGGCAGGCCGGCGGCCAGCGCTTCGAGCACCTTGAGCTTGGAACCACCGCCATGGCGCAACGGCGCGAGAAACACCGAACAGGTCGATTGCAGGCTCAACAGGTCTGGCACAAAGCCTTGCCATTCGATGCGCGGGTCCTGCCAGCGTTCGCGCCAACTGGCGGGCATGCCGAAGCCGCACACACTCATGCGCGCGTCGGGGCAGTGTTCCCAGACTTTGGGCAGGATTTCATCCAGAGCCCATTCGATGGCATCTACATTGGGCGCGTACTCATAGTTGCCCAGGAACAGCACGCGGCGGGTCGACGGGTCAGGGCGGGCAGCGGCGAAGTGATCGCAGTCCACGCCATTGACCACCACCGGCACCGGTTTGCCGGCGATTTTTTCCAGTACCTGCGCATCGCTGTCGGTGACCGCCACCACCTGGGTGGCCTGGCGCATCACACGACGCTCCCAGCGCGTGTAGCGCCATTGGTCATAGCGAATAAATGGCAGCGCCCAACGTGGCAGGCGGTCGTAGGTGGCCGCGCCAAGGGCCGACTCGACGTTGTGTTCGGTCAGCACGAAGGGTTGGGATTTACGCACCAGCGCATCTTCGTAAGGTTGGAAGGTATAAGTGTGCTCGACCTGCACCACGTCCCAATGTTCGTTGAGCAGTTGGTTGAACCGGTCCTGCAGCGCTCCCGACAGGCCGTTGACGCTGGCCAGCAACGGGTAAGGCGCAAACAGCCCGGCCGCCAGGGTTTTCACGCTGCGCAGCGGGCGGCGCGGCAGGATGATCAATTGCTCGAGAAACGCCTCCAGCACCTGGCGATCGGTCAGCGACACCGGCTGCTTGTCGTGCAGCAGCAAGGTGATTCGGTGCCCACGTGCGGCCAGGCTGCGCAGCAAGTGGAACTGGCGCGTCTTGCCGCCGCTGGTGGCGGGCCAGGGCGAGTAGGGCAGGATCCATAAAATGCGCATGGCGGACTTCAATCCCATAACAGAATTTGCAGGTTCGACTTGACCGGGACAGTCAACCCGTCGGTGCCGCTCACTGGTGTCTGGGTGCCGCGCAACGGGTCATACAGCGTCGCGCTGGCGAGGTTCGGCAAGTGCGCGTTGCCGCCACCGGCCGACCAGAAAAACCACAACTTGCGCCCATCGGCGCGGGTCCAGCCGATGCTGAACAGGCCGTCGGGCAGTTGGTCGGCGGTGGGCGGGTCGCCGGGGGTCAATTGCGGGCCACTGACGTCGAGGAAATTTTTCAACGCGGTGTAGACCGGCTTGGGCTTGGCGTCGATATCGAGCAAGCCGTAGGCGCGGTCGCGCACGCTGGCGCGCTGATCCAGGTCGTTCAGGGTAAACAGGAAAATCTTGTCGAAATCCAGCGCGCTCATCAGCGCCAGGCGGCGTATCACATAATCGGCCTGGCCCTGTTGGCTGATGATGTCCTGGGCTTCCTTGGGCCCGAGGTAGTTCGACCAGCCCCACTCGGTGCTCCACAGGGTTTTCACGCCGCTGTTCCTCAGCTTCTGGTTGAGCGCGGTGGTCTTGGCCACGAAGTCGAGGTTGGCCGGGTCGTTGCCCTCGGGCAGTTGCGTGTACGGGTGGTAGGACATGACGGTGTTCAGGCTCGGCACGCCGAGGGCATCGAGGGCATCGAGCATGGTCTGGCCGTTGGGCATTTCGCTGAAAAACGCCATGCCGGCGGCCACCACCGGTTTGTTCGGGGCGACGGCGCGCAGTGCGGCGGCGGTGGTGCGCAGCAGCTGGGCATAACCGTCCGGGTCCGCCGCCGGGCGCCAGAAGCCCAGCAGGTTCGGCTCGTTCCACACCTGCCAGGCGTCGACGCTGGGGTAGCGCTGGGCCAACAGCGCCATGCGCAGCGCAAACACATTCGGGTCTCGCGGCGGGTACTGGTCCTGATACGGCGCACCCGCCGGCGCGGAGGTGATAAACGGCGCCGAGCCGACCAGGTAAAACACCGACTTGAGCTGGTTGTCTTTAAGCTTGGTCACCAACTGGTCCAGGGTCGCCACCTGGTATTGGTCGGCGACGGGTTCCAGCTGGTCCCAATGCAGGTCCAGGCGCACCCATTCCAGGCCCAGGTCCTTGAGGCGGTCGATCTGCAACTGGTAGCGCTCGGGGCTGAACCACAGGAACTGCGCGTTCACGCCGAGGAAGTCCTTCCACACCACCACCTTGTTGCCTTTGAGCACGTGGTTCTCGGCGTCGGCCGGGCGCCCCCAGATAAAGGCGGTCAGACCCAGGACGGCGACCAGCGCAAGGGTGGCGAAATACGTCCGTTTACGCGCCATACGGGGCTCCCGCAATTGCCTGTTCGAAAAGCTGCTTGAAGTGCTGCGCCGTCAGCGGCCATAAGCGTTCGCGGCCGATGGCCCCGGCGCGTTCGGCCCAGTCCCGGGCCAGGGTCGGTGTACGGGCCAGGCGCAACAACTGCTCGCCCAGCGCGGCCACATCGCCTTCGGGATAGATCGCGCCGTTACCGCTGGCGACTTCCTCGGCAAACGCCCGCGCATCGGAGGTAATCGCTCCACGCCCACACGCGGCGGCCCAGGACAGCGCGCCACTGGTGCCGCGCTGGCGGCCGAGCAGGCCGAGTTTTTTCGATTCGCGATACGGCAGCACCATCACATGGTGGGCCTGGATCGTCTGGGCAATGTCGTCAGCCGGCAGGTTCAGCCGCCAATCGATGACGCCTGCCAGGCCGAGGTCGGCGATCTGGCGGTTCAACTGCTCCAGGTAATTACCGCCCGCGCCAAACGCCATTTCGGCGGCAGTGCCACCGGCCAGGGTCAGGCGCACACGGTCACGCAATTGTGGGGCTTGCTTGAAGACGGCGGCCAGGGCCTGCAACAAGTCTTCAATGCCTTTGCCACGGTAGATAAAGCCGAAATACAGCAGGTGCAGCGTGTCCAGCGGCGGCAGGGCCACGGCTGGAATCAACAGGTTGGCGTGATGGATAACCGCCACCTTACCGGCTGGCAGTTGCATGCGCTGGCTGAGGCAATCGGCGCCCAGGCGCGTCAGGGTGATCAGCCGCGTCAGGCCCCGCGCGACCTGGCGTTCTTCACGCAGGGTCAGCGGGTCTGCCAGCACCACTGCCGCCTGCGGCAACGGGCTGGGCAGGCGCTCCAGCAGGTTGAGCGGGAAGGGCAGGTGCTCGCGCCGCCACACGATGCGCTCGGGGTCATGCACGGTGGCCGTCAGCGGCAGGTCCGGGTAGGCCTTGCGCAACTCGCGCAAGGCCAGGAACTCTCCCAGGCGCCCGCCGCCCAGCTCGGCGTGGACCAGGTCCACGCTGCGCCAGTCGAACGCGGCAACCGCCTGCCTGATCGCCGCGCTTGAGCCTTCCACGCCGCTCAACGGTGTCAGCACCGTCACGCCCAGTTGCTCCAATGCCGTCTTGAAATGGTTCGCATAGTCGGCGATCCCGTTTTTTTCCGGCGGCAAGGGGGCAAGCAGGGCGATGCGCATCAGAACGCCCCCCGGTATTTGCCGATGGTGCGCAGCACCTTGGCTGGCACTTCGAACTTGCGGCGGTTGATGATGATGCCATCGACTTTGCCGAACGCCGTGTTGAGGATCGACAGCGCATGCTCCACCACCGGCACCGTGCTCTTGCGGGCTTCGACCACCAGCGCGATCAGGTCGGCGCGCAGCAGGTTGACGAAGGCATCGCGGTTGTCCAGCAGCGCCGAGGCGTCCAGCAGCACCACTTCGCCTGGCGCCGCAGGATCAGCGCCGCCGATGCGCACGGTGATGCCGTTTTCCAGGAGCAGTTGACGCAGTTGCTCCACCACGAAGGTCACCCCTTCACCGTGGCGCGCCGAGGTCAGCCCAAGGGTCAGGCCGCGTTCGGCCACGCGGTCCAGCTGCAGCAGGCCGTACAACCGGTAAATGCTCGCATTGAACGCATTGGTGCCTTGCGCGGTGCTGGTGTCCAGCTCCGGCAACGTGGTCCACAGCGGCAGGCCGAACTTGCGTTCCACCAGGCCGCCATCGTGAATGCGCTGGTCGAGCAGGTAGCACAGGTAGACCACCAGCAGGCCGACGACGATGGCGAACGGGATCGCCAGCAACAGCATCAGCAGGGTTTTGGGGAAGATGCGGCCCGGGTTCAGGGTGGCTTCTTCGATCACCGCGATGTTGCTGATCTGGCTGTTATCCAACTCACGGTCGATGCGCGACTTCTCCAGGTTGTCCACGTACAGCGCGTAGTTGCGCTCGGTGGCGCCCAGCTCACGGGACAGGCGCGCCAGTTCCGGTTCAATCTCCAGCGCTTCCTTGCGTTGCGCCTCGAGGTTGACCAGTTGCTTCTGCTGTTGCACCAGCTGGGTACGCAGCGCCAGGTTGTTGCTGGACTCGTCGAGCAGCACACGCTGCAAGTGGATTTCCAGGGTGTTCGGTGCGCGGTTTTCCGAACTTTGCACGGTGTTGCTTTCACTCGCGACCTGGACCCGCATCGCCTGAATCGACGCATCCAGGGCTTTGACCGGCGGCGCGTTATCGGTGTAGGTGCGCATCATGTCGGCTTTTTCCAGCAGCTTCTGGTTGAGCAGACGACGCAAATCCTGCTGCTGCGGGTTCAGCGCAATCTGGCGAACCGTGGTCACTTCCTTGGGTTGGGTCTTGAGCTGGGTGCGCGTGCTCGCAATGGCGCTGTCGGACGAAGCGATCAAGCGCGTGGTGTTGAAGGTTTCACCGCGCAACACGTTGATGCGCTCGGACAAATCCTCCAGGCGATCGGTGATGCTCGCCGCGCCAATGCGGTTCAATTGGGCAAGGATCTGCTCCTTGTAGCTCTTGATCTCGGTGGCGCTGTTGGACACCTGGCCTTCATAGAAGACGTACAGGCTCTTGCGCCCCAGGGCCTGGGTGCGTTCGTTGATGTAGATCTCGACCCAACTCTTGACCACCGCCTGGGCGATTTGCGGGTCGCTCCACTTGAAGCTGATGTCCATCACCGTGGAGCCGGCCGCGTGGCTGACTTCGAAGTTCTTCTCCAGGCCCGCGGCGAGGCGCTCCACCGGCGTGGTCCGTTCAATCACGCCCACGGTTTCCAACACCACGCGCACCCCATCGAACACTGCGCCGATGCCGTTTTTGACGTAGTACTTGGTGCGTTGCCAGACGCCTTCGGGCGGCGGCATTTTGTCGATGACTTCCAGGTAATGCTCGGCCACCGCCCGTACGATCGGGCGCCCGGTGAGCAGGCGTTCCTCATCGACGATCGGGTCGCGCTGGGTGCTGGGCATCACCAGCGCCTGGCGATTGCTGATCTCGATCGGCAGCGTCGAATCACGCCCCGGCTTGACCAGCAGGCGCGCGGTGGATTCGAACTTGGCCGGCAGCAGGAACGCCCCCAGCAGGATGATCACCAGCGCCGCGATGGCCGCCAGCTTGAACTCATGCCGGAAGATGAAGAACAGGCGCAGAAGATCGCGAAAAGAACGGATCTCGATCATGGGATGTCGCTCCTTTAGTTACTGCCGCCGCTGGTTCGGGTGTAGTTGTAGCCAACCCCGATCGACTTGGTGAATGGGATCAGTTGGTTCAGGTAGGTATCCACGCCCTGGATGCGCTCGCCCACATTGGATTTGGGCACGAACACCACGTCACCGCGTTGCAGGGGCACTTGTTTGCGTCCGTTGGGGCCGGTCTTGAGGTATTGGCTGAAGTCCAGGAAGTAGGCGCGATAGACGCCCTGGGTATCTTCGCGCAGCAGCGCGACCATGCTCGCATTGCCCGCCGGGTTCACCCCGCCCGCGCCGATAATGGCTTGCTCCAGGGTGTTGGCCACTGCGATCGACACCGAGGTCGGGTTGTTCACCGCGCCGCCGACAATGATCGAATTGGCCGGCGCCTGGTTGATGTTTACCGTCACCCGCGGCTCGCGATACACCGGCGTGAGCTTGTTGGTCAGCTCGTTCGCCACTTCCGTCGGCGTGCGTCGGGCCACCTGGATCGGACCCAGGAACGGGTAGTTGATCTTGCCGTCGCTTTGCACCGTGTACAGCGTCAGCTCGTAGATCGTACTGACGTTGAACGCCGACAGCGTCGGCATTTCCCCGGCATCGCGCACGATACGCAACTGATCGCCGATGCGGATGCGTTCCACCGCAGGCGGCAGTTGGGCAAGCTGGTCGAGCGCGCGCTTGCCGTCCTCGACCGTCTTGTCGTCGGGCGCAACGATGCGCGCGGGCGTATTGCAGGCGGCCAGGGCCATCATGGCCAGGACGAGCAGGGTTCGTTTCATCAAATAGGACTTCCTGTAGGTCATGATGCTCACCTCCAATAACCGGGGAACATGCTGATGCGCCGCTTGAGGGCGAGGGGTAGCCGGCGCTCCTGCTGGCCCAGCCGATAGCCGAGCAACTTGAACGCGCTGCGCACCAGCACTTCGGGTACGCGGTGCCAGGCACCGGCTGCGCGCAATGCCGCGAGTTCAGCCAGTACATAGCGTTTACCTTCACCGCCGGCATCGCCAAAGGCCTGGCGTATCCACGGTTCGCGACCGTAGAACACGCCAATGTCGAAGTAGCGGTGAAACTCGTCCATGAGTCGGTAATCGTGGGAGTGGTACACCTGCGCGGAGGCCGCGTAGCGCACGGTGTAACCTTCGATCAGCAGGCGTGCCGCGACGTAGGCGTCTTCGCTGCCGATCACATCGGCGGGGAAGCCGCCCACGGCCTGCAGGGCGCTGCGCCGGTAGACGGAAAACGAATCGGAGCTGAAACAGGTCTTGATCCCCAGTTCCGGCGCATCGGCCAGGCGCTTGCTGCGGCTTTGAGCCGGATAATTGAAGTGACGCGACTGCGCGCCCAGCACACCGGCATCCGGATGCGGCAACTGGCGCCCGTAGGCCACGCCGTTGAGCGGGTCCTGCTGCAATTCCGCGAGCAGGTTGGCGAAGGTTTCCGGGGTGGCGGGGATGGCGTCCTGGGTCATCACGATCAGGGCGTCACCGCTGACTTGCTCGCTGGCCCAGCGCCGTGTGCCGCCGTGATTGAAGGTGCGCGCGTCGATCACCTCGACCCGCGCACCGTAGTCGCGAAAGCGCGCCACGGTGTCATCGCTGGAGGCGCTGTCGACCACCAGCATGTCGTCCGGCTGCAGGGTTTGCATCTTCAGTGCAGGCAGCAGCCGCGCCAGGTGGCTGGAGGCGTTACGGGTCGGGATGATCAACGAAGTGCGCATGTCATTTCTTCACGTCGGCAGGCGCACGCCCGTAGATGTCATCGAACCGCACGATGTCGTCTTCGCCCAGGTACTCGCCGCTCTGCACCTCGATCATCACCAGGTCGATGATGCCGGGGTTGGTCAGGCGGTGTTTGTGCCCGGCCGGTATGTAGGTGGATTCGTTGGCGTTGATCAGGAATTCGCGTTCGCCATTGGTGATCTGCGCCGCGCCGCTGACCACCACCCAGTGCTCGCTGCGGTGGTGGTGCATTTGCAGCGACAACGACGCCTGGGGCTTGACCACGATGCGCTTGATCTTGAAGCGGCTGCTTTCCTCCAGCACCGTGTAGGTGCCCCACGGCCGTGTGACGGTGCGGTGCAGGCTGAAGGCCGGATGGTTCTGGCGCTTGAGCTCGGCCACGATGTAGCGCACGTCCTGGCTGCGGTTGGCGTCGGCGATCAGCAGGGCGTCGGGGGTGTCGACGATGATCAGGTCACGCACGCCAACCGCACCGAGTACGCGCTTGGGCGAGTCGATGTAGCAGTTGTGCACGTCGTGCAGGATCGCTTCGCCATTGACCTGGTTGCCCTGGGCATCGCTGGGGGTGAGCTGGCGCAGGGCTTCCCAGGAACCGATATCGCTCCAGCCGATGTCGCACGGCACCACGGCCACTTGCTGGGACTTTTCCATCAGCGCCACATCAATGGAGATGTCCGGCGCACTGGCGAAGGCATCGCTGTCCAGTTCGCGCTGGCGCGAGGTTTTGTTTTGCAGGTGCTGACTGTGCTCGAGGGCGGCACGTGCGGCGCTCAGCACGTCGGGCGCGTGGGTGTTCAGTTCATCCACCAGGGTGCTGGCCTTGAAGCAGAACATGCCGGCATTCCACAGGTGCTTGCCGCCGTCGAGGTAGGCTTGGGCGGTGGCCAGGTCGGGTTTTTCGACAAAGCGCTTGACCCGGTTGCCCAGGCTCAGCGCTTCGCCTTGTTCGATATAGCCGAAGCCGGTTTCCGGGTGGTCGGGCTGGATGCCGAAGGTCACCAGATAGCCGGCTTCGGCCAGTTCGCGGGCCTGGGTCACCGCCTCGGCGAACGCGCTTTCATCCAGCACCAGGTGGTCGGCGGGCATCACCAGCAGTTGCGCCTCGCCACCGAAATGTTCCTGCACATGCAGCGCCGCCACGGCGATGGCCGCAGCGGTATTGCGCCCGAACGGTTCGAGCAGCAGGTCCAGGGGCAGGTGGGCCTTGTTGACGCTGCGGTAGTCGTCCAGGGTGCGAAACAGCAGGTCGCGGTTGGTCACCGTGAGCACGCTATCCACACCGGGCAGGCGGGCGGCGCGCTGGAAGGTTTTCTGCAGCAGGCTCTGGCCGTCGCGCATGCGCATGAACGGCTTGGGCATGTTCTGCCGGGACACCGGCCACAAGCGGGTGCCCGAACCACCGGAAATGATGCAGGGAATCAATCCGTTGAGTGTATTCATCAATAGACTTCCTTGGTGGAAAGGACGGCCGGGACCGTCATGAAAACGATGTACAAGTCAAACCACACCGACCATTTGGAGATGTACTCCAGGTCGTACTCGACGCGTTTCTGGATTTTGAACAGGGTATCGGTTTCGCCCCGGTAGCCGTTGATCTGCGCCCAGCCGGTAATGCCCGGCTTGACCCGGTGCCGCGAGCTGTATTCGCTGACCGCCACCTCAAAGGCAACGCCTGCCGCCTTGGTTGCGGTGGCGTGGGGGCGCGGGCCGACCATGGACATGTTGCCCAGCAGTACGTTGAACAATTGCGGCAGCTCGTCGATGCTGGTTTTGCGGATGATGCGCCCGACCCGGGTGATGCGCGGGTCCTGGCGGGTGGTCTGGCGTTCGGCGGTAAAGTCGCTTTGGTCGGTGAACATCGAGCGGAACTTGAACACACGGATTTCATTATCGTTGTAGCCGTAGCGGTTCTGGCGAAAAAGAATCGGACCCTTGGAATCGAGCTTGATGGCGATCGCCGTCAGCAGCATCACCGGCGACAGCACCACCAGGGCGACGCTGGCCAGCAGCAAGTCTTCGCAGCGCTTGATAACGGGCGACCAGCCGCGCAGCGGTAACTGCGAAGTATTGAACATCAGGATGCCGCCCACATCGGTAATGCGGCTGTGGCCGTAGCGCAGGGCGGCCATGTCCGGCACCAGCATGACGTTCACCGACATCTGCCGCAGGCGGTTGACCAACCCGTGAATACGCTGCTCGGCGGCCCACGGCAGGCAGATCATCACTTGGTTGACTTGCTCGGCGCGGATCAGCTTTTCCAGATCGCGGGTATTGCCCAGCAAAGGCAGACTGCTGAGTTCCTTGGGAATGCGTTCGGTGCGGTCGTCGATAAAGCCGATCAGGCCGGAGCGGATATCGCCATTGCGTTGCAGGTGGTCGGCGACATGTATGGCGGTATCGGTGAAGCCCAGAATCACCGTGCGCTGCAGGAATTTGCCCTTGCGCATCAGGCTGCGGTACAGGCGCAGCATCAGCAGACGCTCCAGGCAGAACAGCGCGAGGCTGGCGAAATACCAGGCCACCAGGTTGCGTGGGGTCAACTGTGGGAAGAATTGCAGGATCTGGTACATGAACAGCAGGATGCAGAACGCCGCCGACCATGCCACGATTTTCGCGCGCAGGCGCAAGCGGTTGCTGAACAGCTCTTCGGAATAGATCCCCAAGGCCTGGAACAGAATGATCGTCAACACCGCGAAAAACAGCAACAGCCCGAGGAAGTGCGAGCGCATCTCGGGGTCCATCGGGTCGAGGACAAACGCCAGGAACAACGGTGGAAAAATGGCGCTCAGTCCGTGGCCCAACTTGACAAAAACAATAAAAAACTCAACGAACCCGGCCCGGGTCAGGAACAAGCTGACGACAGATGACTTCTCGCGCATACCAACATCCCTCATTGCATACCAGGTTCTTTGCGCGACTGATGGACCCAGTCGCCCGCGAGCTACATCTGGTTAAAACACAACCGTTCATTCACGTGGAGACATCCAAATGAATGTAATTTGGCGGAGGAAGTGGCTGAAAGAGTTTCTATTCTGGCGTAGTCAATAAATTGACCATAAGGCGAGGATGGTATTTTATGCATCCTGATTGGTCCTTTGTATGACATTACTTTGACGTTCCTTGTGCTTAGTACTCGGGATAGCACTGTGATTTTGAGTGTAGGAACAAATGTCAGAATTTTCCTGTCCGTCAGGAAAGCTTTTTTTTGACGGGAGGGGGAAATGGGGACGCCGAGGGGCGGCTGCATCAGGCAGTCACCCTCGGAGAAAGGGAGGAGTCAGAAGGTGCCTTGAATGCAGTGAGCATTTCACCCACCGCCGAATCCAGGCACTGGAACGCGGACACTGTGGGAGGGGGCTTGCCCCCGATGACGGAGTGTCAGCACCGGATGTATCAACTGACCCACCACCATCTGGGGCAAGCCCCCTCCCACATTTAACGGTGTTGCCTGCCCCACTATCGAACGCCGTCAGCCATGCATCTCAGCCACCGCCGCCGAATCCAGGCATTGAAACGCGGACACTGTGGGAGGGGGCTTGCCCCCGATGACGGAGTGTCAGCACCGGATGTCTCAGCTGACCCACCGCCATTGGGGGCAAGCCCCCTCCCACATTTCACGGCGCTGCCGTCGCCACCATTGAGCGCCGTCAGCCATGCATCTCAACCACCGCCGCCGAATCCAGGCATTGGAATGCGGACACTGTGGGAGGGGGCTTGCCCCCGATGACGGAGTGTCAGCAGCGGATGTATCAACTGACCCACCGCCATCGGGAGCAAGCCCCCTCCCACATTTAACGGCGCTGCCGTCGCCACCATTGAGCGCCGTCAGCCATGCATCTCAACCACCGCCGCCGAATCCAGGCATTGAAACGCGGACACTGTGGGAGGGGCTTGCCCCCGATGACGGGGTGTCAGCAGCGGATGTCTCAGCTGACCCACCGCCCGGGGGCAAGCCCTCTCTCACATTGGGTCCTTCATGGGCCAGTGGGAACTCAGCTGCCAGCTCAACCCAGGCGCGCGGCCGCCCGCGCGACAATCTCTGCACGCACTCTGCGCGATTCTGCCGTGCGCTTGTTGGCTTCTTCCAGTACGTGCGTGGGCGCTGTATCCGGGCGGCCCGAGTCGAACGGTGGGGCCGGTGCGTATTCGATTTGCAATTGCACCAGTTGCGCCGCCGCTTCGCTGTACAACTCCGCCGCCAGGGTCAGCGCAAAGTCGATGCCGGCGGTGATTCCGCCCCCGGTAAACAGGTTGCCGTCACGCACCACGCGCGCTTGCACGGGGATGGCGCCCAGTGGCGCAAGCAGGTCGTGGTAGGCCCAGTGGGTGGTGGCCTTGCGGCCGCGCAGCAAACCCGCCGCGCCCAGTACCAGCGAGCCGGTGCACACCGAGGTTATATAGCGCACGGTTTGTGCCTGGGCCTTGAGGAAGTCCAGGGTGCCGGGGTCTTCCATCAGTGCGCCCACACCCGAGCCGCCGGGCACGCACAGTACGTCGAGTTTCGGGCAGTCGGCGTAGGTCATGGTCGGCGTAAACACCAGGCCGGTGCTGGAGGTGACCGGTGCCAGGTCCTGCCACACCAAATGCAGCTTCACGTCCGGCAGTGAGCCGAGCACGTCGTAGGGGCCGGTCAGGTCCAGTTGCTGGATGCCGGGAAATAGCAGAAAGCCGATGTGCAAGGTCATGGATGACGCTCCGATAAAGAGGGTGGACGACTTCACTGTAGAGGCCTAGGCTTTGGCGCACACGCCATTAAGCCCACAGATCTCGCCAAACTATGCCCAGAGTTATTCATGTCCTCGCTTTCGATAATGCCCAGGTACTCGACGTCACCGGGCCTTTGCAGGTGTTTGCGTCGGCCAATGACCTGGCCCGCCAGCGCGGTCTGCCGTTGCCCTATGCGGTAAATGTGATCGCTGACCAGGCCAAACCGGTGGTGACGTCTGCGGGCCTGGCGCTGTTGGCCGATCCGCTGCCCGCCGTCGATCAGGCGTGCGACACGCTGGTGATCGCCGGCGGCTGGGGCGTGTACGGCGCCGCCGAAGACCCGGCGCTGGTGCACTGGGTGCGGGAAAAGTCGCGGCACACCCGGCGCATGGCCTCGGTCTGCACCGGCGCTTTTCTGCTGGCCGCCAGTGGCTTGCTCGACGGTTGCCGCGTGGCCACTCACTGGACGCGCTGTGAAGAACTGGCGCGCAAGTTTCCCGCGCTGACGGTGGAGTCCAATCCAATTTTTATCCGGCAAGGCGCGCTGTGGACCTCGGCCGGCGTGACCGCCGGTATCGATCTGTGCCTGGCCCTGGTGGAGGAGGACCTGGGGCGCGCGGTCGCCCTGGAAGTGGCGCGGCACCTGGTGGTGTTCCTCAAACGTCCCGGCGGGCAGTCGCAATTCAGCGTGACGTTATCCCTGCAACAGCGCGACAGCCGCTTTGCCGAGTTGCACGCCTGGATCGGCGAAAATCTCACGCTGGATTTGAGTATTTCCACCCTGGCCGCCCAGGCCGGCATGAGCGAGCGCAGCTTTGTGCGCCACTACCGCGCCGAAACCGGCCAGACCCCGGCGCGGGCGGTGGAGCTGCTGCGTGTTGAAAGTGCGCGCCGGCAATTGGCCGACAGCAGCACCTCGATCAAGCGCATCGCCGTGCAGTGCGGGTTCGGCTGTGAAGAGACCCTGCGGCGCAGTTTCCTGCGGGCCCTGTCGGTGACGCCCCAGGCCTACCGCGAGCGATTTTCACCGCTGTAGCAATTCCAGCAGCGCTGCCAGGGTGGCCTGTGGCGCTTCCTGGGGAATATTGTGGCCCACGCCGGGCAACACGTGCCGTCGATAAAAACCGCTGAAATGCTCGATATCGTCGTCCTCTGCCGGTGGCGGCCCCACGCCGTCATCGGCACCGCACAGGGAAATGCTCGGCACCGAAATCGGCGGTTGTTGCGCCAGTGCCTGCTCGATGAACGCCAGCGCCGGGTCGCCCGGCGCGTACTGGAAGCGATGGCGGTAGGAATGGATCACCACCTCGACAAAGTCCGGGTTGTCGAACGATGGCGCGGTCTGCCCGTACAGGCTCGG
This sequence comes from Pseudomonas sp. 44 R 15, assembly GCF_900004965.1. Classification (NCBI taxonomy): domain Bacteria; kingdom Pseudomonadati; phylum Pseudomonadota; class Gammaproteobacteria; order Pseudomonadales; family Pseudomonadaceae; genus Pseudomonas; species Pseudomonas sp. 44 R 15. The sequence goes on from NZ_CVTU01000030.1 coordinate 17,033, forward strand.
CCCGCGCGTCCAGGACGGCGACCACAACGACCACAACAGCTCGCACAGTTCCCGCCGGTTGGCGGTCAGACCATCCACGCCGCGCTGGGTGTGAAAGTAATACTGGTACCACAAGCGATGTTCTGTCTCTGGTGCTCGCGGCTTGAGTGACTGGGCGATGTCCTGGATGTTGTAGCCATCGCCGGTCACCAACCCGCGAACCCGAATCGGCCACAGCGCCGCGACGATACACGCGGCACGCCCGCCCCAGTCATAACCGGCCAGGGTGGCGCAGGGGATGGACAGCGCATCCATGAAGTCCAGCAAGTCCTTGCCCAGCGCCGCCTGCTGACCGGAACGCATGACCTGTTCGTTGATAAACCGCGTCGGGCCATAACCGCGCAGGTAGGGCACCAACACGCGGTAACCCTGTTCGGCCAGGCCCGGCGCGATCTCGTCGTAGCCGCGAGGGTCGTAGGGGAAACCGTGCAGCAGGATCACCGGCTCACCGTCGAGCGGGCCGTGGGTTTCATAGGCAACATCGAGCATGGACGTGCGCACGTAGAGCAACGGGGCGAGGGTGGTCATGATCGGCTCCTAAGCAGGGGGAGAATCAGGGTTGCCATACCGTTTTCGCACCACTGAGTTTACGGTCCAGAAACGTCGCCGCACTGATCAGCGCCAAATGGCTCAATGCCTGGGGCGTGTTCCCCAGGTGCCGGGCCTGGCTGTCGAACTCTTCAGCGTAAAGCCCGAGCGGGTTGGCATAGCGCAGCAGTTGCTCGAACTCCAGGTGGGCTTTTTCCACCTGGCCGGCGCGTGCCAGGCATTCGACGTACCAGAACGAACACGCGGCAAACGCGCCTTCAGTGCCTTGCAACCCATCGATCTGGCTGTCGTCGTTGCGGTAACGATAGACCATGCCATCGCGCACCAGGCTTTTCTGGATCGCCTCCAGGGTCGACAGCCAGCGTGGATCGGTGGCGGCAACAAAGCGCACCAGCGGCATCAACAGCATCGAGCCGTCGAGGGCGGTACTGCCGATGTGTTGCACGAAATGCCCACGTTCTTCGTTCCAGAAGTTGCTCCAGATATCGGCATAGATCGCCTGGCGGGTCTGGTCCCAACGCGCGAAGGGTGCCGGTAACGAGCGCTTGGAGGCCAGGCGGATCGCGCGGTCCACGGCCACCCAGCACATCAGGCGCGAGTGCAGGAAGTGATGCTGCTCGCCACGCATTTCCCAGATGCCGACGTCTTGCTGATTCCAGATTTCGCAGACTTGATCGACCACTTCAACGGTGTGCTTCCAGCCTTCGTGGGAGATGGCCTCGCCGTATTTATTGACCAGGTACACCGCGTCCATCAGTTCGCCGTAGATATCCAGTTGCACCTGGTCGAACGCTTCATTGCCCACGCGCACCGGCTGCGCGCCACCATGGCCGCTGAGGTGATCCAGGGTGGTTTCCGGCAACTCCTGGCGGCCATCGATGCCGTACAGGATGTTGATCTTGGTCGGCTGGCCGCAGCAGTCGCTGACCCGCCCCTTGAGCCAACGCATGTAGGCGTTGGCTTCCTCGACAAAACCCAGGCGCATGAACGCGTAGACGGTAAACGAAGCGTCGCGGATCCAGGTATAGCGGTAGTCCCAATTGCGCTCGCCGCCGGGCGTCTCGGGCAGGCCGAAGGTCGCGGCGGCGATGATTGCGCCGTGTTTGCGCGAGGTCAGCAACTTCAGCGCGAGGGCCGAGCGGTTGACCATTTCACGCCAGCGTCCGCGGTAGTTCGATTGACTGATCCAACTGCGCCAGAACTTCAAAGTGCGTTCCAGGTAGAGGTCGGTGCAGGCGTTCGTCACGCGGGGATCGTCCTGGCCGCCGAGGACGAATTCAGCGCTCTCGTCCTGGGCCAGGGTGAAGCTGGCCGTGGCCACATGTTCGTCGAGGGTCAACGGGTGACTGCCCGCCAGCCGCAGTCCGGGCTGACCGTCTGCGTTGAACAACACGCCTTGATCGACCGCCTTGGCGTGGGTCTTGGCGCGGGCATAGTCATGGCGCACGGCGCAGCGCAGATGGAAGGTCGCCGTGCCGCTGACCACCCGCACGCGGCGGATCAATAATGGGAGATCATCGACCTCTTCGGTGACAGCCAGCAAATCGGTGATTTCCACCACCGCCGCATCGCTCAGCCAACGAGTTTGCAGCACATTGGTGTCGGGCAGGTAGATCTGCTCGCGGCGTGCATTGGGCAGGTCAGGGGTGAGCTGGAAGGTGCCGGCTTCAGGGCTGTCGAGCAACGCGCAGAAGATCGACGGGCTGTCGAATTCCGGCCAGCAGAAAAAATCGATACTGCCCCGGTCATTCACCAAGGCTGCGCTGCGCATGTCGCCGATGATGCCGTGGGCATCGATGGCACTTTGTGGTTCGTTTTTCAAATCAACCATTGCCACGAAACTCCGGATAAAGGCTCATGCCGCCATCGATGAACAGCGTGCTGCCGACCACGTAATCGGACGCGTCGCTGGCCAGCCACACCACCGCATTCGCCACATCTTGCACATCGCCGACGCGGCCATAGGGAATCAACTTGAGCAGCTCCTGTTCGGCGGCGCCTTCAGTGGCTGCACGGTTGATCGCCGTGCGAATCGCCCCCGGCGCAATCCCGTTGATGCGAATGCGCTGCTCGCTGACTTCCTGGGCGAGGGTGCGCATCAGCATCTCCACACCGCCCTTGGACGCTGCGTAATTCACGTGCCCGGCCCAGGGAATCAACTGGTGCACCGAGCTCATGTGGATGATCTTGCCGGCGGCGCGGGACACGCCCTCACGCACGCCCTGGCGGTTGAAAATCCGCACGGCGGCGCGCGCGCAGAGAAATTGGCCGGTGAGGTTGACGCCGATCACGGTGTTCCAGTCCTCAAGGCTCATGTCGACCAGGTTGGCGTCTTTTTGCAGGCCTGAGTTGGCGACGAGAATATCCAGATGGCCGAAGGCGTCGAGGGTCTGGGCGAACAGGCGTTCGACGTCGGCTTCTTTCGACACATCGCCAGCAAGAGCAATGGCTCGGCCGCCGTTGGCATTGATCTGCGCCGCCAGCGCCTCGGCCGGTGCCGCCTGGGAATTGTAGTTAAGCACCACGGCTGCTCCGGCTTCGGCCAGCGCCTTGGCGGCGCCTTCACCGATACCGGAACTGGCGCCGGTGACCAGCGCCACTTGTTGCTGCAAGGAAATCTGCATCACCCACCCGCTGTTTAATGAGAGTCCTTTGTGCTGACTGATGCGGGGCAATGGAAGTTCAGCATGCCACTGCGCGGGACGACGGGGAACAACCAATGGAACTGTGATTTCTGACAGTAGACGCCTCTCCATCCTCAGCTGAACACTACGAGTGTTGGATTGCCCTGGGACGGATACCATGGACACAAGGTGGTGGGTAGGGGTGCTGGCAGGCGCTTGTTGCCTGCTGGCGACCGCGCAGGCCAGCGCTGGAAAAGAGGTTTTCATCGATCAACTGCTGGCGCAAATGACGCTGGAAGAGAAAGCTGGCCAACTGAATATCGTCGGTGTCGATGCGGATAAAGCGGCGCCCGAGACACTTGAACTGATCGCCAATGGCTCGGCCAGCGGGCTGGGTGGCATGCCATCCTGGCAGGTGGGCGTGGCGTTGCAGCGCCAGGCGGTGGAGCGCAGCCGCCTGAAGATACCGTTGTTCGTCGTGCAGGACGTCGTGCATGGCCTGCACACGATCTTTCCGGTAAGCCTGGCGCTTGCCGCGAGTTGGGATATGTCGGCGATCGCTACCGTGGGGAAAGTCAGTGCCCGGGAGGCCAGCGCAGCAGGCATCAATCTGACGTTCAGCCCTGCGGTGGACATCGCCCGTGACCCTCGGTGGGGCAGGGTTTCAGAGGGCTATGGCGAAGACCCTTTCCTGGCCTCGCGCATCGCCGAAACCCTGGTGAAAAGCTATCAGGGCACGGACCTTCGCGGCGCCGACAGCGTGATGTCGGTCGTCAAGCATTTCGCCCTCTATGGTGCGGTGGAGGGCGGTCGGGATTACAACAGTGTCGAGATGAGCACGGCCAGCATGTACCAGTATTATTTCGCGCCCTATCGCGCCGCCGTGGAGGCGGGCGCGGGCGGGGTGATGATTGCTTTCAATGCCGTAGGGGGCGTCCCGGCGATGGCCAACCCCTGGCTGATCAAGCAGGTACTGCGTCAAGAGTGGGGGTTTGAAGGCGTGACGCTGGGCGACTGCGCCGCGATTGGCCAATTGGTCGACCACGGAGTGGCGGCCCGGCCGGCGGAGGCTGCAGGGCTGGCTTTGCGCTCCGGTGTTGACATGGCGTTATGCGACAGTGCCTACGTCGACGAACTGCCGGCAGCCGTCAGGTCGGGTGCCGTGAAGGTGGAGGACCTGGACGCTTCGGTACGCCGAGTCCTGGAGATGAAATATGCACTGGGCTTATTCGACGATCCGTATCGCAAGTTGCGGCGCGCGCCGCCGGCACCGATCGAATCGCGACTGCAACGTGAGGCCGCCCGCGACATTGCGCGCAAAACCTTCGTGCTATTGAAAAACGCTCGACACACCCTGCCGCTGAGCAAGCACGGCACCCTCGCCGTGGTGGGGCCCCTGGCGAAAAGCCAGCGGGACCTGTTGGGCAGCTATTGCGGTGATTGCGGCGCGCAACGAGTGGTCAGTATCCATGACGGCATAGCCCGCGCCGTCGCAGGCAAGGCAACCCTGCTCTATGCCAGGGGCGCCAATGTCAGCGACGATAGCGGGTTGATCGCCCGCATGCAGCGCTACCACACGCCGTTGAACAGGGATGCGCGGGCACCGGATGCGCTGCTGGAGGAAGCCGTGGCGATTGCCCGTCGGGCTGACGTCACGGTGGCGGTGGTGGGCGAGCCCTGGAGCTTCAATGACGAGGGAAGCAGTCGCGCGCGAATCGACTTGCCCGACAGCCAGAAACAACTGCTCCTGGAGCTGAAAGCCTTGGGCAAGCCCCTGGTGATTGTCCTGGTGAATGGTCGCCCGTTGGACCTCACAACCGAACACCAGCAAGCCGATGCGCTGCTGGAAACCTGGTACAGCGGCACCCAGGGCGGCAATGCCGTGGCTGATGTGTTATTCGGTGACTACAACCCTGCGGGCAAGCTGCCGATGAGCTTTCCTCGCTCCGTCGGCCAGGTCCCGGTGTATTACAACCACTTGAGCACCGGGCGACCCTACAACCCTGCTGCGCCCTACAAGTACACCACGCAATATATCGACGAAGAGGCGGGGCCGCTCTTTCCCTTTGGTTACGGTTTGAGCTACACCGATTTCAACCTGTCGAATCTGCAGGTGTCGCGCACCGTATTGCCGCGCGGTCAGCCACTGAAAGTCAGCGTTGCGCTGACCAATACCGGTACACGATCGGGTGAAACGGTGGTGCAGTTATACGTGCGCGATGTGGTGGCTTCGGTCAGTCGACCGGTCAAAGAGCTGAAGGGGTTTGAAAAAGTCATGCTCAAGGCGGGTGAGCGAAAAGTCGTTGATTTTTGGCTGAACGAAGAAGCGTTGAAGTTCTATGATGCTCAGTTGCGTCACGTTGCCGAGTCTGGTGAATTTATCGTACAGGTAGGGCTGGACTCCAGAAATGTGATTGAACAGCGTTTTGTCTTGGGTGAGTAAAGCGATCGAACGTTGAATCGCCCCTGATTTCCCAGGCATTCCCTCACAGCGCCGCGTATGCGTCGCCCATTCAGATGGGGAACATTTCGCGGTTCGCTCTTCATCTGTCACGACCTCCTTCCTACCCGCATTCAGAAGTTTTCAACACGTCTAGGAACCCAATGCCATGGCTTTGCCACACAGCAAATGCCTGCTGGTGCAGACCTGCGCCACGGTTTATTGATCGCTGGCACGGCTGCAGCAGCAAGGCACCGCCCTAAATCAGAACTGGAGCACCACATGTCGGTATCCGCATCCAATCAAGCGTACACCCCATCAACGGACAACTTCGCGCAGCCCTCTGCAGGCGCGCAGGCCAGCCCGGCGGCCAAGGCAGCAGGCGCGGCCGGCCCGAGTTTCGAGCCATCGGCGAGTCAGTCCGGCCCGGTTTTCGATAGCGCAACGCAGTCTTCGAAATCCGCCTTCAATCCAGGCCCACCTCCACGGCCCAATCCTACGCTGCCGGACCCTTACTACGGCAAGCAGAGCAACGAGGTACTGGCTCAGGGGCTGTTGAATAAATACAACGCCTTCAAACCCTGGTACGCACCGACCGTTACGCCTGAGCATCTCAATAACCTGGCAGGTCGGCCCCTGACCGGTAACCCGGAGCGCGATTCGAATATCAGGCTGGCCAGGGAGGTGCTCAAGCGCCCGGGCCTGACGCAAGCCCTGGATCGAAATAGCGGAACCGGTGCTTTGGATCAGTCCCTCTCCAAGGACGACATCAGTAAATTCATTCTTTCGTCCAATCCACTGAAGCTTCAGGACGACAAGCAACTTGCCCAGAATGTCTTGAATAACTTCAACGCGTTGAAAGGGCCGTGGTGGAGCGCCGACAGAAACGCCATCGATGTCAATACGTTTGCAAAGTACGCCTCGCGCCCGCTTTATGGTCATGGGCCAACCGACAGCATCACCCAACTGTCGAGGGAAATCATGAATCGTTCGGAACTCAAGGGCTCGATGGACAACGTTTTCGGGTTCCTGCGCGACGGCAAGATCACCCGAGACGATCTGTATCGGCTGCTGCGCTGAGACCTGGCCCCACTGCATTGCATCGGCTGGTGGATGCCCGGCCGCGCTATCGCCTGTCGGCGATGCGGGAACCATTTGCAAGGATTTACCACGAACAGAGCATCCATGGGTCCTGCCCTTGGATGCCTTCGTCTACTGGAACAGGTAATGGCCTATGAATTCGACATCATTTGAACCTCGCCAGTCTCACTCCCAGTACGCTGTTGCAAGCCTGCCTGCTCCGGCAACTTCGGCACCAAGCCCAGGCAAATCTCAGGCAAAGGGGCTCAACCTTACGTCTTCGCCGAAGTTCAGTTTCAAGGCGCCTACGACCGAAGACTTCGACAGGGGCTCGCGAGCCGCGGAGGACGGGCCGGCGCCCCGGTCCGCGTGGTCATTGCTTGAAACGCTGTGGAGCAAATTTTCACGTCGGCCGTGACGGGCCAGCCTGGTCGGTTACAAACGCTCAAGTTTTACCCGGCGCATGCCCTGGGCTGATAGGAACCATTATTTTTAGGTTGCCACACATCCGATGCTTGTCTGGTGCTGACAGTCGACGCGCGTTCGAAGGCTGAGCACTCCAGGTTCAGTTGATGGAATCTAATAGGGTGGGAATGAACATGACGAACGGGATTAATCCAGGCTCTGGAATACCTTTTATACCGAATCAGGAGCCTGCGTCGGCCAGCGGTGGTTACACGCGACTCAGCGTCGTCGACAAGGCGATCGGTACTCAGCAGCCGCTGGCAACGGACTCAGGTTTTTTCTCGAACAGCTTGATGGTCAATGGCGCCAGTCGGCATTTCGACGGGCAAGGCTTGTATGGCGGTATGTCGAATGTGGGAAACCCCTATACCAGCTCGGATGACCACCTGCTGGCGACAGACCTCAATAGTAACTTTCCCATGCTTGATAAGTTCAAGACAGATGGCCATCTGACCCAGAGTGGGCTGCAAAAAATTGCCGGTGAGGATGTGCACAAAAGCAGCGTCTCCGAACGCACCATCATGTTGGCCAGGGAGATACTCAATCGCCCCAGGCTCAACGAAGCGATTCTGGTGGATGGCGGTAAAATCACGCCTGAAAGCTTGGCCAACGCTTCCGAACGGCTCACCGGTAACACCAGCCCCAATACTCAAAGTGCGGACCCGTTCCATAGTAAGTCCAATGCCCAGGTCGTTACCGCATTCAGGGGGATGTTCGACCAGCTGCGGGATAAATCGGAAGATTTCGTCTGGCCCTTCGATAAGCACCGATTTGTAAAAACAGACACGCTTGTTGAAATGAGCAAGGACCCTGACGAACAGGACAGTAAAGGTAATGTTGTGCGAGACCCCGCCAACGGTTTCCCGAAGAAGAAATACAGCGAACAGTTGGTGTATCTCGCCAAAAATATCGTTGAAAGACCCGGCTTGCTGGACTCGCTGGACAGCTATAAGGCCAATGGCTACGAACTCACGGGAAGCCGTAACAATGATGGCTGGCTGAAGAACTACAGCATCGATCGATGGTTGGAAAACGACAAGAAAGAAAAGGGCAACTGAAGGCGCCGCAGAGGCATGAGCGGGTTGCATGAAGCAAGCCGCTCATACCTGTGAGTTTATACCCGCAGTATCCTCCCACTGATTGCCACCGCCACCAGCAACCCACCGATCAGCAGGAAGGCGGTTGCCACGCTGCTGCCATGGGCAATGAACCCGATCACTGCCGGCCCCGCCAGAATGCCTGCGTACCCCAGTGTGGTAATGGCGGGCACGGCAATGTGTTCCGGCATCACGCTCTGCTTGCCGACAGCGGTATAGAGCACCGGGACGATATTGGAGCAGCCGGCGCCCACCAGCGCGTACCCGAGCAGCGCCATTTCCCAGGCAGGGGAGAGCGTTGCCAGGAACACACCCGCCGCTGCCAGCGTGCCGCCGCCCACGATCACTCGGGTAGCGCCCAGGCGCCGCACAATAATGTCACCGGTCAGGCGCCCGGCGGTCATGGTCAGGGCGAATGCCGCGTAGCCCAGGCCGGCATACGCTGGGTCCAGCCCGCGCTCGTCACTCAGGAACACCGCGCTCCAGTCCAGTACCGCGCCTTCGGCCAGGAAGACGATGAAACACAAGCAGCCGATAAACAGCACCACGCCATGGGGAATGGCAAACGCCGGCCCAGAGCTTTCACTGCCGTAGGGCAGCAAATGCGGCGCAGCCTTGAGCAGCGCCACTACCATGATGACGATCACTACCAGGGTTGCCTGCAGCGGCGACAAGCCCAGCCCCAGCAGGCCGGAGACCCCCGCCGCGCCCACGATGCCGCCCAGGCTGAACAAGCCGTGGAAGCCCGACATCATGGTTTTCCCGCTGGCGCGTTCAACAATCACCGCTTGCAGATTGACGGTCGAATCCACGGTACCCAGGCCTGCGCCAAACAGGAACAACCCCGCCATCAACAGCGGAATCGAACTCACGGTGGCCAGCATCGGCAGCGCCAGGCAGATCATGATCGTGCCGGCGGTCAACACGCGCCGGCAGCCAAAGCGCGACGCCAGCACCCCTGCCACGGGCATCGCGAGAATCGACCCCACCCCCAGGCACAACAACAACAGGCCAAGCGTGCCCTCGTTGAGTTGCGCGCGTGCCTTGGCGTACGGCACCAGCGGCGCCCAGGCCGCGATGCCGAAGCCGGCGATGAAAAAAGCGATACGGGTGGACATTTGCTCCAGCCGCCCGGGAACCACGGGGGCGGAAGTGGGGATGGCAGTCATGAATAATCCTTGGTGTTGCGTTTAACGAACGATGTCCGGCGCGACATCCTTGCACATCAGGCCTCGTCGGGCGAGCCGTGTTCCCCGGGGATCGGCGCGCTGAGTGGAGATACGTCCACGCAAAGGCTGTCGACTGTATGCAGGTGAGTGTTCTGTAATACGCTGTTGCCTTCTTTTCAGTTAACCGACGAGCAGATCGATGAGATTTCTCAGGCCGTTTTCAGCGTGACGCGTTTCTATGATGCGCGCGGCAATATCTATGGGGTTGTCAGCCCGGAGTACTTGCGTCGCCGGGGTGTGGAACTGCCAGACAGCGCCGACCTCGCCGCGAAGGCGCGACAGGCCTGGACCGTGTCGGCCATCGCTGCCGAATGTGGGTGGGGTGCGGTTTCACCGGCAGCCGATGCCAAGGCCCATCGCTGCGATGGGTTGCTGGTGGGACCCTTTCAGGCAGCGCCGCCCTTTGATGTGCTGATCGTCAATACCGACGGCAGCCTCGCCGAGCGCAGCGGCAACGGGTTAACCATCTTTGCCCAGGCATTGACCGATCAGGGCCTTATGTCCGAGGGTTGCCAGTTGAGGGTGCATCACGATAAGGCGGATGCCGCGTCACCGGTGGTCACTCAGGTGGAGCCTGCGGTTTACAAGCAGGTCAGGGGATTCTGGCTGGCCTTGGGACAGCCGGCTTTCGGCCCGTCGGCCGTCAGCGCCGAGGAGGTTCAGAGCGTTGTCGCGCAGCAGGACGGGTTCAGTCACGTTGTCGCGCTGTCGGCGATAGATCCGCAATGGACACGCAGCCAGTTTGTGCGAATAGGCAATCCCCATTGCGTGACGCTCATCGAGCAGGCAGCGGCATTGCCAGGCAATGACGCCATGGATCAACCGGCATTGTTTGAGTGTTTGCAACAAATTGCATTTGCGCCGCCTGCGGGCAGTGGTCGTCCCTGTAGCGCTGGGATCAATTTGCAATGGGCCGCCCGTGCGTCGGGCAATCAGGTACTCGCGCGGGTATTCGAGCGCGGCGAGGGACCCACTGCTTCCTCTGGTACCAGCGCCAGTGCAGTGGCCTGCGCGGCTTGGCGGGCGGGTTGGGTTGGCGCCGGCGAAGTGGCTGTGGTGATGCCGGGGGGCACGGCGCCAGTGCGTTTGCAGGTTGAGGATGGAACACTGTCGAGCGTCAGTCTTTTCGGAACTGCATACCCACAGGCATAGGCAACTGACACTGTAATAAGTGTCGGCTTTTTCCCTGTCGGATATCTATCTTGAGAAGTACTGATGTAAGAAAGTTCTGTTGTTGATTATGTGTTTATTTGCATGTGTTTTTTATTTTGTAAAGGACACTTCCATTCTCGCCGTACGAATCTTCTGTTTTATTTTCAAAGGGCCGTTTTTTTCCTGAAATCGCTAAGCTTCAGAGCGTTCAGGCGCTTTTTCTCGGCCAGCATTCCGGCAATCAACGAGGAGAGCTTTTAATCAGCGGGTTATTGAGGGCGGGTAACAACGGATGGTTGACGCGTTTGTTTCGTCACGTTTCAAATTAATAATTCCAGGCGTTATTGCCAATTTGCAGGTACTCGCTTTCGAAGGCAGTGAGTGTCTTGATCAGCCGTATTTCATAGATGTGCAAGTCACCAGCGAAAACCCTGACCTGGATCTCGAGGCGTTGCTGCATCAGCCGGCCTATCTGGATCTGGGCACAACGGATCAAGGCCTGCACGGGTTGGTCTACGCCATCGGCCGTAATGGCCCGGGGGCCCGGCTCACCCGTTACCACCTCACGCTCGCGCCGCGCCTGGCGTGCCTGGCCCATCGCCTTGACCAGCGGGTTTTCCAGCAGCGTAGCGTGCCGCAGATTATCGCCAGCGTGCTTGAACAACACGGCATCCTCGCAGATGCCTATGCCTTCGAGCTCGGCCCGGTGATTTATCCGCCGCGGCCCTTTTGCGTGCAGTATGGGGAGACTGATCTGCACTTCATTCAGCGACTGTGCGAGGAAGAGGGTATCCATTACCACTTCCGTCATCGTGCCGATGGTCATTTCCTGGTGTTTGGTGATGATCAGACTGTGTTTCAGCGCCTGCCGATGCAGCGGTACTGCTCGACGCTTGATCCGATGGTCGCAACCAACGGGGTCCAGCGCTTCGATACACGCCTGGAAACCCGCATTCGGCGAACGGTGCGCCGTGATCACGACTTCGAACACCCGTCGCTGCAGCTGCAGGACGCCTCCGGCGATGCACCGGACACAGCCCTTGAGGACTACCATTACCCGGCAGGTTTTACCCGTCGTGCACGGGGGGCGCAATTGACGCGTCGCAGTCTGGAGCGGCATCAGTCCGAGCGCCAGCGCGCGTCGGGTAGCAGTGATCAGCCCCTGCTGCGCAGTGGTCATTTCCTTGAGTTGCAAGATCATCCGGACCCGACCTGCAATGACCTGTGGTTGCTCACCTCGGTGCGCCACGAAGGCTATCAGCCCCAGGTTCTGGAGCAAGCGGCAGGGGATACGGACACCTTCGTGAGGTATAGCAACCATTTCACTGCGACCCCTTGGCGTGCGGTGCATCGGCCACCCCTCAAACATCCCAAGGCCTCCATTAATGGCAGCCAGACGGCGACGGTTACGGGGCCTGCGGGCGAGGAGGTGCACTGCGACGCGTATGGTCGCGTGAAGGTGCGGTTTCATTGGGATCGGCTGGACAGGTCGGATGATAAAAGCAGCGGCTGGGTGAGGGTCGCAACCGGTTGGGCCGGTTCCGGGTTTGGCGCCATGCTGATTCCACGGGTGGGCATGGAGGTGCTGGTGACCTTCCTTGAGGGAGACCCGGACCAGCCGGTGATCAATGGTTGCCTGCCCAATGCACTGCACATGCCGGCCTTTTCCCTGCCGCAGCACAAGACCCGCAGCGTGTTGCGCAGTTGCAGTGTTCCGGGTGGCGCGGGCAGTAACGAGCTGCACCTGGAAGACCGCCGTGGTGAGGAACTGATCTACCTGCGCGCCCAGCGTGACCTGGAGCAGCACGTGGGCCATGACAGCCGTTTGCAGGTGCTCGGTGAGCGCAGTGAAGTCATCCGAGGCTTGAGCACGGTTCGTCTTGAGGGGGGAGAGCAGCGCCACATCACAGGCGAGCGCAGCGTTGTGATCAAGGCAAGCGACCACCTCGCCGTGCAAGGCGACAGCCACACCCAGGTGGCCCAGGTCATGGTGATCGAAGCTGGTCAACAGATTCACCTGAAGGCGGGGGCCAGCCTTGTCATCGATGCGGGCGCCCAGTTGAGTTTCAAGGCGGGCGGCGAGCATTTGCAGATTCAGGCCGGCGGGATTTTCAGCAGCCGGCCCATCACTGTCGGTGGTTCGCCAGCCGTTGCAAGGTCGGCCAGCCCTTTGTCTGCTGCGGGCACTCCTGAGATTTCGCTGGTACAGGGCCTCATCTCGGACATGGCCGGCCAACTGGATGCGGATTTTTGCCCCCTGTGCGAGCGCTGTCGCGAAGGTCAATGCGCCAGCACCGGGAGGGCCGCGTGATGCAGCACGAGTCTTATCAATGGATGGCGCAGCAGCAACAGGCGGGGCGTCACCTGTGCCTGATACTCGAAGCCAGCAACGAGCACTGCCAGTCGCTCATGGCGGCTCGCGACCTCTCGCACTATTGCCCGCTCTATGCTGAAACCGCGGCAGCGGAACTGGCGAGCAAGGGCCCGGTTATCCTGCTGGTGGAGCAGATAGGCGAGCCTGCGCTGATCGATCTTCTGCAAAGCCCCGAGACCAATCGAGGATGGTTGGGCAGTTTGCCCAACGATGACTTGGCCATTGTGGTCCGACATTGGCGTGAGCGCCTGCTGGTCGGGCCAGAAGGCGAAAAGGCCCTATACCGTTTTCACGACAACCGCACCCTGGCCCGTGCCCTGGCGTATCTGCCGGCAGAGCAATGGCCGGTCTACCTGGGCCCGCTGACCAGCGTGTGCTATTGGCATGAGGGACGTTGGTGCAGCCACGACAACCCCGCGCCGGGTGCGTACCCGGTGCCCGACCCCGCGCCCTGGTTGCAGGTGCCCAATCCCCGGGCGTCGGCCATTCTCCAGGCCAATATCCTGCGCTACCTGCTGGCTGAACACAGTGAAGACCTGGCGGCCCTGGTGGAATTTCACGATCCCAGGATCTGGTTGGCCGGTGTACTGGACCAGGCCCGTACCTGGCGATGGCGGTCGCCTGAGCAACTTGAATTTCTGGTGGTGCGCCGGCTGGAGGAGGCGACCCGGAGCAGTGTCATTCGCTGGCAGCCGCTGGAGGGCGAGACACCTGCACAGCATTTTGAGCGGGTGCGGGAACAGTGGTGCACAGAAGGGCTTGGGAATGCGTAGGTGGATGGGAAAAGTGTTGCTTGGCGTTGGGATGGTGTGGCTAACGGGATGTGCGGGGAGGGCGCCGGATAGCTTTACGTTGGAGGTGGATTTGCCGGCGGAGTTTAAACTTAAGACGGCGGCTAATTACCGACCCGCAACGGGCGAGACCTGTATGTTGCCGCAACGAAGAGGCAAGCGGCCCGAGCGGAAATTATTTTTTTCTGACTACAAGCCTTTGGCGAGCCGGGTGAGTTATGAGCTTGCATTGAGTGAAAGGGTGGACGGGTGTCCGTTGGTATTGGCCAATGTCGAGTTCGACTTCACGGCGAAGTGGGGAACGCGCACTGCAGATATCGGAGGAGATTATGCCCGCATTTCCATCAGAGATCGTCTGGATACGCCTGGAATGCCGGAGTCGGGGGTTCAGCAGATATCAGGGATGTGTCAGTGGTGGTTTCGCACGGTTGGTCCTGTTCATGGCATCAGGAAAATTCTGCAGTGCCGTTCGGTGGATGATGTCGGACAACTGCAAAACGCGAGACCAGGTGGTGTTGCGCAACGCGACCAGTTACCGGGGAAAACACTCAGGGTGGTGTTGACGGTGTCGGCGGAGGAACAGCCTGCTTTTGATGATAATTGGATAGCTGTACCCGGTGGATGGAAACGTTGCAGAGGAACGAGCTTTGAAGACATGTATGGTCACTGTAACGGCGATAAAACTAACTTCAAACCTATAAAGATGCCGGATGGTCGCATCTGTGATGTGTACCCGTCATGTAATTAACAAGGAGACTACTCATGAAACAGGACGCAAGGACGCGAGCTTTTTTCAGTGACGGCAAACCGGCCTGTGCCCTACGAGGACACTGGTTGAGTTTTTGTCTGGTTGATGAAAATGGTGTGGGAACAATGTATGGCGGCCTGCGGTACACCGTCCATGACAGTGTCGGACAACGATACAAAGGTAGATTAGACGGTCAAGGGTTTGCCAGATTAAAGAGTATTTATTGCGGTCCCGTGGTGCTCGTATTAGACGAACTATATTCAGGCGTAGAACAGTGGTATCGGCAGTTAATGGTGCGGCGTACTTATGAACTTCCTATTACCGACCTCCAGTTTCGCGCCGAACAAACGCGATTCGCCAATGCCAATGGCCAGCGAACCGAGAGTAATCCTGTACAGCAGAAAGCCGACCGGTTCTATCAAGTGGAAGTCCGAGACCTGGTCCGTCATGTCGCCCATCTGCCGCCGATAGAATCACGGGCACACCGCCCCAAACGCCATGCTCTGAAAATGATGGCCGAACTGGGGTTTGGCCCGCCAGAATCAACCTTGGCGGGCATCGTACTATTCCCCAACCTCCACACCGCGCTCGAAGTTCGGCCACTGCGAGCGCTACGCCCCATGCTGTCGACGCAGGACAGCTTTTGTGCCCTGAACTTGTATCAACTGGCATTGTTTGCCGCGATGAGCTACTGCGATTTCGGCCAGGTGCCGCCAAAAAATCCTGTGGATGAAGTCCGTTTCCCGCAGCACCTCAGCGTTGGAAATCTGTTCGCCGAACAGCTGTCGGGATACCACGAAGCCTGGCAAATTGATCCGGAGCAAGTGCAGCGTTTTTATCCGCTTTATGAAGAAGTCGCTTATTCAAAACGCTTCGAAATTTTGCCCTTCGATCCTGAGTTGTACCCGCAAAATCGCCCAGAACTGAAAGATGAACAGGAACACCCTGCGCGCTTGCACTTCTTCGATGACGAAAAAGACGGTACCGATACCCAGGCTTTTATCACTCACCACGATGAGGTGGTCCTGATATCCGTGCGAGGCACATTCAGCAAGGCCGACGCGCTGCGGGACGCCAATGCCCATCAAGTGGCGTTCGCTGATGGCGTCGGCAAGGCGCATGAGGGCTTTTATCAGGCATACCGAGCGATGCGTGATTTCATAGTGCGATACCTTGACCAGTTCCATGTAGGGCAGCGGATAATCATCTGCGGCCACAGCCTGGGCGGCGCGATTGCCCTGCTGCTGGCTGAAGGACTGCGCCGAATCCCGGACGCCCATTACAACCCACTCCTCTACACCTACGGCGCCCCCCGCGCCGCCGATTCCGAATTTATCTCTGGCGCATCTGCCCTGGTTCACCATCGAATCGTCAACCATAACGATCCTGTTCCCAGTGTCCCGGCGCCGTGGATGAACACCACTGCCAAACTGTGGGTGCCGGGGGCGGTCACCTTGTTCAGTGCGCCCACCGCCGGCGGTTTGCTGTTCGCCGCCGGCCTGGTGCGCGTCGGTGGGAATGCCTACCAGCACCATGGCGAACAACAGCACTTCATGCCGATCACGCTCCCGGATGGCACGCATTCTTCGGTGCTATGGAAACCTGGCTGTGAATCGATCCAGGAGCTGGGCTGCAATCGGGCGTTGCGGTTGCACGGCGACATGCCCGACCGCGACAACCTGTTGAGGCAGCTCTTCCAGGCCAACCAGCACTTCATGACCGCCAGCTATATTCCTGCGGCCTGGGCGACATTGCGCCGCTGGCAGCAAACCCTGGATAGCCAGGGTCCCCTGGTCACTGCGAGGGAGCTGGAGTGGCTTGATCGCGCGCTCGAAGACATGCGGGAACAACTGAGGGCCAAACGCCGCGAACTGGCCCGCATGCGCCCGGCCAACGACCGCAGCCATGAGCATAACGACGCCCTGAATGCAGAGATCGACCGTTTGCATACCAGTCGCGAGCGCCTGGCCAGCCTGCGCTGGCGCCGTCTCGATGGGCGCGATGTGTATGGCAGCCACGCCCAGGGTGCCCACCTGCAACAGGGCCTCAAGCGCTGGTTCACGCACCGGGAAAACCGCGTCTTGTCCCAGGTTGCCAGTATCCCTTCACCCATCCACAGCGACTTGGGCAAAGCGCAAGTGCTGGACATCGACTCGATCGTCTAGCGCAGCGTTACATAAACTCCACTTGGGCCGGCTGACGCTTCATCAGCACCTTGCCGTTGCGGATCGAATACAACGGCAGGCCCTGGCTGCGAATCACCTCATAGTCACTGTCTGCCGACAGCACCAACAGGTTGGCCGGTCGGCCGGGTGCCAGGCCGTAGCGGTCGCCGAGCGCCATGGCCTTGGCGCTGTTGTCGGTGACCAGGTCCAGGGCGCTCTGCAGGTTGCGGTAGCCGAGCATATGGCAGATGTGCAAACCGGCTTCCAATACCCGCAGGATGTTGCCGTTACCCAAGGGATACCAGGGGTCGACGATGGAGTCCTGGCCGAAACACACGTTCATGCCGGCTTCGAGCAGTTCGTTGACGCGGGTGACCCCTCGGCGTTTCGGGAAACTGTCAAAGCGGCCTTGCAGGTGGATACTTTCGGTGGGACAGGAGACGAAGCTGATGCCGGAATGGCCCAGCAGACGAAACAGTTTGGCGCAGTAGGCGTTGTCGTAGGAGCCCATGGCGGTGGTGTGGCTGGCGGTGACGCGGGCGCCCATGTCGCGGCTGCGCGCCTCTTCGGCCAGCACCTCAAGAAAGCGTGAATGCGGGTCATCGGTTTCGTCGCAATGCACGTCTACCAGGCAGCCGGTGCGTTCGGCCAGGTCCATGAGGAACTTCACCGAACTCACCCCTTGATCGCGGGTGTACTCGAAGTGGGGGATGCCGCCGATGACGTCGGCGCCCAGGCGAATGGCTTCTTCCATCAGTTCACGGCCATTGCGGAACGACTCGATGCCTTCCTGGGGAAAGGCCACGATTTGCAGGTCGATCAGGTGCGCGCTTTCTTCACGCACTTGCAGCATAGCCTTGAGCGCAGTGAGGTCCGGGTCGGTCACGTCGACGTGGGTGCGCACATGCTGGATACCGTGGGCGGCGAGGGCCTGGATGGTTTTCTTCGCGCGAGTCCTGGTGTCTTCCTCGGTGATGGTGGCTTTGCGTTCGCCCCAGCATTCGATGCCTTCGAACAGGGTGCCGCTCATGTTCCAGCGGGGTTCGCCGGCGGTGAGCGTGGCATCCAGGTGGATGTGCGGTTCAACGAAGGGCGGGATCACCAGGTTGCCGGCGGCATCCAGGTCGCTGGCCATTAACATCGGTACGCCTGTTTGCGCAGTGATGCTGGCGATCCGGCCGTGTTCCAGGTGCAGATCATGCAGGCCTTCACGGTCGCGCAGGCGGGCATTGATGATGTGCATGGTCAAGTTCCTCTTGGCTAAATTCAATCAGGCGACCGTCAGATTACCATTGGCGGTGCCCAGGCTCATGCCTGGGCGTCAGCCAGCGGTGCGCGCACGCGCAGTACGGCGTTGATCAGTATGTAGGTGAGCGACGCGGCCGCGATCCCCACCAGCGGTGCAACCCAGGGCGAGTTGAACGCCAGCAGCGTACCCACCGCGTACGCCATCAACCCGGGCCAGTTGAACGCGGGCAGGCGGGCATCTGCCAGGCGTGGGTACTGGCCGCGATAGCGGTAGAAGAAGTCCGCCATGATCACCCCGCCAATCGGCGGGATCACCGTGCCCAACAGAATCAGGTACGGCACGAGCATGTCGTACATGCCCAGCAAGGCGAGCAGGGTGCCGATTACCGCACCGGCCAGGGTCACGGTTTTGCGCCGGCGGGTGCGCAGCAGGTTGCAACCGGCGACGGCGAAGTTGTAGATGGTGTTGTCCTGGGTGCTCCAGATATTGAGCAGCAACATGGCCATCGCCGCCATGGCGAAACCCTGCAAAAGCAGGACTTCCACCACATCCGGTTGCTGATAGACGATGGCGCCGTAGGCGCCGATCAGCACCATCAGGCCGTTGCCGATAAAAAAACCGATCAGGCTGGCCAGCACCGCAACCCTGGCCGAGCGGGAGAACCGCGTCCAGTTGGTGGCCTGGGTCGCGCCGCTGACAAAGGTGCCGAATACCAGGGTGATCGCCGTGGACAGGTCCAGCTCGGCGGTCGGCACCACGGCCAGCAGGCCGTCCAGCCCGCCGACCTTGACGGTGGCGACCCACATCGACAGCAACAGCAAAAGGCCCATGGCGGGCACCGCGATATAAGATAGGATTTCCAGCCCGCGATACCCCACGTACGCGGTCGCACAGAACACCAGGCCAAATACCACCATCAAGGCCAGCACGCTGCCCTGGCTCAACGCGAAATACTTGCCCAGCACCACGGCGGCGGTGGCGGTGCCCCAGGCGTACCAGCCAATCTGGGTGAAACCGAGGATCAGATCGCTGAGCTTGCTGCCGATTTCACCAAAGCAGAACCGCCCCATCAATACCGAGTTCAGACCGCTCTTGAAGGCGATGTACCCCAGCCCTGCGGCGTATATACCCAGCAGCAGGTTACCCAGGGCCACGACGCCGAGCATGCCGGTAAAGCTGAAGGCCACGCCCAGCTTGCCGCCGGCAAACATCGTTGCCGTAAAAAACGTGAACCCCAGCAGCACCATGGCGGTGGATGCCAGGCCCTTGCGCGCATGCAGCGGCACTTCACTGAGCGGGTAATCGTTGCCGGATTCTTGCTGGGTCATGTGCCTTGCTCCCTGAATGAAGACGCAGGCCTGTTGCACCGAGCGTGCCAAGCTTTCGGCAGCGGTGTATCGACAGCCAAGCGCAGGGAGGGCGTCGGCGCGAGGGTTCCAGGTGGCCTATCAAGCGCGAAAGCAGTGCAGTCGTGAAACAATTTGGATCAGCTGCGGCGAGGCGTAAAAAAACCACCCGCAGGTGGTTCTTCAACGCTGGATCGCTTATTCGCCGCGATAAATGCAGCCGCTGGTGCACGTCTCATGGATGCGAATCGCGCTGAGTTCCGGCAGCAAGGGTTTCAATTCAACCCAGATCCACTTGGCCAGCACTTCGCTGGTGGGGTTTTCCAGGCCGGGGATGTCATTGAGGTAGTTGTGGTCCAGACGCTCGTAGAGCGGCTTGAAGATCGCCTTGATTTCCGAGAAGTCGCGAATCCAGCCGGTATGGGGATCCAGGTCGCCGCTCAAGTGGATCGCCACCTTGAACGAATGCCCATGCAGGCGCCCGCATTTATGGCCGTCCGGGACGTGGGGCAGGCGGTGGGCGGATTCGAACGTAAACTCTTTGAAGATTTCCACGGTATTTTCAGCTCGGTCAGGTATCTGGCAGGCGGCGAGTTTAACAGCTTGACCCGCCGCCGCGCATACCGCCGGGTCAAAGTGCTTGCAAACGCTCGCCCAGGCCACCGTTGTCCGCCAACTGCAGGAACTCATCGCCCAGCCGTCGACTCTCGCTCATTGCCGTCTGCCAGTAGGCGTTGCGGCTCGCGTCGTCGCCCATGAAGCGCTTGAAGTCGCTGCGGTCCGGCAATTTACCGTGGGGCAGGCGGGCCAGGTAGTCCCTTGACGGTGCCAGCAGCAGGACATCCTGCAACCCCTGTGGGTTGCTGCGCCGCCACGGCAGGCCTTTGTCGAACCAGCCCGGAATGACGCGGTCGGTGAAATGCGGGTACAGCACGATATCGTCGCCGCAGTAGGGCAGGTCGAGGTGGTAGTCCAGCAGGCCGCCGTCGCGGTAGGTGCCAACGCCTGCGCCGGGCAGGTCGCGCACGCCTTGCATCACCATGGGAATCGAGCCGGATGCCAGCAGCGCCTGGCGCAGGTTGCCCATTTGCAGTTCAAGGAAGCGCGACGGGAAATCCTCCAGCGCGTGCACCGGAGGCGCCTGGCGGGGATCGTGGATGATCAGGCGTTCGAAATGCCGCGACAGTCGTGCGCGGCCGCGCAGGTTGTCGGCAATCACCGATGACAGGCCCAGGCCCAGCCGGCCTCGATGGTCATCGGCGAGCAGGCCATGGCTTTTCACCACCATGATGTTCAGGCGGTAGTCGGGGTGGTTCAGCACCTGTGCATCACGGCCGGCCAGCAGGTCGTCGAGCATGCGCCGGCAGCTCTGGCTGACTTCGGCCATGGTCACGCCTTTGGCGAAACGCTGTTCGTTGTACAGGCGGCCCAGGTCGAGCAAGCCTTGCACCGGGTCGGGCAGGCAAGCGCTGGCAAACCGCCAGGAACCGATGGACGCACCGATCAGCGCGCGCTCCCGAGGCATGCGCGCCAGCCAGTCGCCGAACAGCGCCAGGTCCAGGCCCTGGATGCCCAGCGCCTTGGGGCCGCCGGCCGCACCCGGGAGAATGCCAACGTCGGCAGGTGCAAGACCTTGCTCGCGAATGCGCGCAAAGGCGCGTTTGCCGGCCCTGAGCGTCAGGGCGGGGAACTTGATGTGAATAGCGGTCATACCGTTCTCTGTCAGAGCGATTGCAGGAGCAAGCTCACTTCTGCGGGAAATTGCCATGGTGGCAATTCAGTTTCAATTAAGTTGCCGCGCGTACCGTGATCATTCGTAGGAAAAACATCCTGAAACGGAGACTTATCATGAAGCGCCTCACAGCGCTGGTCGCCGCCGGTATCATTGCGTTCTCGGTCACGCCGGCCTGGGCAATGGACCCCGACAAACCACTGAAATTGCCTGGCACTGTTACAATTGTCGCCTTCGATCAGCTTGAAGCCACCGCCTTGGGCTTGCATCCGGGGTCGACCTTGCTGGGCACCGACCTGGACGAGGAATACGGCAAGTACATCTACCAGATCGAGCTGGAAGATGCCCACGGCCTTGAATGGGACGTTGAATTGGACGCGCTCACCGGGCACGTTCTCAAGAATCATCAGGACACGTAATGACGCTATATCGACGCGCCGGTAGTCTGGTGCTGCTGGCGCTCTTGGCCTTTTGCTCAAGCCTGGCCGCTCGCGACCTCAATCAGGATGAAGCCTTGGCGCTGCGGCAGCAGGGCGTGATCCTGCCGCTGGAGCTCCTGTTGCATAAGGCGATGTCACGCTACCCGGGAGGCCGGCTGCTGGAGGCGGAGTTGGAGCTCAAGCATGGCCAATACGCCTATGAAGTGGAACTGGTGACCACCGAAGGCGTCGTGCGCGAAATCAAGCTCGACGCCACCAACGGTACCTTGATCAAGGATAAGGAAGACTGATGCGCCTGCTTTTGGTGGAAGACAACGTCCCGCTGGCCGATGAGCTGCTGGCCGGCCTGCAGCGTCAGGGCTATGCGGTCGATTGGCTGGCCGATGGACGCGACGCGGCGTACCAGGGCCGCAGCGAGCCCTATGACCTTATCATCCTCGACCTTGGCCTGCCGGGCTTGCCGGGGCTCGAGGTGCTGGGGCAATGGCGCGCGGCAGGCCTGGCCACGCCGGTGCTGGTGCTGACGGCGCGTGATTCCTGGGCGGAACGCATCGAGGGGCTCAAGGCCGGTGCCGATGATTACCTGAGCAAGCCTTTTCACCCCGAAGAGCTGCACCTGCGCATCCAGGCGTTGTTGCGCCGGGCCCACGGGCATGCCAACCAACCGACCCTGCAGGCCGCCGGTCTGCACCTGGACGAAGGCCGCCAGTGCGTGCTGCGCGACGGTGACGAGATCCAGCTCACGGCCGCCGAGTTCCGCCTGTTGCGCTATTTCATGCTGCACCCCGAACAGATCCTGTCCAAAAGCCATCTGGCCGAGCATCTCTATGATGGCGAGACCGAGCGCGATTCCAACGTGCTGGAAGTCCACGTCAACCATCTGCGCCGCAAACTGGGACGCAGTGTGATCGAAACCCGGCGCGGCCAGGGTTACCGGTTTGGCGCCAGCCCTGCATGAAGTCGATCCAGCGGCGCTTGAGCCTGGGGTTGATCAGCGTGATGGTGATCGTCGGCGTGGTGCTGGCGCAAACCAGCCTGTGGCTGTTCGAGGCCGGATTGCAGCGCTATCTGGAGGCCGGGCTGCGCAATGACAGCGAGAACCTGCTGGTGGCGCTGGTGCGTGGACCCAACGGTGTGCAGTTGGACGAGCAGCGCCTGTCACCGGCCTATCAACGGCCATTCTCGGGGCACTATTTCCGCATTGATTTTGCCGATACGCACTGGCGCTCCCGCTCATTGTGGGACCAGGAACTGCCGACGCTTCCCGAGGCCGGTCTCAAGGGCAACCTGCAACTGGGGCCTGAAGGCCAGAAACTGTTGGTATTGCGCTCGGACTACAAACGCTTCGGCCAGTCGATCTCCATCAGCGTGGCGCAGGACTACACGCCGGTGCGGGAAAGTTTCCGCCTGATGCGCCAGATCGGCCTGGTACTGGGGCTGGCGGCCTTGCTGGTGGTGTTGGTATTGCAGCGCATCACCGTACGCCGCGCCTTGCGCCCGCTGGAAACCGCGCGCAATCAGATTGCTCAGTTGCAACAGGGCCAGCGTTCGCAACTGGACACCCAGGTGCCGGCGGAGCTGGAGCCGCTGGTGGCGCAGATCAACCATTTGCTGGCGCACACCGAAGACAGCCTCAAACGCTCGCGCAATGCCCTGGGCAACCTGGGGCACGCGCTGAAGACCCCGTTGGCGGTGATGCTGAGTGCCGCGTCAAGCGAGGCGCTCAGGGATCAGCCGCAGTTGAGCAAGTTATTGCGCGATCAGCTTGAACAGGTGCAGCAGCGCCTCAACCGCGAGCTCAATCGCGCGCGCCTGGCCGGTGAAACCTTGCCGGGGGCGTTGTTTGACTGTGAAAAGGAACTGCCGGGGCTATTGGCCACCCTGCGCATGATCCACGGCGAACACCTGGACCTCAGCTACCACGTCGCCCCGGGCCTGCAACTGCCCTGGGACCGGGAAGATTTGCTGGAGCTGCTCGGCAACCTGCTGGACAACGCGTGTAAATGGGCGGATGCCGAAGTTCGACTGAGCGTGAGTGAGGCGCCGCACGCCTATCGGCTGGCGGTCGAAGACGATGGCCCGGGCATTCCGGAGATCCAGCGTGAGCAGGTGTTCAGCCGTGGCGCACGCCTGGATGAACAGATTGATGGCCACGGCCTGGGGCTGGGCATTGTGCGCGATATTGTTGAAGTGTGGGGCGGGGTGCTGCAGTTGCAGGAAAGTGAGCTGGGTGGGCTCAAGGTGCTGATCGAATTGCCCAGGCGGTAGTGCCAATCTAAAACTGTGGGAGGGGTGGTGCGACGATTCGACTTGCCCCCCCGTTGCTACTTGTCAGCCTATGACTATCTTACTGATGCTCCACAATCCAATGTGGGAGGGGGCTTGCCCCCGATGGCGGCCTCTGGGCCGACCAGGGTGTTGGATCAGACCGAGTACATATCCGTTTCTGCGGTCACGGCTACTTAGGGTTCCGCCCTGACGGCGGCTCACTTTTGAAAAGCGCAAAAGTAAGCAAAACGCTCTTGCCCCACCACTCGGCACCTCGCTTAGGCTCGGTGTGCCCGAACGCAGGCTTGAATCCGTGGGCCGCCGCCACGCGCCATCCATGGCGCGGGGCGGCTAACCCGGCGTCCTGCCGGGTTACCCACGGATTCAAGCCTGCGTTCGGCCAGCGTGGTTTAACGGGGCGCCTGAGATCAAGATCAAAAGCGGCTCGCTTCGCATCGTGGTTAGGGTGGGGGCATCGCCGTCTGTAGGAGCGAGCTTGCTCGCGAAAAACTTACAGGCACCGCGTTCATTCAGAAAGCACGCGTTATCGTTGACGTTTTTCGCGAGCAAGCTCGCTCCTACATTGGACCAGCGTCGTTACACCCGGAACTGATCCATCAACCCCTGCTGCTGATTCGCCAGGTTGTTCAACGCCCGGCTCACGCGCGCCGATTCATTGGCTTGTTCCGACAGCGACTCGGTCACGTCGCGAATTGTCGCCACGTTGTTGTTGATCTCCTCGGCCACGGCGCTTTGCTCTTCGGCGGCGCTGGCGATTTGCAGGTTCATGTCGCTGATCACGGTGACGGCGTCACCGATCTGGCGCAGTGCGGTGACCGCCTGGCCGACCTGCTCGACACTGCCTTGAGCCTGACGATAGCTGTTGCCCATGGCACCGACGACTTCCTGGGTGCCGCTTTGCAATTGCTCGATCACGACGCGGGTTTCTTCCACCGATTCCTGGGTGCGTCGTGCCAGGTTGCGCACTTCGTCGGCCACCACGGCAAAACCCCGGCCGGCCTCACCGGCGCGGGCGGCCTCGATGGCGGCATTGAGCGCCAGCAGGTTGGTCTGCTCGGCGATGCCGCGAATCACTTCCAGCACCGAGCCGATTTTTTCGCTGTTGCTCGCCAGGCCTTCAACCTGGGTCATGGCAGTGCTCATGTCAGCCGCCAGCAGGCCGATGTTGTTGGTGGTCTGATCGATCACGGTCAGGCCGTCGCGGGTGGACTGGTCGGCATCGCGGGCCGCTTGCGCTGCCTGGGCTGCGCTGCGGGCGACGTCCTGGGCGGTGGCGCTCATTTCGTGGGAGGCCGTGGCCACCTGGTCAACCTGACGATACTGCTGCTCCATGCCGGCGCTGGTTTCGCTGGCGATCGCGGCGGATCGGTCGGCGGTGCCACGGGCGTCCTGCACCGATTGTTTGACCTCGGCGATGATCGGCTGCAGCTTGTCGAGGAAACGGTTGAACCAGCCGGCCAGTTGGCCCAGTTCGTCCTGTTTGTCGTAGGCCAGGCGGCGGGTCAGGTCGCCTTCGCCGCTGGCGATGTCCTCGAGCATATGTGCCACGCCGAGGATCGGCCGAGTCACGCTGCGCGCCATCAGCCACACCAGGATCAAACCGACCACGGCGGCCAGCAGGCCCAGGCCAAGTTCGAGCAGGGTGCCCTGGGTATTGTCGGCATCCAACTGGGCCTTGAGCGCCTCGGCCGGGGCCACCAGGACTTTTTTCGGTACGTCCAGCAGCACGCCCCATGGCTTGCCGTCCGGGATCGGGGCAAAGGGCGCCAGCACTTTGAGTTGGTGGTCGGTGCGCAGACTGCGGATCTGTGTGCCGCTCGCCAGGGCACTGATCAACTGTGCGCCGCTGTCGGGGTCGACCTGGTCCAGGCGTTGACTGAGTTTGCTGGCGTCCGGGCTGTAGCCCGCGAGCAAGCCGGTGGGGCTCAGAATGCTGACGTGGGCCTGGCCGTCGTAGAGCTTCTGGCTGGCCTGTTGGCTCACGGCCTGCAAGCTGTTGAGATTGATGTCCACCGACAACGAGGCAATGACCTTGCCGTTGACCATCAGCGGGAAGACGATGCTGGTCATCAGCACGTTCTGCCCGTCGATCACATAAAAGTAAGGTTCGATCACGCAGGGCTTGAGGGTGGTGCGCGGGCAGGTGAACCAGGCGTTGGCTTTTTCGCCGCTGGGGCCGATGGACGTGTCGGTCATGTCGCTTTCGGGCAGCGCCATGGAGGTGATTTTGCCGGGCGTCGGCTGCGACCAGTACAGGGCGAAGCGGCCTTTGTCGTTACTGCCCAGCTCCGCCTGGTTGGCGAACAGCTCATCCTTGCCATCCAGCGCATTGGCTTCAAATACCAGGGACAAACCCAGCAGGTCGGGGTTGGCCTGCAGCGCGGCGCGGACCTGACGAGTCAGGTCTTCGCGGGTGTCGAAGGCATCCAGGAAGCGTTTTTCCGCCTGTTCGCGCAAAAACAGCACCTGGCGGGAAAACCCATGGCCGTACTGGTAGGCATCCATGAACTGCTGGCGAATGCCCAGCGCCTGCACTTCACCTTGCGCCTCGATACGCGCCTGGGCGGCTTCATCGAGCATCTGCATGCTGGACGCCTTGACCTGCTCGGAACTCTGCGCCATTCGGTACAGCGACAGACCCACCAGCAGGGTCACGATCCCCAGCAGGCACAGGCCCGCGAGCAGGGTAATTTTCCATTGAATGGAGAGCTGCCTGAGCGACATCGGGACATCCTTACATGAATACACATAGAGACACCGTTATCGGCTGCGCGCGTTTTTTCTTTATTCAAACAGTCAATTTAAACCTGCCCAGGGTCACAGCTTTTTGACATGGCCGGCCGGCTGCTGCAAAGTGCGGGCCCTCTAATAAGACCTCTTTGAGCCCGTACGCCGGCAGCGCCTTCAATGGCCGCTGCGGCGCGGGCATGCCTGTCTTTTATGTTTCTGTCTTGAGGTAACCATGATTAACGCTGTTATCGCCGCGGTCGGCACCATGCTGGTGCTCAGCCTGTCCCGTGTGCATGTGGTCATCGCCATTATTGTGGGCGCCCTGGTGGGCGGCTTGACCGGAGGGCTGGGGATCGACGCCACGCTCAAGGCGTTTAACAGCGGTTTGGGCGGCGGTGCGACGGTGGCTTTGTCCTACGCCTTGCTCGGCGCTTTCGCGGTGGCGATTGCCAAGTCCGGCCTGGCACATGCCTTGGCGGACAAAGCGCTGCTGCTGGTCGATCGCCAGGAAGCCAGCGGCGGCAACCACGTCAAATGGCTGCTGATCGGCCTGCTCGGGGCGGTGGCGATCGCTTCACAGAACATCCTGCCCATCCACATCGCGTTCATCCCGCTGCTGGTGCCGCCGTTGTTATATGTGCTGACCAAGCTGCAACTGGATCGCCGCCTGATCGCTTGCGTCATGACGTTCGGCTTGATCACGCCGTACATGTTCCTGCCGGTGGGCTTCGGCAATATCTTCCTCAACCAGATCCTGCTGGCCAACGTGGCCAAGAGCGGTGTGGACATCAGCCAGGTCAACGTGACCCATGCCATGAGCCTGCCTGCGCTGGGCATGGTGGTCGGGCTGCTGGTGGCGGTGTTTATCAGCTATCGCCGAAAACGCGTGTACGACCTGGAAAAAATCGAGCGTGTCGAGCAGGTGGCGGTGCAGTACAACCCATTGACCCTGCTGGTGGCCGGCCTGGCGATTGCCTCGGCGTTCATCATTCAACTGTGGCTGGACTCGATGATCATCGGCGCGTTGGCCGGGTTCCTGATTTTCTCGGTGTCGGGCATCGTGCGCTGGCGCGAGACCGATGACCTGTTCACCGAAGGCATGAAGATGATGGCGATGATCGGCTTCATCATGATCGCCTCGTCGGGCTTTGCCGAAGTGCTCAAGGCCACCGGTGATGTGCGCTCCCTGGTGGAAACCTCGGCGGCGTTCATCGGCCATAGCCGTGGAGTCGGGGCGTTGTTGATGCTGCTGGTGGGGCTGTTGGTGACCATGGGCATCGGTTCGTCGTTTTCCACGGTGCCGATCCTGGCCGCGATTTTCGTACCGTTGTGTGTGCAACTGGGCTTCAGCCCGGTGGCGATCGTGTGTATCGTCGGCACCGCCGGCGCGTTGGGCGACGCCGGTTCACCGGCCTCCGATTCCACACTCGGCCCGACCTCCGGCCTGAATATCGACGGCCAGCACCATCATATCTGGGACACCGTGGTGCCGACTTTCCTGCACTACAACCTGCCGCTGCTGGCGTTTGGCTGGCTGGCGGCGATGACGCTCTGACATCAGCTCCCTCACCTCACTGTAGGAGCGAGCTTGCTCGCGAAAAACGCCCAGATAACGCGTTCATCCAGAATGCACGCGTTATCGTTGACGACCTTCGCGAGTAAGCTCGCTCCTACAGAAATGACGCATTTGGCCGCTAACCTCTCAAGTCGCCCCTAATAAGAGAGAAAAGCCATGCGTCTGAGCCTCAAGGCCAAAGTCCTGTCCCTTGCCGTCGTGCCGGTGTTGCTGTTCGCCCTGGTCATCAGCCTGACCACCGTGTGGATGCTGCAGGGCCAGGCGCGCAACGAGGTGGATGAAACCCGCCAGCGCCTGCTCAACGATGCCAAGGCTACCCTGCAGGGTTATGTCGAAGTGGCCATGACCACCATCAAACCGCTCTACGACGCCGCTGCCCCCGGCGATACGGCGGCGCGGGCGCAGGTGGTCAAGTTGCTGTCCAACACCGGCTATGGCAAGGACGGCTACTTCTTCGGCTACGATTCCGAGACCATCCGCCTGTTCAAGGGCAACAGCCCGGACGGCGTGGGCAAGAGCTTCAAGGATAACCGCGACCCCAACGGCGTCTACGTCAACCGCGACCTGGTCAAAGTCGGCAAGGATGGCACCCACTACCTGCAATACAGCTCGACCCAGCCCGGCCAGACCGAGTTGGTGCCCAAGCTCGGTTACACCGAATACCTGCCCAAGTGGGACATGGTCATCGGCACCTCGGTCAACCTGGATGGCATCGAAGCCCAGGTCGCAGTGGTCGAGGCCAAGGTCCACGCGCGCATGGAGGGCGTGCTGTTGAGCATTCTCGGTGTGGCCGCCGTGGTGTTGCTGGTGATCGCCGCTGTCGGCCTGCTGGTGGCCAACACCATTCTGCGCCCACTGAGCCTGATGAAGGCCAACCTCGACGATATCGCCGCCGGCGAAGGTGACTTGACACGCCGCCTGGCCATTACCAGCCAGGACGAACTCGGCGACCTGGCCGGCGCGTTCAACCGCTTTGTCGACAAGATTCACGGCCTGGTCCGCCAGATCACCGAAATGACCGCGCAACTCACCGGCCTGGTGAGCCAGGTGTCCGAGCAAGCCCAGCGCTCGGAAACCGCCATGGAGCGTCAGCGTCACGAAACCGACCAGGTCGCCACCGCGATCAATCAGATGTCGTCCGCCGCCCATGAAGTGGCGCGCAGTGCCCAGGGCGCCGCCGTTGCCGCGCAGCAGACCGATGCCGAGGGCCAGGCCGCCAAGCGCGTCGTGGACGGCAGCATCGCGCAGATTCATGCGCTGGTGAGCGATATCCGCAGCAGCGGGGTGTCCCTCGACAGCTTGCAGCAGGATGTGTCGTCGATTGTCAGCGTACTCAGTGTGATCCGCTCGATTGCCGAACAAACCAACCTGCTCGCGCTGAACGCGGCGATTGAAGCTGCGCGTGCCGGGGAGGCCGGGCGCGGCTTTGCCGTGGTCGCTGATGAAGTGCGCGCCCTGGCCAGCCGCACCCAGACCAGCACCCAGGAAATCCAGGGCATGATCGACCGCCTGCAAAAAGGCACCGAAGCCGCCGTGGACGCCATGCGCCGCTCCAGCGATGCCGGTGACGGCACCTCGGCCCAGGCCAACCAGGCCGGAGCATCGCTGGACACCATGGCGCAGTTGATCGGCACCATCAACGCCATGAACGCGCAGATCGCCAGCGCCGCCGAAGAGCAAACCGCCGTGGCCGAGGAAATCAACCGCAGCGTGCACCAGATTGCGGGGGCGGTGGACAGCGTGGCCGATGAAACCCGACTCGGCGCCCAGACGTCCCGCAGCCTGGCGGATTTGGGTCAACGCCTGGGGCAGTTGGTCGGTCAGTTCAGGATCTGATCACTCCAGGCTTGGCTCCACCGCTTTTTTACGCGGCAATGCGTGAGAAGTTCACAGGCTGTACGGCATCAGCTCATCTGAATCAATGTCTTGAGGATGGTGCTTTCGGTCGAGATGGTTTTTGCGTTCGCCTGATAGTTGCTCTGGGCCTTGATCAGGTCGACCAACTCGTTGGTCAGGTTGACGTTGGAGTTTTCCAGGGCGTTGGCCTTGATCGAACCCAGCGTACCGGTTTGCGGGGCGTCGTAACCGGGTTGGCCCGAAGCGAAGGTCTCTCGCCAGGTCGTGCTGCCGCCAGGCTGCAGGCCTTGTTCGTTGTTGAAGCTCGCCAGCGATATCTGGCCCACAGCCTTGCTCTGCTGGTTACTGAACGTGGCGAACAGTACCCCGTTGCCGTCGATTTTAAGGCCGGTGATCTGGCCAGTGGCATAGCCGTCGGTGAACGGCGGGTTGCGATAAGTGGCCGAATTGTATTGGGTGGTGTTGGCGATGTTGATGGCGATCCCGGTCGGATTGGCAGTCGCGCCGTTTGCTTTCCACACACCTCTCGTCACAGTGCCAGGGACCCAGCCGGTAATGGTCAGGATTTTATCGGATACGCCTGCGGTTACCACGCTGGTGAGCCTGCCTGCACCGTCAAAGGTCAATGTCGACGGCACCGGTGGGGTCGATGGCGTGCCGGTTGGCGCCGAACCATCAGGGTTGCGACCGTCAATCAAGGTGTAGGCGTTCCACTTGTTGCCGTCGGTTTTCACCAGGTACTGCACCATCGGGTGCGCGTTGCCCTGGGCGTCGTACAACGTCGTGCTGTATTGAGTGGTAAAGGTGCTGGTGTCGGTCGGGTTGAATGGCTTGGCCGCCTGGTCGATCACCCGTTCCGAGGCGTTCAGGTTACTGGTGGAGTCCACCTTGGTGGAGGCCTTCGGCGGCAGGTTCGACAGGTTCAGTTGCAGGTCGGTCAGGCCACGCTTGATGATCTTGCCATCGGCATCCGCCGCGTAGCCTTGCAGGCGCGAGGTGCCCGTGTTGTTGGTGATGTAGCCGTCTTTGTCGGCACGGAAGGCACCGCTGCGGGTGTAGGCCAGCGAACCGTCGCTGCCTTTCTGGACGAAGAAACCACTGCCCTGGATCGCCATGTCGAGGATGCCGCCGCTGCCGTTGACGTCGCCTTGAGTGAACTGCTGAGACACGGTCGCCAGGTTCACCCCGTTGCCGATGCTGTTCTGGCCGGTACCCAGTTTGGAGGCGGCATAGATGTCGGCGAATTCCGCACGGGAGGACTTGAAGCCTGTGGTCGCGACGTTGGCGATGTTATTGCCCGTCACGTCCATCTGCTTGTTGGCGGCGTGCAGACCGCTAAGGCCAGTATTGAAAG
The DNA here is from genome assembly GCF_900004965.1 of Pseudomonas sp. 44 R 15. Lineage (NCBI taxonomy): Bacteria > Pseudomonadati > Pseudomonadota > Gammaproteobacteria > Pseudomonadales > Pseudomonadaceae > Pseudomonas > Pseudomonas sp. 44 R 15. The sequence goes on from NZ_CVTU01000030.1 coordinate 48,359, forward strand.
ACATATCAACTCCTTGGGGTGCCGTTGCTGTTCAAGGCGGGGAAGGGCTGAGTGTGTACAACGCGCATGGATGTTTGTGGGAGGTTGTGTGGAGAGAGGGTGGAGGCCTGGATTTATTTACCCGGTGCGACGTCAGAGGTCGCGCATCAGCACGATTGATCTGCGTCTACCCTTGCAACAAAGATGGCACTCGCAGCGCTGGCAGCGGACTAAGCAGCAGGGCGCACATGCGCGCTCTGCTTTTCTGACATGGATCGGACATGAATCAAACCAATCTGCAATTCAAAACCTTGTTGTTACTGCTGGCCCTGGTCACGGTCGCCTTTATCTGGATATTGCTGCCGTTCTACGGCGCGGTGTTCTGGGCGGTGATCCTCGGCATCATCTTTGCGCCCATGCAGCGCCGCCTGCAGCAGCGCTTTGGCTGGAACCGCAACCTGACGTCCCTGACCACCTTGCTGGTGTGCCTGGTGATCGCGATTTTGCCGGTGATCATTACCAGCGCCTTGCTGGTGCAAGAGGGCGCCACGCTCTATAAAAACGTCGAAAGCGGCAAGTTGGATGTGGCCGGTTATATCGAGCAGTTCAAGCATTTCCTGCCGCCGTATTTCCAGCACCTGCTGGACCGTTTCGGCATGGGCAACCTGGAAGGCCTGCGCGAGAAGGTGGTCAAGGGCGCGATGCAGGGCAGCCAGTTCTTCGCCTCCCAGGCATTCAGCTTCGGCCAGGGCACGTTCGATTTCCTGGTGAGCTTCTTCATCATGCTGTACCTGCTGTTTTTCCTGCTGCGCGACGGCCCGGAGCTGGTACGCAAGGTGCGCACGGCGGTGCCGCTGGCCGAGCCGCAAAAGCGTCGCCTGCAACTCAAGTTCAATCGGGTGGTGCGGGCTACGGTCAAGGGCAACGTGCTGGTGGCTGTCACCCAGGGTGCGCTGGGGGGCTTGATCTTCTGGTTTCTGGATATTCCCAGCGCGTTGCTCTGGGCGGTATTGATGGCGTTTCTGTCCCTGCTGCCTGCGGTGGGCGCCGGGATTGTCTGGGGACCGGTGGCCGCGTACTTCCTGTTGAGCGGTTCGATCTGGCAGGGCGTTGTGCTGGCCTTGTTCGGCGTGTTCGTGATCGGCCTGGTGGACAATGTGCTGCGCCCGATCCTGGTGGGCAAGGACACCAAGATGCCGGATTACCTGATCCTGATCTCGACCCTGGGCGGGCTGTCGGTGTTTGGCCTCAATGGTTTCGTGATCGGGCCGCTGGTCGCGGCGCTGTTCATATCCTGCTGGGCGTTGTTTGTCGAAACCAAGCCACGCGTCAAGCTGCCGCTGCCCTAGGCTTCAAGCCTGTAGCCGGCTGCCAGCTGGCGTTGCATCTTGGCGTCGGATAATGAGGTGAGCGGGCCGCTGATGGGCTCGCCATCGCTTACCACGTACCAGCAGGCGAGCAGGCCGCGCTTGCGAAGAGGGGCGGGAACGGCGCTGCCGATGACGGACATGATCTGAACAGTGGGCATAAGTACCTCCAAACGTTATGGAGGTCACCTTACGGTGCGCCGGCGCCGAGGAAAAATCACCTGGCTCGATAGTCGACATCAATGCCAGGCGTCAGTCCACCACCTGATCGAGCATGTGCACCACTTCCTGTTCGCTGAGCAAGCCTTTGCGCACCAGGCTTTCGGCCAGCAATGCCAGGAACTTTGCGCTGCGGTGGCCTTCCAGGTGCTTGAGTTCGGTCAAGGCGCTGTAGACCTTGCTGGACGTGCAGAGGCCAGCGGTGCGGTGCGGATTTTGCGTGGGCATGGTCCATCGTCCTTAATTGTTATTGAGTGGACAGAATCAATACTGAGACGGCTTGGTGACACAAACATGACAGCGTTTGTATGAGTCGATCAAGAGGCGATCCCAACCTGATGATGTGGGATCGGCGCTCAAGCATTGTCCTCACAACGACCTTGGCAGCATAAATCCAGACTTTGCCGCAAAAAAAGGCCCCGCGTGTGGGCGAGGCCTGTGGCGTGTGCACCGATCGGCGGTTACCAGCCGTGGCGATAGTAGCCGTGGGGCGGGCCATAGTAGCCATAACCCCGTGGCGGGCCGTAATAGACGGGCGCCGGGCGGTAATAGACCTGTTGCTGCACGTACACCGGTGGTGGCGGCGCGTAGTAGACCGGCGGCGGAGCGGCATACACCGGCTGCGGCTGCACGTACACCGGTTGTTGCTGTACATAGACCTCACGAGGCTGGCTGGCAACCACGGAGCCGACGACGGCTGCACCGACAATCGCACCCAACACGGCCGGGCCGCCCCACCCACCACCGTGAGCGGAAGCTTGGCCTGCCATAGCGAGTGCGCCAATAAGCAAAGCAATCCTGGGGACTTTACGCATCATGATCTTTCCTCGGTTAGCCCCTGCGCTTGTGGTCTGCAATCAATAGACTCAAGGATTGTCGCGGGGATACTTTTAAGACAACGTATTTCTAAAAAACAGCACAGCCAATAGGTAAAGGTTGTGTAAGGTCTGTACCGATTTGCTTACCTCAAGGAGTTACCCATGCAGATGCACCCCAACAAGGACACCCGGCTGTGCATGTCACTGTCGGCACGTCCCGGAAATTTCGGCCTGCGTTTCCATAACCATCTGTATGAGCAACTGGGCCTGAATTTCTACTATAAAGCCTTCAGCAGCCAGGACTTGCCTGGCGCGATCGGCGGCATACGAGCGCTGGGCATTCGCGGCTGTGGCGTGTCCATGCCGTTCAAGGAAGCTGCCATCGCTTTAGTGGACGAACTTGACGATTCGGTTCAAGCCATCGATTCGTTGAACACCATCGTCAACACCGACGGCCGTCTAAAGGCCTACAACACCGATTACATCGCCGTCGAGCAGCTGCTGAAAAAGCATCAGGTGCCCAAAGATTCGAGCTTCGCCCTGCGCGGCAGCGGCGGCATGGCCAAGGCCGTAGCCAGTGCCTTACGCGATGGCGGTTACGCCAAGGGTGTGATCGTGGCGCGCAACGAAGCGGCGGGCAGGGCCCTGTCGCAGAACCTGGGGTACGCATGGCAGGCTGAGTTGGGCGAGTTACGCCCGCAACTGCTGGTGAATGTGACACCGATCGGCATGAGCGGCGGGGCGGAAGCGGATCAGCTGGCATTTGCGGCCGAGGCCGTGGACAACGCCGAGACGGTGTTCGATGTCGTCGCGATCCCTGCTGAAACACCGTTGATCGTGCGTGCGCGTGCCAAGGGCAAGCGGGTGATTACCGGGCTTGAAGTGATTGCGATCCAGGCGCTGGAGCAGTTTGTGCTGTATACCGGCGTGCGCCCTACGCAGGAGCAGTTCCAGGCGGCGGTGGCCTTCGCCCGGAGCTGACGCCTTGTAGGAGCGAGCTTGCTCGCGAAAAACGTCAACGATAACGCGTGTTTTCTGAATGAACGCGATGCCAGTGAGTTTTTCGCGAGCAAGAGCTAGGCGTCCCCATCGCTCCTACAGACGGTGGTGTGCGCTTAACTAATTGGCATTAGCGCAAGATTGAATCTCGTCAGGCCTGTTCCAACTGTGTCAGGCGTTCTTCCAGGGCGGCAATCCGCGCTTCCAGCTCTTCAATGCGGTCGGCGCCGACGGCCCCGCCGCCACGCTCCACCGGGTTCCCGCGTGCGGCAATAATCGCTTCGATATCCGCCGGGTCGCCCAGCGCATGGGTATACCGATCTTCGCGCTGCCCCGCCTGGCGCGGCACCAACACAGCCAGGCCGCGGGCAATCAGGCGTTCCAGCTGATGCACCACTTGCTCGGCGTCTTCAAAGTCATGCATGCGCCCGCTGCGCGTCAGCAACTCGTTGACGGTCTGCGGCCCGCGCAGGAACAACAGCCCGATCAGGATGACCTGCGCCGGTACCAGTTCCAGCGCCTTGTCGACGCGGTGTTCCCAGCGGTCGGCGCGGCTGCCCATGACCAGCCGGGTAAAACCCTGGCCTTCCAGTACGCGCAAGCTTTGGCCAACCTGGCCCTGGCTGAGGTTGGTCACCGGTTCGCGGCTGGTCTTCTGGTTACAGGCCAGCATCAGGGCGTTAAGGGTCAGGGGATAGGTTTCCGGGTTGGTCGCCTGCTTCTCGATCAGGCAGCCCAGGACGCGGATTTCCGTGCTGTTCAGGCGCGGCTCAGAAGTGTCGGTGTCGTGCTCGGCGGTCATCGCGCGTTCCCTATGCAGTGAATCCACTAGCCTAAGCCGGAAAAAATAAAAGACAAGCGGCAGGCATGGCTATAATCGTCGCTGGTTCCAACCCTGCCATTACCGTGAGACTGACATGACTATTTCCCTGTATGCCGCTTCCATCCCAGTCTTCAAGCAAATGCTCAACGCCCTGAGCGATGTGCTGAACAAGGCCGAAGCCCACGCCAGCGCCAAAAACATCGAGCCGAACGCCTTGCTGCAGGCGCGCCTGTTCCCGGACATGTTCCAACTGGTGCGCCAGGTACAGATTGCTGTCGACTTCGCCAAAGGTGTCAGTGCACGCCTGGCCGAGATTGAAGTGCCCAAGTACGAAGACAGCGAAGTCACCTTCGCCGACCTGCAAGCGTTGATCGCCAAAGTGCTGGCCTTTGTCGACACCATCAAGCCTGAGCAAATCGACGGCAAGGAAGGCATCGAGATCGTCACTCGCCCGGGCACCCCGAAAGAGAAGCGCTTCAGCGGCCAGTCCTACCTGCTGACCTACGGCCTGCCGCAGTTCTTCTTCCACGTCACCACCGCTTACGCCTTGTTGCGTCACAACGGCGTGGAAGTGGGCAAGCGTGACTACATGGGCGCTTTCTAAGCCTGTGACATGATCGTTCCCACGCTCTGCGTGGGAATGCCGCCCTGGACGCTCCGCGTCCGGCTCGTTGCGCAATGGCTGGTGTTCAAGCCGGCTGTGCATCCTTGTCCAAACACGCCGCTGCGGTGAACAACACATCGGTGGACGAGTTGAGCGCGGTTTCCGCCGAATCCTGCAATACGCCGATGATGAAGCCGACAGCCACCACCTGCATGGCAATCTCACTCGGAATGCCGAACAGACTGCACGCCAGCGGAATCAGCAGCAGCGAGCCGCCGGCCACGCCCGAAGCCCCGCAGGCACAGATGGCCGCGACCACGCTGAGCAGTACGGCGGTGGGCATGTCCACGGCGATGCCCAGCGTATGCACGGCTGCCAGCGTCAGTACAGTGATGGTGATTGCCGCACCGGCCATGTTGATCGTGGCACCCAGGGGGATCGACACCGAATACGTGTCTTCATGCAGGCCCAGGCGTTTGCTCAACGCCAGGTTCACCGGAATATTCGCCGCCGAGCTGCGGGTAAAGAACGCGGTGATACCGCTTTCGCGCAGGCACAGCAGCACCAGGGGGTAAGGGTTGCGACGCAGTTTCCAGAATACGATGGCCGGGTTGATCACCAGCGCCACAAACAGCATGCAGCCGATCAATACCACCAGCAGATGGGCATAGCCGAGCAGGGCGCCGAAGCCGGAGGTGGCCAGGGTCGAGGCGACCAGGCCGAAGATCCCCAGCGGGGCGAAGCGGATCACCATCCGTACGATCAGCGTTACGCCATTGGACAGGTCGTCGAGCACGGTGCGGGTGGTGTCGCCTGCATGGCGAATGGCAATGCCCATGCCGATGGCCCAGGCCAGGATGCCAATGAAGTTGGCATTCATCAGCGCGCTGACCGGGTTATCCACCACGCTGAGCAGCAGGCTTTGCAGCACCTCGCCGATACCGCCGGGGGCGCTGACGGTGGCGTCATGGGTAGCCAGGACCAGGGAAGACGGGAACATCATGCTGGCAACCACCGCGACCACCGCAGCGGCAAAGGTACCCAGCAAATACAGAAACAGGATCGGTCGGATATGGGTTTCCTGGCCGTGTTTATGATTGGCGATGGACGCCATCACCAGCACGAACACCAGGATCGGCGCGACGGCCTTCAGGGCCGCGACGAACACTTTGCCGATAAAGCCGGTGGCCTTGGCGGCCTCTGGCAGCAACAGGGCCAGCAGAATGCCGGCGATCAGGCCGATGATGATTTGGGTGACCAGGCTGACGCGCATTAAACGTTGCAGCAGAGAAGGGGCAGCAGTCATAAACGGTTGTCTCTAGTTTTTTTAGTGGGCACAGCATTGCAGGGAGAAAGTACTGTAGGAAGCAGGCGCAAAGTCTAGCATGCTGTAGGACGAGTCCCGTTTGCTGCGTCATTGCGTCACCGCCACCGTCGGATTTGCCAAATCGCGCCCACAGTGTGGTCAGGGCAGGGCGGTAAACAGTTCGCGTCGGGCGCCTTCGGTAATCGCCACGATGCCCGGGTGCTTGACCTTGCGCTCCACCGAGATGGCGTAAAACGATTCGGTCACCGCGTCGGTCTGGCCGATCAGTGCCACGCCGTACTGGCGCACCACCTCATCGGCGATCACGCTGGGGGCGATAAAAATGCCGCTGCCGGATTGCCCGAATGCCTGCATCAAGGCGCTGTCGTCGAACTCGCCGATGATCCTGGGCTGAATCTGCTGATCGGCGAACCAGCGCTGCAAACGGCTGCGCACCACGGTCTCCGCGCCGGGGATCAACAACGGTGCGCCGTGCAAACACGCCGGGAACGCGCCGCCATGTTGCTCGGCCAACGCGTGGGTGGCAAAAAAGCTGATGCCGCATTCCCCCAGCTTCTGGCTGTAGCCCTTGATGTCCAGGTGAGTAGGCATCGGGCTGTCGGAAATCACCAGGTCCAGGCGCTGGATCGCCAGGTCGGCCAATAACCGTTCGAGTTTGTCTTCACGGCACGTGATGCGGATCGGTTCGCTCAGCTCCATGGTGGGCGCGATCAGGCGGTACACGATGGACTTGGGCACCACGTCCGCCACCCCGACGCGAAACACAATCTGCTGCTCATTGGGCTGCGCGCGTAGCATCGCCTCCAATTCATTGCCGGTCTGGAACATCTGCTCGGCGTAGGGCAGGGCCTGGCGCCCGGCTTCGGTCAGCTCCAGCTGGCGCCCTACGCGCTGAAACAGGGCGATGCCAAAGGTCTGTTCCAACAGGCTGATCTGCCCGCTGATGGTTTGGGGCGTAAGGTTCAGTTGTTCGCAGGCGCGCACGATGCTGCCCGTCTTCGCCACCACCCAGAAGTAATGCAACTGTCGATAATTGAGCATCACCGTCTACACTTCGTAAAAACCGAAGTATACCTGAGAAAAATACGAATTTTTCTGAACTGTTCATCTGCATAAAATGCCTCGCTATCGCGGGGCCACTATTTGGCCCCAGGGGTTCTAACGAGGAATACATCATGAAACTCAATTCCCTGGGCGCGGCGTCGCTGCTTGCGCTTTCATTGGTGATGATCAGCGGTTGTGATCAGGTCGAGAAAAGCGCGCAGCAGGTGCTGGGCAAGGCCACCGAGTCGGCCAAGCAAGCCATCGATGACACCCAGAAGGCCGCCGAACAGGCATTGAGTGAAGCGACCCAAGGCTTGATCAGTCCGCAGAAAAAGGACGACCCGGCAGAAAAAGACGCTGAATCGAACACCCAAGAAACCTAATTTCCCAGCACAACGTCAGGACTGACCTATGGATTATCTTTTACAACTGGCCGCCAGCCCCACCGCGTGGATCGCGCTGGCCACCTTGATCGTCATGGAAATCGTGCTGGGCATCGATAACCTGATCTTCATCTCGATCCTCACCAACAAACTGCCCGAGCAGCATCGGGCCAAGGCGCGGCGCATTGGCATCAGCATGGCGCTGATATTGCGCCTGGGCTTGCTGAGCACCATTGCCTTTATCGTGCAGCTGACGGCGCCGGTGTTCGAAGTGTTCGGCCAGGCCTTTTCGTGGAAGGACATGATCCTGATCGCCGGTGGCCTGTTCCTGGTGTGGAAGGCAACCACCGAGATCCACCACAGCATGGACCCGGCGCCTGAAGAGAAAGCCAGCGTTGGCAATACGGTTGCCATCGGCTTTGCTGCCGCCATCGGGCAGATCCTGCTGCTCGACCTGGTGTTCTCGATCGACAGCATCATCACGGCAGTGGGCATGACCGAACACTTGCCGATCATGATCATTGCCGTGGTGACCTCGGTCATCGTGATGCTGGTGGCGGCCGAACCCTTGGCCAAGTTCATCAACGACAACCCGACCGTGGTGATGCTGGCCCTGGGTTTCCTGATCATGATCGGCATGACGCTGATCGCCGAAGGCTTTGGCGCCCATGTACCAAAAGGCTACGTGTATGCGGCCATGGCGTTCTCGGCGGCGATCGAATGCCTGAACATTGCCCGACGTAACCGGCACGCGCGTTTGCTTGCTGCCCGGCAGTAACGCTTGACCTGAAAAGCCGGCCGCGTTCATTAGAGCGCGGTTGGCTTTTGGCTATCTGGTAGAATTTTCCTACACGATAGTCAGAGGTTTCCCATGAGCGAGCAGATTCGACTTACGCAGTACAGCCATGGTGCGGGTTGCGGTTGCAAGATCTCGCCTCAGGTGCTGGAGGTGATTCTGGCCGGCAGTGGCGCACAAAACCTCGATCCCAACCTCTGGGTGGGCAACGCTTCACGCGATGATGCGGCGGTTTACGCCATCGACGACGAACGCGGCGTGGTATCCACCACGGACTTTTTCATGCCGATTGTCGACGATCCCTTCGACTTCGGGCGCATTGCCGCCACTAACGCCATCAGCGACATCTACGCCATGGGCGGCGACCCGTTGATGGCTATTGCCATTCTTGGCTGGCCGGTGAATGTGCTGGCGCCGGAGATCGCCCGCGAAGTGATCCGCGGTGGCCGTGCGGTGTGCGACGCTGCGGGCATTCCGCTGGCGGGTGGGCATTCCATTGACGCGCCGGAACCGATCTTCGGCCTGGCCGTGACCGGCATCGTGCAAAAACGCCATATGAAGCGCAACGACACCGCCACCGCAGGGTGCAAGCTGTACCTGACCAAACCCTTGGGCATCGGCATCCTTACTACCGCCGAAAAGAAGGGCAAGTTGCGCGAGGCCGACATCGGCCTGGCCCGCGACTGGATGTGTACCCTCAACAAACCCGGTAGCCGCTTCGGCAAGCTGGCCGGGGTGACGGCGATGACCGATGTCACCGGTTTCGGCTTGCTCGGACATCTGGTGGAAATGGCCGACGGCAGCGGCCTCACGGCCCGCATCGAATATGCAAAAGTCCCACGCTTGCCAGGCGTCGAATACTACCTGGACCAGGGCTGCGTACCCGGTGGCACCTTGCGCAACTTCGACAGCTACGCCAGCAAGGTCGGGCGCGTGCAGGAACTGCACAAGCGCGTGCTGTGCGATCCGCAAACCAGCGGTGGCTTGCTGATCGCCGTCACGCCCGAAGGCGACGCCGAGTTCCACGCGGTGGCCGCTGAACTGGGCCTGGTCCTGGAGTCCATTGGCGAACTGCTTGAGCGACAGACCAACGCGGTAGAGGTGATTTGATGGCGACTGATATCACCGATTACCGCGACATTTTCCTCAACGACCGGCCGATGATGGATACCCGCGCGCCGGTCGAGTTCACCAAGGGCGCGTTCCCCGGCGTGGTCAACCTGCCGCTGATGACCGACGAAGAGCGCCAGCGGGTCGGCACCTGCTACAAGCAGCAAGGCCAGCAAGCTGCAATCGTGCTGGGCCATGAGCTGGTGTCGGGGGCGGTCAAGGCCGTGCGTATCGAGCAATGGGCACAGTTCGCCCAGGCCAATCCACAGGGCTACCTGTACTGCTTTCGCGGCGGGTTGCGCTCGCAGATTGTGCAGCAATGGCTGAAAACCGAAGCGGGTATCGAGTATCCGCGTGTCGGTGGTGGCTACAAGGCCATGCGTACTTTCCTACTGGATACGCTGGACCAGGCGACTGCTCAATGTGATTTTGTGCTGCTCGGCGGCATGACCGGCACCGGCAAGACCGAAGTGCTCGGTCAGTTACGCAACGCCCTGGACCTGGAAGGCCATGCCAACCATCGCGGCTCCAGCTTCGGCAAGCGCGCCACGGCGCAGCCTTCCACTATCGACTTCGAAAACCGCCTCGCGGTGGACGTGCTGAAAAAACGCGCGGCGGGCATCGAACAGTTCGTGGTCGAGGACGAGAGCCGCATGATCGGCAGCTGCGCGCTGCCGCTGCCGTTACACAAAGGTATGCAGGCATTCCCGATGGTGTGGCTCGAAGACAGCGTTGAAGGTCGCGTCGAGCGCATCCTGCGCGATTATGTGGTCGACCTGTGCGCCGAGTTCATTGAGGTATTGGGTGAAAATGGCCAGGCACTCTTTGCCGAACGTCTGACCCAAAGCCTTGCCAATATCCATAAGCGCCTGGGCGGCGAACGCTTTCAGCGGCTGCAGGCGATTTTGCAGGACGCCCTGGCGGAACAGGCACGCAGCGGGGCAGTGGACCTGCACCGCGTGTGGATCGAAGGCTTGTTGCGCGAGTATTACGACCCGATGTACGCGTTTCAGCGTGAAAAGAAAGGCGCGCGGATCGAGTTCGCCGGGGAGCAGGGTGCGGTGGTGGAATACTTGCTTGAGCGTGCTGCTCGGCGCGGTTGATTGGCAGGTTTCGAAGGCCCCTTCGCGGGCAAGCCTTAAGGATTTTTTGTAGGGGCGGCTACCGCCAGCGCACCTACGCCAGCAAAGCCTGGCTACTGCCGGTGGCGAGCAAGGTGCAGGCGCGTTCGCAGCTGTATGCGCGGCAATATGCCGGGTGCAAGGATGAGTTGGGTCGAGGGTTCTGGAGCCAGTTCTGGCATTGGTTGTAAAGCACTGCGCTGGATGCATGCAAATCAAAATGTGGGAGGGGGCTTGCCCCCGATGGCGGAGTGTCAGCCACTGATGTTGCGACTGATGTACCGCTATCGGGGGCAAGCCCCCTCCCACAGTAGATGGCGGTACGGCGACGGCCGCGAAAGGGTCGTCAGCCCACTTGAAATCTAAAGAATCACCGCCCCGATCAACCCGCACACCACTCCCATCAGCATGGTCAGCCCGGCCACCGTCACCAGCACCCGCGCATCGAAATCCTTGCGCAGCATCAGCAGCGACGGCAAGCTTATGCTCGGCAGGGTCATCAGCAAGGCGACGGCCGGGCCGGTGCCCATGCCCAGGGTCATCATGGTTTGTACGATGGGAATCTCGGCCGCCGTAGGAATCACGAATAACGTGCCGACTATCGCCAGCGGAACCAGCCACACAAGGCTGTCGGCCATCGCCCCGTCCACATGGGGGAACAGCCAGACCCGTGCCGCGCCGAGGATCAGCACCGCGAGGATATACACCGGGATGGTGCTCCAGAACAGCTGCCACAACGTCCGTAACCAGCGCGTCAGGAAGGGTTCGGACTCAGCAGTGCTGACCTCGGCCACGGCCTCCAGCGCCGCTTCCGGCACTTGGTCCGGGCGCGCAATACGCTGCGCGATCAATGACACACCCACCACCAGCACAATCCCCGCCACCAGCCGCAACGCGGTAAAGCCCCAACCCAGCACAAAGCCCATGAACACCAGCGTGGCCGGGTTCAATACCGGGTTGGCAATCCAGAACGCCAGCGCCGCGCCCACCGACACCTGCTGACGGCGCATGCCTGCCGCCACCGGCGCCGCGCAGCAACTGCACATCATCCCCGGCAAGGCGAACAGCCCGCCACGCAGGGTCGAGCCCAGTCCGGCCCGGCCAAACAGGCGCAGCAGCCAGTCGCGCGGGATCAGCACTTGCAGCAGCGAACCGAGGATCACCGCCAGCACGGCGGCTTTCCAGATCGCCAGGAAATACACCTGGGCATAGGCCAGCGCCGCCGCGAGGGGCGAGCTTTGCTGGTCATTGAGAATCGAGGCACCGATGCTGTGGTTGTCGGCCGCGACAAAGGCCTTGAGGTAGTAGGGCGACCATTTCACGTAGTAGAGGCCGACGCAGGCCACCAGGAGAAACAGCGCAGGTTTGCACCAGAACGACCAGCCCCGGTTGGGCTGGGCAGAAGGGAGGTTGGACATGAAGATGTTCCGCCGATGAGTCAATAGCGCAGCATCATACGCGCCTGACGCTCAACCTTCAGATATCTGCGCTGACTTGGGTCGGATCCGGGCAGGTTTGCACACCATTATCGAGTCCCTGCTTGTAGTTGCGACTGAGCAGCGAGGCCTTGCCGTTGTGCCAGGTGAGTGTCAGCACATACAGCGAGTCATAGTCGTTACCGGACCAGTCTTCGGTGATGGTGTGCTTTTCGCCTGCCGCTTCACTGGCGACTTTGTTGATCAACTCCGGCAGGTAACCGTGGGACCAGGCGGTGTAGATCGTGGCGTTGTGGTACTTGTCTTCGACCAGTTCATCGGCCAGGGCACTGGTGTCGTTTGCCGAGAACTTGATGTTGACCGGCAGGCCCAGCTTGATTGCGCTGGGACTGATGGTCATCAGCGGGCGAATGTAGCTGTAGGAGTTGTCGTGCTCACCTTCCTCGACATTGCGCGTCGGGTTGGCGGCGAACACGAAATCGGCCTTGCCGAATTTTTCCGGCAAGACACTGGCCAGGTTCATCGCACGGTTCAGGCCCTGGCAATTGAGTTGGCCCAGGCCCCCGGCAGGTTTTTCGCCGTGGCGCAGAAATACCAGGGTTTGCACGCCGTCTACCGGTTGCGCGCGGCTTTCACGGGCATCCAGTGCCGTGACAATACCCGCCGTGACCAGCAGCAGCGGTAACATGATGTATGAATAACGTTTGATGTGTTGCACAAGGCGCAGAGGCTTGATCTTCATTAGGTTCGAGTCTTCTTGCGTCGGGTTAAGGCTGACAGGCCCGGCCCAGTGGCGCGGTGCGCGTCTGAGGGTGTTCCATGTCGGTATAGCCAGGTGCCTCCATTCACCGAACAAGCGCACTTATGAGTGCATTCGGGCATTTTGGTTCGCCCACGGGGATTCTAGTCAGGCAATGTTGCTCAATGATGACGCATGCACGACGCCGAGCAGATGACTATCATGGGGATTTTGAGCTCAGGAACTTCCTCGATGAACGCACTCGCCGCTTTCCCGATCAACAGCAAATGGCCCGCGCAGCACCCGGAGCGCCTGCAACTGTACTCGCTGCCTACGCCCAACGGTGTAAAAGTCTCGATCATGCTCGAAGAGCTGGGCCTGCCTTATGAGGCGCACAAGGTCAGCTTCGACACCCAGGACCAATTATCCCCCGAGTTCCTGTCGCTGAACCCCAATAACAAGATCCCCGCAATCATCGACCCCAATGGCCCCAGCGGGCAGCCGCTGGCGTTGTTCGAGTCCGGCGCGATCCTGATTTACCTGGCGGAAAAGACCAGCCAGTTGCTCGCCGAAGACCCGGCCACTCGCTACGAAACCCTCCAGTGGCTGATGTTCCAGATGGGCGGGATCGGCCCGATGTTCGGCCAGTTGGGGTTCTTCAACAAGTTCGCCGGCAAGGCCTATGAAGACAAGCGCCCGCGCGACCGTTATGCCGCCGAGTCGCGGCGCTTGCTCCAGGTACTGGAAAAACGCCTGCTGGGCCGCACCTGGATCATGGGTGACGATTACAGCATCGCCGACATCGCCACCTTCCCCTGGATTCGCAACCTGATCGGTTTCTACGAATCGGGCGACCTGGTAGGCATCGCCGATTTCCCTAACGTACTGCGCGCGCTGGACGGTTTTGTCGCACGCCCAGCGGTGATTCGTGGCCTGAATATTCCGAGCTGAGCATGCCGATTTTCGATTTCAAACAACTGGATGTCTTCAGCCGTGTGCCGCTCAAAGGCAACCCAGTTGCCGTGGTGCTTGGGGCCGACAGCCTGACGGACCAGCAGATGGCCGACTTCGCCAAGTGGACGAACCTCAGCGAAACCACGTTTTTGCTGACGCCCCGTGACCCACGAGCCGACTACCGGGTAAGAATTTTCACAACTTTGCAGGAACTGCCGTTTGCCGGGCATCCGACCTTGGGCAGTTGCCATGCGTGGTTGCAGGCAGGCGGTGTTGCGCGTGGGCAAGAGATCATTCAGGAGTGCGAAATCGGCCTGGTACGCATTCGACGCGAAGGCGACGAGCTGGCGTTCATCGCGCCACCGCTGTTGCGTTCCGGCGTTGTCGAGGCATCACTGCTTGAGCGTGTGCGCGTGGGGCTGGGCCTGGCGCCCGGCGCTATTGTGCGTAGCCAGTGGGTGGATAACGGCGCGGGTTGGCTGGCGGTGATGCTGGCTGATCGACAGGCTGTGCTGGCGCTGCGGCCTGACTACTCGCAGTTGCTCGGACTGGCGGTTGGCGTCATCGCGCCCGGCACAGGGGACGACGCACAGTTTGAGGTGCGCGCCTTCATCGCCGGCGACGGTGCTCAGGAAGACCCGGCCACCGGCAGCTTGAACGCCGGGCTTGCCCAATGGCTGCTCGGCGAGGGCCTGGCGCCGGAGCGCTACGTGGTCAGCCAAGGCACCGCCATCGGGCGAGCGGGGCGTATTCGCATCGAGCGCCAGGGCAGTGAAATCTGGGTTGGCGGCGCCGTTGCCGTCTGCATCGAAGGGCATTTACAGCTCTAGATCAATGCAATTGTTACGTGCTGCGCAATACACTGTTGGCCCCTCGGCATTTGTGCCGCCGGGGCTTGGGGCATAAGCTTTGGCCCCAAAGATTTCAGCCACTTTTCAGGAAAGCCATGACCAGCCAGTTCCCCCAAGCCCGCCCCCGTCGCCTGCGCCGCTCTCCGGAGCTGCGTGGCCTGTTCCAGGAAAGCGAATTCACGCTCAACGACCTGGTGCTGCCGATTTTCGTCGAAGAAGAAATCGACGATTTCGTGCCGATCACCAGCATGCCGGGCGTGTTGCGTATTCCTGAGAAAAAGCTGGCCGGCGAGATCGAGCGCTATGCCCGTGCCGGCATCAAGTCTGTGATGACCTTTGGCGTTTCCCACCACCTGGACGCCAGCGGCAGCGATACGTGGAAAGAGCGCGGCCTGGTCTCGCGCATGTCGTCGATCATCAAGGACGCCGTGCCGGAAATGATCGTGATGTCCGACACCTGCTTCTGCGAATACACCGACCATGGCCACTGCGGCGTGATGCACGGCGCCCACGTCGATAATGACGCGACCCTGGTCAACCTCGGCAAACAAGCCGTGGCCGCCGCCCGCGCCGGTGCCGACGTCATCGCGCCCTCGGCGGCGATGGACGGCCAGGTCCAGGCCATCCGCCGCGCCCTGGACGATGCCGGTTTCACCCACATCCCGATCATGGCCTACTCCACCAAATTCGCCTCGGCCCTCTACGGCCCGTTCCGCGAAGCCGGCGGCAGCGCCCTCAAGGGCGACCGCAAAAGCTACCAGATGAACCCGATGAACCGCCGCGAGGCCGTACGCGAATCGCTGCTCGACGAGCAGGAAGGCGCCGATGCGCTGATGGTCAAACCGGCCGGCGCCTACCTCGACATCATCCGCGACATCCGCGAAGCCTCACGCCTGCCGGTGGCGGCGTATCAGGTGAGCGGCGAGTACGCGATGATCAAATTCGGCGCACAGGCCGGGGCGATTGACGAGGATCGCGTAGTGCGCGAGACCCTGGGCTCGATCAAGCGGGCGGGGGCGGATTTGATATTTACGTATTTTGCGATGGATTTGGCGTTGGCGGGGATTTAGGTAGACGCTCATTCTGTGGCGAGCGTGCTCGTCACAGATGCATTTGCTAAGTTTGCACCGATTCAGCCCAGCGCTGGCAGAAATCATGCTGCTCTTGTATATCATTGGTGAGATCGTTTTCTTCATAAGAAAATATATGCACAAGTTCCCCTTCTGGCTGCCCCATTGTCAGTTCGTAAGCAATAAGACCGTTTGACATATGTGAAGACATACCTGACGTGTGGACGTTGATTTTGGCGCCTTTGCAAAGAAACAACGTGTCTTTCATATCAGCTCTTAATAAGCCGAAGCAATCGTATAAGTCCATTGCTGTATAGGTTTTTTGGATCCCGTTGCTTAGCAATAGATAAAGGGTAGATTTACCGCCTTCATATTCGATCACTGCACTGTCACGTATCCCGTCTTTGATAATGGTGATTTCACGTGATTTCATGGGTATTTCCTATGCGGGTTCAAAATTGTATATCCCTTAAAGGTTCCGTCTTCATTAACTGGCGATGCACCTAAAATATCCTTGGTATCTATTCGACCGGGAATTGCGATTTCTAATTCGTTTTTATGTTTTGAGAGCTTCCCGAGCTCTTTGTTTACGTCTATTCCAGGAATTTTCCTCAGTGTGTAAAGGAAACCTTCTTCGAATCCAAAGCTTGAAGCAAATACCAACGCTTGTTTCCTTGAGGATGAAGTGGGGACGAAATTGCTAGGAGGACTGGCATTATTCAACACGTGCAGGAAAAGGTCTGTGCTGTCTCCTCGACTTTCAAATCCATTATTAAAGATTTCGTCTGGTTCTCTTAAGTCACCGCGATACAGATATTCTCGTTTTTTTTCTGAGCTGGGTAGCGGGGGAGCTCCCTCATCTACCTTTACCTGCCCGTGAGATTTTTCTGTATTAAGCTGTGGTTTACATCCGACCGCGCCTGGACATGTACTTAAACCTAGCGGATCCACCCACCCAGTAGGATTGGGCACGTACTGGTACCCATTCATCCCACCCGCCAGCTTCACCGGGTCCGGCGTCAGGTAACGACCGATATTCGGGTGGTAGTAGCGATGGCGGTTGTAGTGCAGGCCGCTTTCCTGGTCGTAGTACTGGCCTTGGAAGCGCAGCGGATTGTCGATTTTGCCGACGTCGAGGCGGCTGATTTCGCCGTAGGCGCGGTGGTGCGCGGACCAGACGATTTCACCGTCGGGCGTGGTGAGTTCCTGCGGTGTGCCGAGGTGGTCGAGTTGGTAGTGGTAGGGCTTTACGTCTTCCGGCCCGAAGCCTTCCAGCAGTGCCAGCGGGCGGAAGCTGTCGGGTTCGTAGAGGTAGCTGCGATGACGTTCCGCATGGTGTTCGGCGATCAGCTTGTCGCCTTGCCAGAAGAACTCTGTGGTTTTCTCTTCTATGGTTTTGCTGATACGTCGACCAAACGGGTCATAGCGATAGCTTGCGGTTTGGCCGTTGGGCTTGGTGAGGCCGATCAGCCGGTGCTGGCAGTCGTAGCGGTACTCGGTGACGAGTGCATGACCCTTGCCACGCCGTTCTCTTATTAGATTTCCAAAAGCGTCATAGTCGTAATGGTGACCGCCTTGGATCATCAGGCGATTGCCCGCCACGATGTCCGGCCCCGGCCTGTCTTGCATAAGCAAATTGCCGGCGGGGTTGTGGCCGAAACGCTCCTGTACGTCTTGCGAGTGATCGGCGCGGGTCAGGCGGTTTAGTGGGTCGTAGCGGTAACGGTGTTCGCCTTTGCGGGTGTCGATCAGGCGGGCGAGGTTGCCGGCTTTGTCGTAGTCGTATTGGCGTTGGTAAAGGTGGTTTCCTTGCTGGGTGACGGCGTGGGCGTGCAGGCGGTTT
>NZ_CVTU01000027.1:0-5601 GCF_900004965.1 Pseudomonas sp. 44 R 15
GTTGCCCACGGATTCAAGCCTGCGTTCGGCCAGCGTGGTTTAACGGGGCGCCTGAGATCAAAAGCAAAAGCGCGGCGGCCTTAGAGCCGACCGGGATTTTTTGTCGATCCTGGCCAAAATGTGGGAGGGGGCTTGCCCCCGATGGCGGCCTCAGGGCCGACCAGGATGGTGGATGGGGTTGAGTACATATCCGTTTCTGCGGTCACGGCTACTTAGGGTTCCGCCCTGACGGCGGGTCACTTTGGAAAAGCCCCAAAGTAACCAAAGGGCTCTTGCCCCACCACTCGGCACCTCGCCTAGGCTCGGTGTGCCCTCTCTCCGGCTTGAATCCGTGGGCCGCCGCAATGGGCCATCCATGGCCCAGTGCGGCTAACCCGGCGTCCTGCCGGGTTACCCACGGATTCAAGCCTGCGTTCGGCCAGCGTGGTTTAACGGGGCGCCTGAGATCAAAAGCAGATCAAGAGCAAGAGCGGCTCGCTTCGCATCGTGGATACGTTGTTTGTGTGGGAGGGGCTTGTCTTCGATTTATTTGTAGCGTTGCTCGAAGACGGCTACCTGTTCGGGCTTGATCAGCTCGAAAGGCACCCACACCTCCGACTCAATCGGCTCGCCCTTGATCATCCGCACTGCCGCCTGCACGGCCTGGGTCGCCTGGGCTTTGGGGTCCTGGAACACCGATGCGCTGAGCACGCCGCGCCGGATCGCCGCCAGTCCATCGGGCAGGCCGTCGATCCCCACAATCGCCACTTCGCCCTTGGCCTTGCCCGCCTGCTGTAACGCCATGGCCGCGCCAATCGCCATTTCATCGTTGTTGGCCACGATCGCGTCGAACTGGGTGCCCGCCAGCAACCAGTTGCTGGTCAGGTCCATGGCCTTGCTGCGTTGCCATTCGGCGCTTTGCTGCTCAACGATCCTGATGCCCGGAAATTCCTTGAGCACCTGCCTGGCGCCTTCAGTGCGGTCGCGGGTGGCGTTTTGCGCCAGGTCGCCCATGATGATCGCCACGTTGCCCTTGCCGCCGAGTTTTTCCGCGAGATAGCGCATCTGCAATTGCCCGGCCTCAATGTCGTTGGACGCCACCGTGACCACACCCTTGGGCAATGTGCGTTCATCCGGGTGACGGTTGACGTACACCAGCGGGGTGTTGCTGGCGACGGCGGCACGGGTGATGTTGGCGGTGGCGGCGGTGTCCACCGGCAGTACGATCACCGCGTCGACGTTCTGGTTGAGGAAGCCTTCGACCTGATTGAGCTGGCGCACCACGTCGCCCTGGGCGTCCTCGAACTGGATCTGCACGTCCTGTTGCGTGGCGGCCGCTTCAAGGCCGGTGCGCACGTAGGTCATGAAGTTATCGTCGACCCGCGCGATGCTCACGCCGATGCGATACGCGGCAAAGCTTGATTGGCTCAACAGCAGTAACAGTGTGGCCACGATCAATGAATAGCGATGCATGAGCTGTTCCTCTTGTTGTTATAGGGTGAACGCCTGGCGGAAACGCTCCAGGGCCCTGTCGCTGTCGCCGCTGGCCCAGCCTTCCAGGCCGACCACGCCGCTGTAGCCCATGGCATGCAGCGCCCTGGCAATCGCCGGGTAGTGGATTTCGCCGGTGCCGGGCTCCTGGCGTCCGGGCACGTCGGCCACCTGGATTTCTCCGATGGCGGGGCCTGCGCGCTGGATCAGTTCGATCAGGTTGCCTTCGCCGATCTGCGCGTGGTACAGGTCCAGGTTCATCTTCAAATGCGCGCTGCCCACCGCTTCGATCAGGGCCAGGGTGTCGGCGGCACGGGCGAACGGGGTGCCGGGGTGGTCCAGCTCGGTGTTGAGGTTTTCCAGCAGGAACACACGGCCGGCGTCCTCGCCCAGGCGTGCGATCTTTTCCAGGCTCTTGCAGGCGCTCAGCCACATGCGCCCGGAGGTGTGGCTGACGGGCTGCACCGGCAGGCCGCCGTCGCCCAGGCCGGTGCCGTGCAGATTGAGGCTGGGGCAGTTGAGGCGCTCGGCAACGCTCAAGGATTCGCGGGCGCTGTCGAGCAAGTGGCGGATACCGTCAGGGTCGGTGAGCGTGCCGCTGATGTAGCCGGTCATGGAGGTGAAGTCCGCGCCTGTCGCGGCCAGGGCGTTGATGTCCTTGTCTGTCCAACTCCAGATTTCGGCGCTGAAACCGAGTGCATGAATGCGTTTGACCCGCTCCACGAACGGCAGGTCCAGGAACACCATCTCGGCACTGACCGCCAGCTTGAACGGGATCACAGGCTCACCGCCGTGCCTTGCTCGTAGGACTCGATACACGCGCGCGCAATCGCCAGGGCGGCGCGGGCATCTTCACCGCTGGCCAGGGGTTTGGCGCCGCTGCGCAGGCAGTCGACAAAGTGGTTGAGCTCGGCGATGTAGGCGTCGCGCAACAGGTCGGTGTCCAGGCGTTGGGTGTCGGCCTGGATGCCTTGGGCCTGGTAGCGCACCAGGTCGGATGCCTGCACGCCGCCCATGGTCAGCATGCCGGCGCTGCCGAACACTTCACCGCGTACATCGTAGCCATACACGGCCTGGAAGCTGGCTTCGGCGGTGGCAATCGCACCGTTATCGAAGCGGATCGTGACCACGGCGGTGTCGAGCAAGCCTCGGCTTTTGTATTCCGGGGCGATCAGTGCGTCGGCCATCACCTGCACCTGCACCGCTTCGGCATCGGGGTTGAGGTAGCGCAGGGTGTCGAAGTCGTGGATCAGGGTTTCCAGGAAAATCACCCATTGCGGTGAGGCGCCAGGGTTGTTCAGCGCCGGGTCGCGGGTCACTGAACGCAGCAACTGCGGGGTGCCGATGCGTCCTGCGGCCACCTCAAGGTGAGCGCTGCGAAAGCTCTTGGCGAAGCGCCGGTTGAAGCCGACCTGCAGGATCACACGGGCATCGGCCGCGGCGGCGATGGCGCGGTCGGCTTCATCGAGGGTGATGGCCATGGGTTTCTCGCAGAAAATCCCCTTGCCGGCGCGGGCGGCGCTGATCACCAGTTCGGCATGACTGCGGGCGGGGGCGGCGATGAGGATGCCGTCGATGTCCGGGTCGTCGAGCAGTTGCTGTGGGTCGGTGTAGACCTTGTCCACACCCAGCTCCGCCGCCAGACGCGCGGCTTGCCCTGGGGTCGGGTCGGCGATGGCGGCCAGGCAGGCGCCGGGGATGTGGCGGGCGGCCGTCAGGCCGTGGAAGCTGCCCATGCGACCGGCACCGATCAAGCCCAGACGGATGCGTTTGGTATTCATGTGTGACCCCTTTTTATTGTTGGCCTCAGGACAATCCTGGTTGGCAAAGGGGCAGGAGCAAAGGCTGTGCCAGAATATAACTAGCTGATATTTATAGAGTTTAAAAAATATAGTGTTCATTTAAATGACATGTATATGCTGACATGTCTAAAACATGAACATGGAGCCCGCTTATGAGCGCTGCGATCAGTGCGCAAGACCTCGACTACCTGACGGCGCTGGGCCCCGCGGCGCTGAACGATGGCCCGGTCGCCGCGTTGGAAGAGGCGTGGCAGGCCTGTCTGCGCGGCCAGGTGCAACGCCCGCGCGAGGTGCGTCAATTGATCTGGGACTCCTGGCTGCGCAGCCTCGAGGCCGGTATTGATCCGGCCGACAGCGCGTACCGCTTCGTCGCCGCCGACCGCCTGACGGCCACGCTGGCCAGCCACCGCGTGCTGATCGACGCCGCCGCGCAAGTCATGCAGGGCTTGCTGGCGTACAACCCGCGCGGGCATATCAACCTCACCGATGCCGAGGGCACCACCTTGCATTTCTGCGGGCTGGATATCACCCCCGTGGGCAGTCGACTGCTCGAATCGGTGCAGGGCACCAACTGCACCGGCCTGGCGCTGGCTGAAGATCATCTGGTGTATGTGCTGGCCGAAGAAAACTTCGCGGTCGGCCTGCGTCAACGCCGCATGCACTGCGCCGCCGCGCCGATCAAGAACGCCCAGGGCCAGACCCTGGCCGTGCTGACGCTCACCGCCGAACCCGGCTGGTTTCACTTTCATACCCTGGGCACCGTGCAGGCGGCCGCTGAAGCCGTGTCGCGGCAAATGGCGCTGCAGGCGTTGCTGGAGGAACAGCAAACCGTGCTCGAAGTGCTCAACGAAGGCCTCGTGGTGGTGGATGAACGCGGCTGCATCAAGGCGCTCAACCGCTATGCCCGCCAGCTGTTCGGGGTGGGGCTGGAGCTGATTGGCAGTCCCTTCCAGCGCCTGGGCCGCAGTGAATTGAGCGAGGTGCTGGGAGAGGCTGTGCGCGACCTGGATTGCACATTCCACTTGCATGACCGCAGCCAACTCGCCTGCCTGGTCTCGGTGTGCCCACTGGAGCAGGGCGGGGTGATCGTGTCGCTGCGCGAAAACCGGCGCATCCGTGAAATCACCCGGCGCATTGTCGGCACCCAGGCGCGGTATACCTTCGACACCATCCAGGGCACCTCGCGGGCGATCCAGGACGCGCTGCACCTGGGGCGCATCGCCAGCCGCAGTGATTCCACCACGCTGATTCTCGGGGAAAGCGGCACCGGCAAGGAGTTGTTCGCCCAGGCTATCCATAACGCCAGCGAGCGTTGCCAAGGCCCCTTCGTGGCGGTCAACTGCGGTGCGATACCACGGGACCTGGTGCAGAGTGAACTGTTCGGGCATGTCGAGGGCGCGTTCACCGGCTCGGCCCGTGGCGGCTCGGCGGGCAAGTTCGAGCTGGCCGATGGCGGCACCATCTTCCTGGATGAGATTGGCGACATGTCCTTCGACGCCCAGGTCAGCCTGTTGCGGGTGTTGCAGGAAGGTGAAGTCGCGCGGGTCGGCGCAAAAAGCGCACGCCAGGTGGATGTGCGCATCATCGCCGCCACCCACCGCAATCTCAGCCAGGCAGTGGCCGACGGCGCGTTTCGTGAAGATCTTTATTACCGCCTGAATGTGCTGAACCTGACGGTGCCGCCGCTGCGGATGCGCCGCGAAGACATCCCGCTGCTGGCGCGGCACTTCCTCAAGCGCTGCGCGCGCTCGTTGCGTAAAACGGTGCAGGGCTTCGCGCCGGACGCGCTGGCCTTGCTTTGCGCCCATGCCTGGCCGGGTAACGTGCGCGAACTGGAAAACGCCATCGAACGGGCAACCAACCTGGCCATGGGCGAGTTGATCCAGCCGGGCGACTTGCCGTTGGACAGCAAGCCCCGTGCCCTGGCCCAGGGCTATGCGCCGCAACCCACCCAGGACCTGAGCAGCCACGAAATGCATGCCATCGTCGCCGCGCTGAAAAGCACCGGTGGCAATATCCGCCTGGCCGCCCGGCAGTTGAACGTGTCCCGGGGCGGGCTGTACAACAAGATGACTCGGTTCGGGTTGAATGCCGGGGATTTTCGCAGGCCGGTGGGCGGTTACTAATGTGGGAGGGGGCTTGCCCCCGATGGCGATGTGTCAGTCACTGATGTACTCACTGACTCTCCCTCATCGGGGGCAAGCCCCCTCCCACATTTGGATCGCGGATCGGCAAAAGATACCGGTCGGCTCTAAGGCCGCCGCGCTTTTGCTTTTGATCTCAGGCGCCCCGTTAAACCACGCTGGCCGAACGCAGGCTTGAATCCGTG
>NZ_CVTU01000050.1:0-627 GCF_900004965.1 Pseudomonas sp. 44 R 15
GTTTCAGAGTGACGTCAGTACCGGCCTTGTTGCTCAAGGTCGCGGTGTACGTGATCTGGCCACCTTCGTTGACTGCGCTCGGCGCGGTCAGCGTGACAGTGGTGGTGTTGTCGGTACCCGGTGTATCGGTAACGGTGGTATTAACCGGCGTGGTGCCTGGAACCAGATTTTCGAAGTGCTCGCCCCCAGTGACAGTCTTGATAGCAGTGGTGACGGTCTGGTCGCCCTTGTACACATCATCCGGCGCAGCAACCGAAACGGAACCGCTCGACTGATTCACACCAATGGTGATGCTCTGGCCGTTATCCAACGTCACGGTCAACGGGTTGGTGATGTTAGTCACCAGCGCGCCGTTTTTATCCACAAGGCTGGCGGTGTAGACGATATTGCCGCCTTCGCCAACCGTGGTGGTAGCGCTCAGAACCACGTCGACCTTGTCGATGGTGTCGTTGATCGCTGTCGTGGCACTGTTTTGCGCAACTACCAGCTGCTCGAAGTTGCCGCCGGAAGCGTCAGTGATTTTGACGATCTGCGTGCTCTTGTCGATGAACACGTCATCGCTTGGCGCAGGGACGGTCACGGTGCCGACGGTATCGCCAGCCTTGATGATAATCGACGAACCGTTGT
>NZ_CVTU01000100.1:0-4797 GCF_900004965.1 Pseudomonas sp. 44 R 15
ACCCGGCGTCCTGCCGGGTTACCCACGGATTCAAGCCTGCGTTCGGCCAGCGTGGTTTAACGGGGCGCCTAGGATCAAAAGCAGATCAAGAGCGGCTCGCTTCGCATCGTGGTTACGGTTGGGCGCTACAGGGTTGTGTAGATACCTATGGCTATCGGGGGCAAGCCCCCTCCCACATTTGGATCTTCATTCATCAGTTAGACACCACCGGCCCCTAAATCCTCTTCTCGCTGATGCGTCTTCAGAACATGAAGTCCGTGCGTATTCCCCACTCCCACGGATCACCACCTGAGGGATCGAGAGATGTCAGTCGCCACCAGCCCCATTGAAGCCGCGTCTGTGCACGCCAGCGAGACGCTCTATCAGTTCGACGAAACCCCGCTGCTGGCCCGTCAGCGCCAGCAGGAGTCCAACGCCCGCAGCTACCCGCGGCGCATCCCATTGGCGCTCAAGCGGGCCAAGGGTATCTACGTGGAAGACGTGGAGGGCCGCAGTTTCATTGATTGCCTGGCCGGCGCCGGCACGTTGGCGCTTGGGCATAACCACCCGGTGGTGATCCAGGCCATTCAACAGGTATTGAGCGACGAGTTGCCATTGCACACCCTGGACCTGACCACACCGGTCAAGGACCAGTTCGTGCAGGACCTGTTCGGCCTGTTGCCGCCGGAGCTGGCGCGGCAGGCGAAGATCCAGTTCTGCGGCCCGACCGGCACCGATGCGGTGGAAGCGGCCTTGAAACTGGTACGCACCGCCACCGGGCGCAGTACGGTGTTGTCGTTCCAGGGCGGTTATCACGGCATGAGCCAGGGCGCGTTGAGCCTGATGGGCAGCCTCGGGCCGAAGAAACCCTTGGGCGCGTTGCTCGGCAATGGTGTGCAATTTCTGCCATACCCCTACGACTACCGCTGCCCGTTCGGCCTGGGGGGCGCGGAAGGGGTGCGGGTCAACCTGCATTATCTGGAAAACCTGCTCAACGATCCCGAAGCCGGTGTGCTGCCGCCGGCGGCGGTGATTGTCGAAGTGGTGCAGGGCGAGGGCGGCGTGGTGCCGGCGGATCTCGACTGGTTGCGCGGCTTGCGGCGCATTACCGAACAGGCAGGGGTGGCGCTGATTGTCGATGAGATCCAGAGTGGCTTTGGCCGCACCGGCAAAATGTTTGCCTTCGAGCACGCGGGGATCATCCCGGACGTGGTGGTGATGTCCAAAGCCATTGGCGGCAGCTTGCCGTTGGCGGTGGTGGTCTACCGCGACTGGCTCGACACCTGGCTGCCGGGTGCGCATGCCGGAACCTTCCGTGGCAACCAGATGGCAATGGCGGCCGGTTCTGCGGTGATGCGCTACCTCAAGGAGCACAACCTGGCCGCGCATGCGGCGGCGATGGGCGAGCGCTTGGGCGAACACCTGCGCATCCTGCAACGCGACTTTGCGCACCTGGGCGATATTCGCGGGCGTGGGCTGATGCTTGGCGTGGAACTGGTGGACCCCAATGGCGCATGCGACATCCAGGGCCATCCGCCGGTGCATCGCCAGCTTGCGCCCCTGCTGCAACGTGAATGCCTCAAGCGCGGCCTGATCCTCGAGCTGGGCGGGCGGCATGGCAGCGTGGTGCGCTTCCTGCCGCCGCTGGTGATCACCGCCGCCGAGATCGACCGCGTCGCCGAGATCTTCGGGCGCGCCCTGGCGGCGGCGGTCGCCAGCGTCTAATTTTCCTGGCCCTTGATACGTTTCTACAGATATCAGTGCTGCGCATGGTGCGCAGCCGGCCTTTGAGCGACGGAGAACCGCAATGACCTCAGTATTTGACCGCGACGACATCCTGTTTCAGGTAGTGGTCAACCACGAAGAGCAATATTCGATCTGGCCCGACTACAAGGCCGTGCCGGAAGGCTGGCGCACCGTGGGCAAGAGCGGCATGAAGAAAGAATGCCTGGCCTATATCGAAGAGAACTGGACGGATATGCGTCCGCTGAGCCTGCGTCAGAAGATGGATGGCGCTGCACTCGCGTAACCGCTGCGCTTCAAATGTGGGAGGGGGCTTGCCCCCGATGGCAGTGGATCAGTTACAGATGCATCAACTGACACACCGCAATCGGGGGCAAGCCCCCTCCAACAATTAATTCGCGTTGACTTCAGGCCTTTCTTTTTCCTGTCCCCCCGTCACCACCTGCACGCTCAAACGCGGTGTCGCCAGGTCAAGCCCGGCTTCATCCAGGTGCCGCTTGAGCGACAGGTTGAACGCCCGCGACACTTCCCATTGCTTGATCGGCGCGGTCTTGAACCGCGCGCGCAGGATCGCGCTGCCTGATTCAAAACTCTCCACACCCTGGATCTCCAGCGGCGACCAGATATTGCGGCGCTGCAGCGGGTCGTTACGCATGGCCTGGCCGACATCGCGCATCAGCTTGATCGCGTCGTCGATCTCCATGTTGTAGGGAATCGCCACGCGGAAGATCGCGTAGCCGAACTCGCGGGAATAGTTCTTGATGCTCTTGATTTCGCTGAACGGAATGGTGTGCACGATGCCGTCGATATCGCGCAGGCGCACGGTACGAATGGTCAGGCCTTCGACAGTGCCCAGGTGGCCGCCGACGTCCACGTAGTCATCAATGGCCAGGGAGTCTTCGATAATGATGAACAGGCCGGTGATCAGGTCCGCCACCAGCGACTGTGCACCAAAACCGATGGCGATACCGATGACACCCGCACCGGCCAGCAGCGGCGTGACGTTCATGCCCATGTTCGCCAGGGCGACGATGGCGGCAATGATAAAAATGGTCACGAACAGCACGTTGCGGATCAGCGGCATCATGGTCTGCGCCCGCGCGTTGGCCAGGCCTTTGCGTGAGCGGGTCAGGGCGTGGTGGATCGCGGTGTCGCTGAGGATCCAGATCAGCCAGGCGAACAGCAAGGTCCCGCCCAGACCGAACAGCTTGACGCTGACTTCATGGCCGTCGCCTTCGGTAAAGCGAATCATCGACAGGCCCCACACCCGCAGCCCCAACTCGATAAACACCAGCCACACCGCCAGGTGCACCAGGGTGTAGACGAAGTTTTTCAGGCGGTCGGAGTACAGCGCATGGCGCTTGTGCCCGCGTTGCGGTTTGAGGGCGTGGCGTCGCACCAGCCCGTTGATCACCATGCACAACACCAGCAGCACCGTGCACAGCAGCGACTGGCGCAGGGCGGTGCTGCTGTCGCCGGCGGAAAGGAAGGTGGCGAACAGCGAAATGCCCACCAGCAACAGCGCCGGCAGGTACCAGAAGGTGCCGATGATCGAGAGGGTGTCGGTGAGGGCGCGACGCGTCAGACGGCGCGACAGCGGCTGGTTGCGGATCAGGTGGGCGATCGGCCGACGGAACCGCAGGATGAAGACGCCGGTGGACAGCGCTGCCATCACATTGGCAACCGTCGCGGCCGTATGCGCCAGGTGCTGGCCGAGCGCCGCGACCAGTCGCGGGTCGCTCAAGGCTTCGCCAAAGGCGGCAAAACTGCCGATCCACCACAGCGGGCGGAAGGCCTGGTGGCGCAGGATATACAGGGCGCGGTGGCGGTGCGGGCCGTCGAGCACCGAGAAGGCAATCACGCAGATCGCCGAGAAACAGGTGCCGACCACCAGCGCGTAAGCCAGCACCATCGCCAGCGACTTGCCCAGGGACGAGGGCAGGGCGTAGCTCAGGTAAACCGTAATCACCAAGGCGATCAACCACGGGCCCAGCTTGCGCAAGGCAAAGCGCAGCATGTCCCAGGTACGCGGGTGTTGCGGCAGTTCTTCGGGCAAGCCGAAGCGCTCGCGCACGCGGTGGCTGAGCCAGATCAGCGCGGCGGCCAACAGGCTCCACACTGCCAGGATCAGCGCAAAGCCAAAGATGATCGGCAGCCATTCGTTGGCGGGCAGCATCAGCGCGCTGAGTTCATCCCGGGCCAGATCGACTTCATTGGCCCAGCGCCCCAGCGGGCTGTCGGCGCCGGAGAACTGCTGTTCAAAGCCCGACAGCGTGCTGCCGATCAGGCCGAGCACACCCAGCTCGGCCGCCGGCTGGGCTTTCTGCGTGGCGGCGCGCAGCTTTTTCAAGTCGCTCAGCAACTGGGTGCGCTGCTGGTCGTTCTCCAGGGTCTTGATCACCTCGTCCAGCGACTGCCCCAGGGGCACATCGGCCTGGGGTTGGGCCTTGTTGGACCCGCCCAGCATCCCGGGCAAGCCCACCGCCTGGGCGGACGTCAGCGGCAGCATTATGAGCAGGGTGATCAGCAGGTAGCGGGGCAGGGCAAACAGACGGGAAAGCACGAGGCGGTCAACCTTGAAAGCGATGAATGGACCGAGTGTACGAGGCCGCTATGCCAGATGCGAGTGTCATTGCGCCAATTTGGCGAGGATCTTGTACACCACGGTGCCCAGGATCAGCAGCATGCCGACCCACATGCCGAACACGCCAAGGGGGTTGTCACGAAAATTGAAGCCCACGGCGAGCATGATCATGCCGATCAGGATGGGGATAAGCATGGCGTGGAAGGAGGACATGGAGATCATGGGGGTGACGGCCTTGTCGGAGTGGAAGTTCTGACAAGTCTAGGTCGGATTGCGGAAAGTGCAGGTGATGCAGATCAGTCCGTCTATACACATTACTCAATGTGGGAGGGGCGGTGCGACGATTCGACTTGCCCCCGATGGCGCCCTTGGGGCTGGCCGGGATGTTGGATCAGACTGAGTACATATCCGTTTCTGCGGTAACGGCTGCTAATGGTTCCGCTTTTACAGCGGCTCACTTTTGAAAAGCGCAAAAGTAAGCAAAACGCTCT